>JAFTVU010000046.1 GCA_017465665.1 Oscillospiraceae bacterium | reverse complement strand
CAGCCGTCATAACTCCGTTAACAGGCTCTGTTTTTCTGCTGCCAAAATAAAGACCGCCTGTAAGCTCGCGCATGATGAGCATATCGAAGCCCTTGGCGCATATCTCTTCCTTGAGCGGACACGCGCCCGCAAGCTGCGGATAAAGTACGCAGGGTCTGAGATTTGCAAATAATCCAAGCGCCTTTCTTATAGCAAGAAGACCTGCTTCAGGTCTGAGATTCGGCGGCAGCTTATACCAGGGCGATGTGGTAGTATCGCCGCCGATAGAACCCATAAGTACAGCATCAGAAGCCTTACAGCGCTCGATCGTTTCGTCGGTCAGCGGAGCACCATGCACATCGATCGAGCAGCCACCCATAAGCAGCTGTTCATAATTGAACTTATGACCGTATCTTTCAGCAACCTTATCAAGCACCTTCATAGCTTCGGTTACTATCTCAGGACCGATACCATCGCCTTTAATAACAGCTATATTCTTAACCATAATATACCTCTTCACAATAATTCAGATGTCTATACGATAGCGCAGCTCATAGGTCTCACTGTCGGGATTAGTCAATCGGCGCTTACCATCGGGCAGAAAGCCTATCTTACGGAAAAATCTTTCCGCAGCACTATTCCCCTCTTCGACCCAAAGAAAAACAGATTTAAAACGCATACTTCTCGCTTCGCGGAGCGTATACGAAAGCAGCTTACGGCCAAAACCAATGCCCCTGAAGCCATCATCGATATAGATACCTGTAATGACGCAGCCATCTGGTATGGGAGATCTTTCACATACACAGAAGCCGCGCACGACCTTATCACATACTATAACAGAGATCAGAAGAGCATCACGCATAAGCTGAGGTAGATTTTCAGGCTCATAGAAAGCCATTCTTTCATCCTCGTCAAGACAAGCTCTGGCAACTGCGGAGATCTCTTCGGTCTGCGATCTTGCCGCAGCCTTAATATTCAATATCACTTCAAAACTTACCCCTTAAGCGAATTAAGGAGTCCTCCTGCTCTAATAATATCCTTGATAAAATCAGGGAAAGGCTGCGCCTTGTAGGTGTGCCCCTTGGTTACATTTGTGATAAGTCCCGTATCAAAATCGATATCAACCTCATCACCTGCATCGATATCCTTTGCCGCCTCATCACACTCAAGGATAGGCAGTCCGATATTGATGGCATTACGATAAAAGATACGCGCAAAGGTAGAAGCTATAACACAGCTTATACCGCTTGCTTTAATTGCGATAGGAGCGTGCTCACGGGAGCTGCCGCAGCCGAAATTCATATTTGCGACCATGATATCGCCATCTTTTACTTTATTAACGAACTCCTTATCGATATCCTCCATACAGTGGGAGGCAAGCTCTTTATGATCTGCTGTATTAAGGTATCTTGCAGGAATTATAACATCCGTATCAACATTATCGCCATATTTATGTACTGTACCGTGTGCATTCATCTTGATATATCCTCCTTACTCCTTAACACCCGAAATGTAGCCTGTAAGTGCACTGGCAGCGGCAACTGCAGGGCTCGCAAGGTATACCTCGGATGTGGTATCGCCCATTCTGCCGACGAAATTTCTGTTAGTTGTAGAAACCGCACGCTCATTCGGAGCAAGTATACCCATGTGTCCGCCGAGACAAGGACCACATGTCGGTGCAGATACGACCATTCCTGCCTCAACAAATATCTCTAACAGACCGTTACGCAGAGCATCCAGATATATCTGCTGCGTAGCCGGGATAACGATCGCTCTTACGCCCTTTGCCACCTTTTTGCCCTTTACAACAGCGGCAGCAGCTTCAAGATCGGAATAACGTCCGTTGGTGCAGGAGCCGATAACCACCTGATCGATCTTTATATTCAGCTTCTCTGCTTCATCTATCGTTTTTGTATTCTCAGGAAGATGGGGGAAAGAAACAGTAGGACGTATCTCTGAAAGATCTATATCTATTACCCTTGAATACTGAGCGTCATCATCAGCCTTGAAAATCTCAAATGTGCGTTCAGTTCTTCCCTTTACATAAGCAAGCGTAACTTCATCGACCTCGAAGATTCCATTCTTCGCACCTGCTTCGATAGCCATATTCGCCATGCAGAGTCTGTCATCCATAGAAAGGCTCTTAAGACCCTCGCCGCTGAATTCCATTGACTGATACAGAGCTCCGTCAACACCGATCATTCCGATGATATGCAGTATTACATCCTTACCCGACACCCACTTATTCAGCTTGCCTGTAAGGTTGAACTTGATTGCAGACGGAACCTTGAACCATGCTTCGCCTGTTGCCATGCCAGCCGCCATATCAGTAGAGCCTACACCCGTAGAAAATGCACCCAGAGCACCATAGGTACAGGTGTGGCTGTCCGCTCCGATAACGCAGTCAGATGGAACCACAAGACCCTTTTCAGGCAAGAGAGCGTGCTCAATACCTACCTCGCCAACATCATAATAATTTACGATATCATATTTATCTGCAAAGTTTCTGCACTGCTGACACTGCTTTGCAGCCTTAATATCCTTATTGGGAGTAAAATGATCCATAACAAGAGATATCTTATTCTTATCAAAGATTCCGCTGAATCCATTCTTTTCAAATTCATTTATAGCAACAGGGCTGGTTATATCATTACCAAGCACCATATCAAGCTTAGCCTTTATAAGCTGACCCTCAGTAACTGTATCAAGTCCTGCGTGTCTGGCAAGGATCTTCTGAGTCATCGTCATTCCCATAGTGAATATCCTCCTTAACAAATGTTCTGTAATTGACATTATATCACTAAATTTCATCGCTGTAAAGTGGTTTATCAAAAAAATTTAGCGATTTATAACGCTAAATCCCTAAAACTTTTGTTAAAATGTACGAACAAATCAATATTATATTGACAAATACGTCAAAATGGTATAAAATTAAACTGTGTATTTATCAGAGTATTGAAAGGAGCATTCAATATGCAGATAGTTAATGTCAATGCAAGTAAAAATTACGATATTATAATAAACGATGATCTTTATAACGCTCTCGGGGAGCACATTGTCACTGCAACAAAGGCTCGTCATGCTGCTATTGTTACAGATGATAATGTTGATAAGTATTATGGCGACACAGTGCTTCAGGCACTCAATAATGTGGGGATAAATGCAGTTAAGTTTGTATTCCCTCACGGTGAGTCGTCCAAATGTCACGAAACTCTGCTCAGACTTTATGATTTTCTGGCTGATAACGGCTTTACACGCTCGGATATGCTGATAGCTCTCGGCGGCGGCGTCACAGGCGACCTTACAGGCTATGCAGCTGCCACCTATATGCGTGGTATAGAATTCGTGCAGATACCCACCTCTCTTCTTGCGATGGTGGACAGCTCGGTAGGTGGAAAAACTGCCGTGAATATAAACAGCGGCAAGAATCTTGTCGGAGCATTCTATCAGCCAAGTCTTGTATATGCTGCCACAGGTTCTCTTGACACGCTGCCGCGCGAGTTTTTCATCGACGGTATGGCCGAAGTTATCAAGTATGGCATGATCAGATCACCAAAGGTCTTTGATATGACACAGAGCTTTTACAGCAAGGAACGCAGCTTCACCATAAGCGATCTGATAAAGGAATGTGTTTCAATAAAAGCACAGGTAGTAGAAAATGACGAACGTGAGGCCGGCGAGCGTATGCTGCTCAACTTTGGTCACACACTCGGTCACGCGATCGAAAAATATCATAATTTTAATGGCATTACTCATGGAGCGGCAGTCGCTATCGGTATGAGCGTATTTACTCATCTGGCTGAGGAAAAAGGTATGTGCAGAAAGGGTGTTGCAGATATGCTTGACAGCGTTCTTAAAGCACACGATCTGCCTACAACTACT
>JAFTVU010000003.1 GCA_017465665.1 Oscillospiraceae bacterium | reverse complement strand
TAACAGGCAGCAGTCTGTTTCTCAGCGGTACAGCCACCGCACATGCTACGATCATCTTCAGCACATCAAAAGGCAGGAACGGCATTACGCAGCCGGCCAGAGCCACAGTCAGTTCCGAGCCTGTGAACAGCATGAACCATATCGTTCCGAATGCGTACAATGCCAGTGTGCCGAGGGTCATACCTGTGACGATACCGCGCAGCCTGCTGCATGAAAGCTCAGTGAAAAGTCCCGTCAGGAACACGCAGGGGATATATCCGATGATGTAGCCGCCTGTAATTCCCACAACATGAGCAAAGCCGCCCATGAAGCCCGAAAACACAGGAAGTCCCACCGCGCCGATGAGTATATACACGCCTACGGCGGCAGAGCCCTTTGCCTTGCCCAGCAGTGCGCCGATCAGATATATCATGAATGTCGCAAGGGAAAGCGGTACAGCCGAGGGTATCGGCAGGCTGAACGGAGCAGCAATGCACAGCAACGCTGCCATTATGGCGGTGAATACCATGCTCCGCGCAGAAAAAACGGGCTTTTTCATCATATCTCGTTGCGGTTTTCCAAGGCTTTCTGCAATGTCACGTCATCTGCAAATTCCAGAGCCGAGCCTGCAGGCAGACCGTAAGCAAGACGTGATACCTTTATTCCCATCGGCTTGATAAGTCTGCCGATATAAACTGCGGTAGCCTCGCCCTCAACGGTGGGGTTTGTCGCCATGATGACCTCCTTTGCAGTTGCAAGGCGGCTCATGAGCTCCTTTATCTTGAGGTTTTCCGCGGTGATTCCGTCCATAGGCGAGAGCAGACCATGCAGCACATGATAAACGCCATCGTAGCCGCCTGAGCGCTCAAACGCTGAAACATCCTTGGGGGATTCCACCACGCAGATAACATCGCCGTCGCGGTCATCGTCAGCGCAGAGCTCGCAGATATCGCGGTCGGTGAAGTTCTGGCAGCAGCGGCAGAGCTGCACGCCCTTACGTGCCTTAACGAGCGCGCTTGCAAATTCCTCTACCTCCTCGGCAGGGAGATTCAGCATGTGATAGGCAAGGCGCTGTGCGGTCTTGATTCCCACGCCGGGGAGCTTTGCAAACTGCTCAGCGGCGAGAGCGAGAGGTGCGGATATAAATTCAGCCATATTATTTCTCCGTTCTTTCTAATCTTATCTCATATGGGGTATCATATATGTTTATCCCGTTTTCGGGGAGTATCTCCTGTCTTGAGGAAATGTACAAGGGAAGCCGTGCATTGTGTGCGGGCTCGGACTTCTTGTATCCGTAATACATAACGATGTCTGCGGCTACATCAGTATCTCCTGCCTTTGCACAGGCTATCGAGATGCCATCGACCGTAAAGCTGTCGATATTATCCGAGGTCATCCTGATATCTCTCAGCTGTTCAGTCAGCATGGAGGAGGTGAGCGCATTTGTGTTTATATGCTCTGTCGGATAGAGTTCAGCGATAGTGAGCAGAGCATCCGCTCCGCTTATCGTCAGGTCTTCAGCCGAGATATAGCGGATAGTATGTGTGCCGTTTCGCAGCAGACAGTCTGCAAGGCGGATATCCAGCCCGTTTCCGCTTCCGCAGATAAGCACTGCAGCTTCATCCTTTATGCACACCACAGCCGCTCCGCTCGTTCCGTCAGAGATAAATTCTATCTTTCTGCGTGAAGAAGAGGATATCATGCTTAGTCCTATGGAAGCTGCAACAGAAAGCGCCAGCACAGTGAAAGCATATCCGCGCTTTTCGTCATAAAATACAGCAGCTATGGTCAATGATACAGCGGCAACGAGGGCAAGAAATCCTGCTGCTTTGAGATCCAGTACCAGCCACAGCCTGCTGTCACAACCGAACAGCATTATTATGTGATATGCGGCTTTCATGAGCAGCCCTATTGGCAGGAGCAGCGGAGTGAGCCCTGTAAACGCGAAGATCACTGCAAGCGCAAGTGCGGCGGAGAACACGGGAGTAAGCACGACCGTTGTGAATACGCCTGTTAAGGATACTCCTCCGAATATGGCGGCGCTTATGGGAGCAATGCATATCACAGCGCATGCGGATATAGCTATCGTGTCAACTGTGCCTCTGAGAAATTCGGGGAATCTGCGTGTATATCGGCGCAATATCAGAGTGATCCTCGGACCAACGACCGAAACACCGAACACGCCCAGCACGGACATCTGAAACCCGATATCCAGCATGACGTAGGGTGTAAAAGCGGTCATAACAAGTATGGCGACGCAAAGCGAGTTTATGCTTTCAGCACGTCTTGAGAAAAGAGGTCCGCAGTTGCACAGGAACACCATTATTCCTGCACGGACTACCGATGGCTCTGCACCAAAGAACATAACTGCCAGCGGAACGCAGATAAGTGAAAGTACTGCGCGAAGTCTTTTGCGGTTTCCCGCAAGCTCCAGCAGAACTGCCATTATTATGACAAAATGCGAGCCCGAAACAGCAGTGAAATGCACAACACCGCTTATTTTTGCTGCATGATACAGCTCAGTGGAAAAGCCGCTTGTATCTCCGAACAGCAGACCTTGTGCAAGAGCGCCCGCGTCCCCCTCAATATAGCCCGATATCTTCCGCTGAAGCTCTGAGCGAAATTCGGCAACGCTTCGGCGCAGGCTGAACGTGGGAGAGATATGCTCGTGTACCTCGTCGATAGCTGCTTTTATTGCTGTATTTATTTCGTATGCGGTATCGGTCAGGCGCACATCGGCTCTGAGGATATCCCCTGCGGAATAGTCCTCGGCCGAGTAAAAGAAAAGCGTTGCAGGTCGCCCGTCAATAAGTGTTCTGCATTCGTATCTTGAATATCCTGTGGCGTTGTATTCCTGTGTGATGTGCAGAGTAAGCCGCTGTGAGATATCCGCATAAGCCTCCAGCGGCTTGCATATCAGCAGGATATATGCAGATATCGAAAGCATACCTAGCAGTAGCGCCAGTGCACTTGCAAGCATTTCCCGTCTGAAACGGTATGCAAGAACAGAAAGCACTGCGGCGGACATCACCGATATCACAGAAAAGATACCTCCGCCTGCACACAGCAGTATTCCTGCCGCAAAGAAAGGCGCCGTCCGTACAGGCAGCAGCTTCAGTATCTGTTTCAGCTTGTTGATCATAATTTCATATCAAGAAGCGGCCTTTTCGCAAAGACCGCTTGTCTGTTTAAAAGAATCCGGGGAAAGAAACTCCGCCTGTAACCTTTTCCATCTCATTTGCGCCGTAATCGTCAACTTCCTTGAGTATCTCGTTTACACCGCTGATGATGAGATCCTGCAGCATTTCGATATCCTCGGGATCAACGACCTCGGGCTTGAGAGTAACGGACTTCAGCTGCTTGTCGCCTGTCATAACGAGCTCCAGAGCGCCGCCGCCAACCTGCTTTGTGAATTCCTTTTCAGCAAGCTCTTCCTGAACTCTTGTCATGTCTTCCTGCATCTTCTGAGCTTTTCTGTCCATGGAGTTCATGTTGGGAGCTGCGTTCTGATATTCCTTGGGTAATCTTGCTTTCATTGTGATGTAATTCCTTTCACTGTTTGATTTCGGTTTCTATTCCCAGCTGCCTTGCTTTGTCAAGCAGCTGCTTCACAGCGGTGACTTCCTCCACCACTGGTTTTTCCTTGATGTCATTATTAACGACGATAGCACGGACGTTCTTTCCTATAACGCCGCTGAGCTCCTTTTCAAGCTCCTGATAGCCCTTTTCCTTGACCTGATTATGCAGCAGTAGGTTATCCGAGCGTATTTCAAGCATGCCGTCTGCATTTACTGAAGCGGTGGAGTCATCCAGCATATAGCTCATCATTCCGCCCATAAGCTCTATGCAGGAGCGCCAGAATTCGGGAGTGATATCGGGCAGCTTTGAGGGCTTTGGAACAAGCTCCTCGGGCTGCAGTGGCTGAGCTTCTTCAGCTTCTTCGATATCTGCGGCAGGCTCGGGAGCGTTTTTTTCAGCAGGGAACTCTGCCATTTGCTGCGGTCGTTCCGTGGGAGCAGACATCGCTTCGAACTCACTCTGAGGCGCATAGTCCTCGGGAGGGGGCTCGGGCGGTGGCACATCCATATCAAAAGGAGCAGGCGCACTGTCCAATGCAGGTGGTGGAGCTTCTTCCGTGTGAACGGGTGCGCTCTGCACGGGAGCAGATTCTGCAACGGGAGCGTTTTTAGGCTCCTCGGCGGGCTTTGTGCGTTCTTCGCTTATTGCCTTTGTTCTGTTGATTATCGCAGCGACCTGCGGTGACAGCTTTTCATCGGGAACGGGTGCAAATTCCTGTCCCATAGGCTGGCTTACAGGCGCTTTAGGCGCAGGCTCAGCTATCTTTCGTGGAGCTTCTGAGCTTTCTGCTGCACTTCCAAGGCACATCCTTATCAGTGTCATTTCAGCGGCTGTTCTGCGGTGACGCGTCTTGCCTATGGTATCCGCGCATTTCTGTAAAAGCTCCAGACAGCGCAGTATATCGCTTAAAGTGTACATGCCGCAGAGCCTATCAAGCTCTGCATATTCATCGGGGAGCGCGGAGATAAGCTCCTTGTCCTCGGGAACAGTCTTATAAAGCATGAGATCGCGGTAGTGACCGCTAAGCTCATCGATCAGTCTTGCAAGATCCTTTGAGCCGTTGTACAGCTCCTGCATGAGCTTCAGACAGCCTGAAACATCCTTGTTGGCTATCATCTCTGCAAAACGGAAAAGATGGTCGTTATCAGCAACGCCTGCACAGCTTCTTACCACATCCGATGTGACTACACCGCCTGCGGCGATGCAGCGGTCAAGAATAGAGAGAGCATCTCTCATACCGCCATCGGAAAGACGGGAGATCAGCTCTGCCGCGTCACGTTCAAGAGTGATACCCTCTGTTTCGGCAACGGACATGAGCCTGTCAGCACTGTCGGCAATATCTATCCTGCGGAACTCGAACCGCTGGCAGCGGGATACGATAGTTGCAGGGACTTTGTGAAGTTCTGTGGTAGCGAGGATGAAGATAACATGCGCGGGCGGTTCTTCGAGCGTTTTCAGCAGCGCATTGAATGCCGCGGTACTCATCATGTGTACCTCGTCGATGATGTATACGCGGAACCTGCAGCTTACGGGGGTGTATGCAACTTCATCACGGAGCATACGCACATCGTTTACGCCGTTGTTGGAGGCTGCGTCCATCTCCACGATATCCACCGCAGAGCCATCTGCTATCTCGCGGCAGGCTTCACATTCAAGGCAGGGGTTGCCGTCCTTTGGATTAAGGCAGTTCACCGCCATGGAAAGTATCTTGGCGCAGGTCGTTTTACCTGTTCCGCGTGATCCTGTGAACAGGTACGCATGGCCGTGCTTTCCGCCTGTTATCTGATTTTTCAGTGTGGTGGTGATATGGGGCTGGGATATAACATCATCAAACGTAGACGGACGATATTTTCTATACAGCGCAAGATACATATCAACACCTCCTCTTTTTTGTAAAACAGATCGTCCTCGATTATGAGAACAGGCTTGCTGCGGCACACGGAGAGATCCGCTTAATGCTGCTCGGTTCCCCGCCTGACATGGTTCACGGCACTCCGTTGCACAGGGCCTGTCCCCATAATCGAGGACGATCACAAATACCTTTACTATTATACTCTATTGCGCGGAAAAAATCAAGTCCTTTTATGAAAAACTTCACAGGGTGGTTCTGCGGTTGATTTTTGATGTAGTATCTGATATAATTTAAGTATACTATATGAAGGGAGGCGGCATGTTGAGAGAGTATTTCCATGCGGATACCACCATATATCCGAAGCGGCTGAAGACTGTTATTATAGCGCTGCTCATGCCGCTTGCCGCGGTGTGCGTATTCTGTGCGGCGAACATCGTATTCAACCTGCGTGCGGATGGCGACAAGAGCCTTGCGGAGCTTATGCTGCGTATCATCGCAGGCTGTGTTGCGGCAGGGATGACAGCCTGCTTTGCAGGCGCGTACATCGTTGAGAAAAAACAGCGCCGTCATGCACGCTTCACCTATTTTGACATCCTGCCAAAGGGCATGATATACAGCCGATATGCAGGGGAGCATTATCTGTACGGAGAGCGCACAATATATCGCAGATTATATTACATTCCCTTTAGCGGACTGACAGAGATAAAGCGAGATCCTAAGACAGCTCCTGCTGCTATCACCTTTACGGGGGAGATACGGGAGTACTTCTTTCCGTCAGATCAGCTTGGATACCATATCGACGAGGATGGCGAGCTGCAATTCGACAACTCGGAGCTTGATTCCCGCTTTTACAAGCCGCTGGACAGGCTGCGTATCAGGTATGATCTCGGCAGCACGAAGCAGCTGGAGCGTTCGGCGCGGCATTATCTGGAGCTGTTCAGAAATGCGCCTAAAAAGCGTGAATTCAATATAGCGGAACACATCCACCAGAGATCGAAAAAGCCGCTTAAAACATCAAATCCCCTGCTTGAAGCACCCAGCTTTGACAGGAAGTGGTGAGAGCAAGCGGAGCGTAAGAGATGAGGGTATTATGGATATATCATTTATAACAGGCAATGAGAAATTCAATTACAGAGTGTGTGCAATGATGATATCGGACGGCTGCATTCTGGCTATGCGAGATGAACGTTCGCCGTATTTTTATTTGCCCGGCGGACGAGTTAAATTGGGAGAAACGGCAGAAGCGGCTGTAATCAGAGAAGTACAGGAAGAATTAGGCGTTACTCCTAAGGTAGTTCGTCCGTTGTGGTTAAACCAAGCGTTTTTTACGGAAGATGTAGATGATCTGTATTACCATGAGCTTTGTATATACTTTTTGATGGATATTACAGATACTGATCTATTGGCGAAGGGCAGAAGATTTACATCGAATGAGGGATATCGAACACATACCTTTGAATGGCTGGAGTTTGAAAGATTACAAGATGAATATTTCTATCCGCTGTTCTTGAAAAAAGATATTTTTGATCTTCCTGATGAATTTACTATCCGTACCGAAATTGAATAGTACTGTAAAAATAGGTATAATAAAAACTGATAATAACTCTACAAGAGGTGCAACATGAGCGAAAAATTCTACGATAACCGAGAGCTTTCCTGGCTGAAATTCAACGAGCGCGTTCTTGAAGAGGCGCAGGATACCGAAACTCCGCTGTTTGAGCGTCTGCGCTTCGTGCAGATATTCTGCTCCAATCTTGACGAGTTCTTTATGATACGCGTGGGCAGTCTGAACGACAAGCTGATGTTCGATCCCAAGGACAGGGAGAACAAGACCAACATGACCGCCAAGGAGCAGCTTACTGAGATAGCAGTGCGCGTAAAGGAGCTGCTGCCTGTAAAGGACCTTGCCTATGCGGATATAATGAATGGAATGTCGGCATACGGCATACAGCACTTAACAGGAGACATTTCACCGGATGAGGACGCGTATCTGCGTGCTTATTTCACAAAAGAGATACAGCCGCTGCTGTTCACGGGCGTGGTGGATAAGAAGCACCCTGTTCCGTTCCTGAAGAACGGCGAGATATACATCGGCGTAACCATACGCAAAAAGGATGACGCAGCAGGCAAGGTGACATTCGGAATACTGCCTGCATCCGAGAACTTCCCACGCCTTATCTGGCTGCCCGGAACAGGTAAATTCATCCTCTGTGAGGAGCTCATCAGCCGTTATGCAGGACTGGTGTTCAAGAATTTCGAGATGATATCCCGCTGTATCTTCCGTGTAACAAGAAATGCAGATATCGCCATGGACGAGGGTCTGTACGATCATGATGTGGATTTCCGCGATATCATGAGCGAGCTGGTGAAGAAGCGCAAGAAGCTCCAGCCTGTGCGCGTGGAGTTTCAGGGCAAGCCATCGGCTGATATCATCGAAGTTATTTCCAAGACTCTGCGTGTTAAGGAGGACTTTATCTTCCGTCAGAAATCACCGCTGGACCTTGGTTTCCTTTCGGCGCTGGAAAGACGTCTGGAAAAGCAGAGCGAGCTGTTCTTCAGGCCGCTCACCCCACAGCGTTCTCCCGATATCGACCCGAAAAGACCGCTCATTTCCCAGATACAGCAGCGTGATATCCTGCTTTCCTATCCTTATGAGAACATAAACCAGTTCATCCGTCTGCTGGATGAGGCGGCGGATAACCCTGATGTGGTATCCATCAAGATCACCTTGTACAGAGTTGCGAGGGACAGTAAGATCATCAATGCGCTTATCCGCGCTGCGGAGAATGGCAAGGATGTGCTGGCTCTGGTGGAGCTTCGTGCACGCTTCGATGAGGAGAACAACATCGGCTGGTCAAAGCAGCTTGAGGACGCAGGAGTAAATGTTATTTACGGTCTGGAGGAGCTCAAGGTACATTCCAAGCTTCTGCTGATAACTGTACGAAACGGTGATAATATCAGCTACATCACACAGGTGGGTACGGGCAATTACAACGAGCGCACATCCAAGCTCTACACTGACCTTACCATGATGACCGCAGACAGGGACTTCGGCTCGGATGCTTCGGTGGTGTTCAACGCACTGACAGTAGGCAACACCGTAGAGAGCACCAACAAGCTGCTGGTAGCTCCCAAGGGTCTCAAGAGCCGCATTGTAGAGATGATAGACAATGAGATCACCTACGGCAAGGACGGCTACATCGGCATAAAGATGAACTCCCTCACCGATAAGGATATCATCCGCAAGCTTGCAGAGGCGAGCCGCGCGGGTGTGAAGATAGATCTTGTGGTGCGTGGAATATGCTGCCTTGTGGCAGGCATTGAGGGCGACACTGAGAATATCCGCGTCATCTCCATTGTGGGACGCTTTCTGGAGCACAGCCGCATCTATATCTTCGGCAAGGGCGATCGCAGGCGTGTGTATATCTCCAGCGCCGATTTCATGACCCGAAACACCGAGCGCCGCGTAGAGGTTGCAGCGCCCATTCCCGATAAGCGTCTTGCGGACAGGGTAGCTGAGATGTTCGAGGTGATGCTGCGCGATAACGTAAAGGCGCGCGAGCAGGGCAAGAACGGTAAGTACAGCCATGTTGTGCGCGAGGACGGCGAGGAGAAGCTAAATTCACAGCTGTATTTCTATGAAAAGGCTTACGAGGCGGCGGAAGCGGCTGCGCCTGTTGCGTCCGTGGAGAATGCGGTGACTGTCAAGTCGAATAAGGTCAGGGTGAAGATAAGAAGAGTAAAGCGCTGAGTTTTTAGCGAATTACACAAACAACAATGATTTCCCGTATTTTTTGTGTGAAAATGCGGGAAAATTCTTTTAAACGCTTGACAAACGGGCTTCTCTTTGATATAATATCAATGTTGCTGTAAAGTAATTTTACCTGACACCAAAGAAAAGGCGGTATTTATGGAGCGCAGCTTTGATATTGTGATACTTCTTGATATCTACGGCGAGCTGCTGGCAAACGCCCAGCGCGAAGCTCTTGATATGCGCTATAATGCCGATCTTTCTCTTTCCGAGATAGCGGAGGAGATGGGCGGCGTTACCCGTCAGAGCGTGGTGTACTCCATCAAAAAAGGCGAACAGCGCCTGAATGAGCTGGAGGAAAAGCTCGGCTTTGCGAAAAGGCTGCACAGCGTATCTGCAAAGCTGGAAAGAGTGGAATCGCTTCTGGAAAGCGGCAACAGTATCGATGAGATAAAACTCCTGCTCTCTGAAATAAAGAGAGAGCTTTGATATAAGAACGGTGGTGAGACTATGGCTTTTGAGGGACTTTCGGGAAAGCTCAACGGCGTATTCAGCAAGCTGAAGGGCAGAGGTAAGCTGAACGAAAAGGACATCAAGGAGGCAATGCGCGAGGTGCGTATGGCGCTGCTTGACGCGGACGTAAACTACAAGGTAGCTAAGGACTTCGTAGCAAAGGTAAGCGAAAAGGCCGTAGGCGCAGAGGTAATGGAAAGCCTCACACCTGCTCAGCAGGTGATCGATATAGTTCATCAGGAGCTTATCGCGCTGATGGGCAATACCACTGCAAGGATTGATTTCCCCTCCAAGCCGCCATGCGTTATTATGATGTGCGGACTTCAGGGTGCAGGTAAGACAACGCATTGTGCAAAGCTTGCAAAGCACCTTATCGCGCAGAACCGCAGACCACTGCTGGTAGCGTGTGACGTTTACCGTCCCGCTGCTATAGATCAGCTGAAGATCGTTGGCGAAAAGGCAGGTGCGCATGTTTTCGAGATGGGTCAGATAGACCCTGTGAAGATCGCCAAAGAGGGTATAAAGCACGCAAAGGATAACGGCTTTGACGTTGTTCTGCTGGATACCGCAGGTCGTCTGCATATTGACGAAACGCTGATGGCGGAGCTTGAAAACATCAAGAAAGAGACCAACCCCAATGAGATACTGCTCGTTGTGGATTCCATGACAGGTCAGGATGCTGTAAACGTAGCAGAGAGCTTCAATAACGCACTGGATATCACAGGCGTTATCCTCACAAAGCTGGATGGCGATACAAGAGGCGGTGCGGCTCTGACCGTACTTGCGATAACAGGCAAGCCTGTAAAGTTCAATGGTATCGGCGAGAAGATAGACGATATCGAACCGTTCTATCCTGACAGAATGGCAAGCAGGATCCTCGGCATGGGCGATGTGCTCACACTTATCGACAAGGCTAAGACAGCCATTGACGAAAAGGCAGCCATGAAGACCATGCAGAAGATGCAGGAAAACAAATTTGATCTCAATGATCTTTATGAGCAGTTTGCTCAGATAGAGAAGATGGGCAGCATATCCTCCATTGTGAAGATGCTTCCCGGCGCGAATAAGATCGATGAGAGCCAGATAGATGAGAAGAAGATGCCCCGTACAAAGGCTATCATCTCCTCGATGACTCCTAAGGAGCGTGAAAAGCCCTCCATTATCGATGCAAAGCGCAAGCGCAGGATCGCGGCAGGCTCGGGCACTAAGGTAGAGGATGTTAATCAGTTACTCAAGCAGTTCGAGATGATGCAGAAGATGATGAAGCAGATGGGCATGACAGGCAAGGGCAAGAAGAAAATGCGTATTCCGATGAACCTCATGAAGCAGATGGGCAACATGGGCGGCGGAATGGGCGGCTTCGGAGGCCCCGGTTTCCCCATGTAATTTCCGAAAGGAGCAGCCATGGAAGAATCCGTAATGATGATCGTGATGGGTCTTGTGTTCGCCGCCATCGGTCTGTTTTCGCTGATGGGCGCGGTGATGAACTGGGACTGGTACTTCAACAACCGCAGAGCACGCGGTGTTGTGGCGATATTCGGCAGAAATGGCGCAAGGATATTCTACGGAATACTCGGCGTATTCATTATGGCTATCGGAGCGGTCGCAGCGATCGGCGGAATATTGGGATGGTAATGCTTATTCATAGCGGTACGCCGCTTGGAATATAAAAAATCTATGAAAGGAGAAAACTAAAATGGCAGTAAAGATCAGACTGAGAAGAATGGGCGCTAAGAAGGCTCCTTTCTATCGTGTAGTTGTTGCTGATTCCCGTTACCCCAGAGATGGTCGTTTCATCGAGGAGATCGGCTACTATGATCCTACTCAGGAGCCCGCTCTTGTAAAGATCGACATGGAGAAGGCTAACGAGTGGATCAAGAAGGGCGCACAGCCTACCGACACTGTTAAGAGACTGATGAAGTAATCTTACAGCGAGGTTTGAGGGCGGGCTTTCGCCCGTTTGAACGATCACCCCAAGGAGGGATAATATATGATGAAAGAGCTTCTGACAACTATCGCGTCTGCCCTCGTTGAGGATAAGAACGCGGTACAGGTCACAGCAGACGAGCCCGATGCAGAGGGCGTTGTGGTGTATCACCTGCACGTTGCCCCCGATGATATGGGCAGAGTTATCGGCAAGCAGGGTCGTATCGCTAAGGCGATCAGAACTGTTATGCGCGCAGGCGCAGTTAGAGCCGATGAGAAGATCTCCGTTGAGATCGACTGATAAAAACACGAACGGCGGACTTTATGTCCGCCGTTTTTGTATTCAACTGAAATTTAAAACGCCAACCATCATTACTATCAAATTGTTTCAAATTTAAAAGTACAATCGTCAATACTAGAAGGTAAGTCCCACATCAACCCATTCGTTTCAAAATATGCACATCGAATTTCGTTTTCAATTTCCGATTTATCATTGTTTAATTCAGGAGGTATCCTGACATCTATAATGCTGTACTTAAAATCGGCTTCCCATATCCAAAATTCAACCTTCATTTGCTTGAACTGCATATAAAAAATAACAGGAGTTTCAACTCCGCGTTTTCCGGTACAGACAATATAAATGTCTTTTTGCCTATCTGTTACCCAATGACTATATTTTTCATCCCAATTATAACGATATAATCTTTCGTATATTTCCTTGTCCTTCTCTGCTACTCTTTCACTTACATACATATTTTGCACCTCTCCAATCCCGATTTATTACTAATTATAGCACGCGAACAGCCAAAAGTCAATCAAAAAAGACTGATCAAAGCACGAACGGCGGACTTTATGTCCGCCGTTTTTGTGTGTTACGGTATATTATTTTACTGTAAACTCTGTCCATTCAATGTGATTATACTGCATTACATCCTCAGCTTTTTTCATTCCAAGTTTTTCATAGAACGGAATAGCATTCTCGTTTGCTATCAGATATACAGCAATATCCTTTTCGCCGCCAGCTTTTTCGTGTGCTGTTTTCATCAGACGGCTTCCGACGCCCTGTCTCTCGTACATTCTGTCAACGCCCAGATCGGTCACATATAGCCAGTATGCATAATCAGTCAGACCAAATAAAACGCCTACGATCAAACCATTCTCATTTCGTGCAACAAGGCTCAGGGAAACTGTTGTCACCAGCTTTGCTATTCTCTTTTCAAATCGTTCTTTCGGGTATTGTGCACCCAGATCTGTTCTTTTAAGGAAGTCGATATATTCCTCAGCCGAAATTCTTTCTTCGTTTATTTTTATTAAATCATTCATATTATATTCCTAAATATTGCTTTGTCCCGTGTTATAGAGTTTTCTTTTTACCAAGGATAAACATCCTCATGACCTGTCGTTATAACCGCTTCTTCGTGTAATTCTATCAATCGTTCATAAATTTCAGTCAGTGGCTCGTTAGTGTTGGTATAGATATCGTCGCCTGTACCACCCAGCAGTAACGGTTCGTCTTTATAGATTGCGTAGCATTTCAGATCGCCTCTTATGTCATCTGTACGGCTTTCTGTATAGATTGTTTCGCTGTGCTTTGCATTTTTGGATAGTTTTTCAATAAATTCCGCCATTTCGTCTTCGGGTATGGTGGTAACAAACGTTGACACTTGCTTGTCGGCAAGATGCAGTGGTAGATCATCGGCAGATGAAAACAGTGCTTTGGAATTATAATCATACCAATATACTGAACCGTCCTCATAAACTGCAACGCCGCAGCCGTTTTGACGTGAATATGCCTTATTGCTCCAAAATAGCAGATCTTTAAATTGGTCGTTGTTTTCATTGGTTTTTTCAGCACTACAGCCTGTGAATAAAACAGCAGTGATTAATATTATGGAAATAATCTTTTTTATATTGATCATTGTTGTATCCTCAAATCACAATATCCCCGAGCTTTCGCTCGGGGATAAGCTTATTATACGTTTGCGCCCTTGGAGATGAATACGGGATACTCAGAGGAACCAGTGATAGTACGGTTCTTTGTGAGCTTAACATCCTTATCTGCGATAACGTTGATGCAGTTTGCCTTTTCCTCAATAACAGAGCCCTGCATTACGATGGAATCCTTGACAACTGCGCCCTTCTGAACAACAACGCCTCTGAACAGCACGCTGTTCTCAACCTTGCCCTCGATGATACAGCCGTCAGCGATAAGAGAGCCCTTAACATCAGCCTCAATGCCGTACTTAGCGGGAGCTACGTCACGGATCTTGGTGTAGATGGGACGCTCAAGGTTGAATACCTCGTGGCAGATATCTCTGTTCATCATGTCAGCGTTAGCCTTGTAGTAGGTTTTCATGCTGTCGATGATCTCATAGTACTTGTCATACTTGTAGCCCATGATCTTGTAATCATGCAGCTTGTGCAGCAGGATATCTGTTTCAAAGCTGTACAGTCCGCGGCATTCGGATTCTCTGATGAGATCCTCCAGGAACTTTCTTCTCATAACGTAAACATCGAGAGCTACGTTCATCTCACCGCTGATAGCAGGTCTTGCCAGAACATCATATACCTTGTTGTCCTCGTCAACGGAGAGAACAGTCATGGTCATTGTTCTTTCGGTGGTGTAAACGCCTCTGCCGTAAACGCAGGTGATGTCTGCGCCGCTCTTCTCATGGAAGTCGACCATGGGCTTGATATCCATGTTTGCAACAACGTTGGAGTCAGCCAGTACTACGTATTCAGCATCAGACTCGCGGATGAATTCAGCTGCGCCTGCCAGAGCCTCAAGACGACCTCTGTAGATGCCGCTGCCTTCGCTTCTGTAGGGAGGCAGGATATGCAGACCGCCTGTCTTTCTTGCCAGATCCCACTCACTACCCATTCCGAGATGATCCATCAGGGAGTAGTAGTTCTGCTTTGTAATAATACCAACCTGTGTGATTCCCGAGTTGACCATGTTGGAGAGAGGGAAGTCGATCATACGGTATCTTGCACCGAAGGGAACGCTCGCCATTGCTCTGCCTTTTGTCAGTTCGGGAAGGTTTGCTTCATGCATATTAGCAAAAATAAGTCCTAAAACATTAGCCATACTTGCCATATCAAAAACATCCTTTCCAATATCAAATATCCTTAGAGATCATTGCCTTGGGTGCGGCAACAGCGTTGGGAGATACGTTTACGTTGTGACCGATTACCGCAACGCCCCACTGCGACTTGTCCTCGATACGCTCGGGACGATCGCCTACATGAGCTCCCTCACCGATAACGCAGTTTTCGCCTACGATAGCGTATTCAACAACTGCGCCCTTCTTGATAGTAGAGCCGGGCATGATGATACTGTCTGTTACAACTGCGCCCTCTTCAATGGTAACGCCTGCGAACAGCACGGAGAAATCAACTGTGCCATCGATCTCGCAGCCTTCTGCTACCATAGAGTTTTCGATCTTGCTGTTCATGCCTGTGTAGTGAGGAGGCATTACAGGGTTTCTGGAGTAGATCTTCCAGCTGTCATCCAGCAGATCAAGAGGAACGTTGGGATCCAGCACGTCCATATTAGCTTCCCAGAGGGAGTCGATAGTACCAACATCCTTCCAGTAGCCGTCAAAGTGGTATGCAACCATCTTTTCGTTGTTAGCGAGCATCATGGGGATGATGTTCTTACCAAAGTCCTTTGTAGCGCCCTCGTCGTTTTCGTTATCGATGAGGTGCTTTCTGAGCTTAGCCCATGTGAATACATAGATACCCATGGAAGCGAGGTTGGACTTGGGCTCTGCGGGCTTCTCTGCGAACTCGTAGATAGTACCATCGGGGTTAGCGCTCATGATACCGAAACGGGGAGCTTCTTCCCACGGAACCTCCAGAACTGCGATGGTAGCGTCAGCCTTCTGCTCCTTATGGAAATCGATCATCTTGGAGTAATCCATCTTGTAGATGTGGTCACCCGAAAGGATAACTACATATTCAGGGTTGTATCTGTCAACGAAGCCTATGTTCTGATAGATAGCGTTAGCTGTACCGGAGTACCATGCCTTGCCTGAAGCGGTCTCGTAAGGGGGCAGAACGTGTACGCCGCCGTGTGCGCGGTCAAGACCCCAGGGCTGACCATTGCCTATGTACTCGTTGAGCACCAGAGGCTGATACTGTGTAAGAACGCCTACGGTATCGATACCCGAGTTAACGCAGTTGGAAAGCGGGAAGTCGATGATCCTGTACTTACCGCCGTAAGGAACAGCGGGCTTTGCCATGTCCTGTGTCAGTGCATAAAGACGGCTGCCCTGACCACCTGCAAGCAGCATGGCTACGCACTCTTTTTTGATGTGATTCATATATTTCCTCCTGTCCCGACATTGCTGTCGTGAAATTAGCATTATTTATTGTGGTGACTCATTATTTCTTGGCTTTTGCAGCATCGGTCTTCTTGGCTGTCGCCTTTGCTGCTTTTTCCTCTGCGGCCTTTGCCTTTTCGGCTGCCTCTTCGGAAGGAGTCATGCGCTTGTTCTTTACCTCGAAGTACATTACCGACATAGGCGGCAGATCAAGAGTGATGCGGAACGCTTCGTCATGCAGCGGAGCTTCCTGAGCGGTAAGAGTACCGTTCGTTATACCTGAACCGCCGTACTTCTTGTCATCGGAGTTGAATATCTCCTTGTAATCAGCGTAGTAAGGAACACCTATATCGTATATCTCATGACGTACCGGCTGGAAGTTGCAAACACAGATGATCTCATCCTTGTTCTTTGCAATTCTTCTGAATGCGATAACGCTGTTGGCATTATCCTCACTGGATATCCAGTGGAAGCCCTCCCAGCTTGTATCGCACTCCCAGAGTGCGGGAGTATTCTTATAGAATTTATTCAGATCCTTCACATACTGGTGCAGCTGGTAGTGAGGCTCAAACTCAAGGACCTCCCAGTCGAGTCCTGTCTGGAAGTTCCATTCCTTGTACTGGGCAAATTCCTGACCCATGAACATCAGTTTTTTGCCGGGGTGAGCTGTCATATAGCCGAGGAAAGTACGCATCGAGTTGAAGCGGAATTCTCTCGGGCCGCCCATCTTGTCCAGCATGGAGCATTTTCCGTATACCACCTCGTCGTGCGAGATAGGCAGGATGAAGTTTTCGGAGAATGCATAATAGAACGAGAATGTTACAAGGTTGTGATTGTATGGTCTGGAAAGCGGATCCATGGACATATAGCGGAGCATATCGTTCATCCAGCCCATGTTCCATTTGAAATTGAAGCCAAGACCACCGATATCTGCAGGCTTTGTTACCATCGGCCAAGCGGTGGATTCCTCGGCGATCATCATTATATTGGGGTGCTCTCTGAACAGCGCTGCATTCAGCTTCTGCAGGAAAGCCACAGCCTCAAGGTTTTCGTGTCCGCCGTAGGCATTGGGTCGCCATTCGCCGCCCTGTCTGTCATAATCGAGGTACAGCATGGAAGCCACAGCGTCCACACGCAGACCATCGATGTGATACTTTTCTATCCAGTAATTAGCGTTGGATACGAGGAAAGACTGCACCTCAGGCTTGCCCCAGTCGAATATATGAGTGCCCCAGTTCTTGTGCTCGCGCTTCAAGGGGTCGTCATATTCATAGCAGCTCGTACCGTCGAACTCATACAGACCTGCAGCGTCCTTGGGGAAGTGTGCAGGAACCCAGTCCACGATAACGCCGATATCTGCCTTGTGGCACTTGTCCACGAAGCTCATGAAATCGTGCGGAGTACCAAATCTGGATGTGGGAGCAAAATAGCCTATCTGCTGATAGCCCCATGAGCCATCATACGGGAACTCTGCAATGGGCATGAGCTCCACGTGAGTGTAGCCCATATCCTTTACATAAGGTATCAGCTCGTCTGCAAGGCGCTTGTAATCATAATAGCTCTCGCCGTCCTTTTTCCATGAGCCGATGTTTACTTCATAGATGTTTGCGGCGCTGTCATAGATATTCTTCTTTGCAAGCGCTTCCATGTATTTGCCGTCCGTCCACTTGAAGCCATCCAACTCATAGAACTTGCTGGCTGTGTTGGGACGGAGCTCCATGTGGTAGCCGTATGGGTCTGCCTTGAGCTTTATCAGCCCATCGGGACTTTCCACACTGAATTTGTAGTTGTCATATTGCTTGATGCCTTCAATGAAGAGCTCCCAGATGCCGCCCTCGCTGATCTTGTTCATGCAGCTGTGGCCTCTGTCCCAGTGGTTGAAATCACCCACAACGCTGACGGATCTTGCGTTAGGTGCCCATACTCTGAAGACTGCGCCTTCTTTTCCGTTATTTATCATTTTATGAGCGCCGAAGAACTCATATGCATGGGAGTTCTCACCCTGATGGAAAAGGTGAAGCGGGACATTGTACTCTTCAGGCACAATGATTGCCATTTTCATACCTCCTAGTTATAAAGTAAAAAATATACCCGCCTTGCACAAATCTGCCAAAAAACATAGCAAGACAGTATAATTCCTTGTAATTATTGTATCACATTACCTGTATTATTTCAATAGTTTTGTTGATTTTTCATGTTTATTGCTATTTTTTTATCAAGGGTTTTGTCATATTTGCCCAATATTTTTTAACTTATTTCAAACAATCAAGGAAACGTTTACACGGTATCGCTTTGCCGCGATAAAAATTCCCGCCCTTTGTGAGGCGGGAACAGGTCATTTATACATTATTTTATCGGCGTTCAGTTTGTCGTGATATCCCATATAGTAGCCTAGCTGAGTAACAGCGGGGATCAGTGCGTAATATACCAGCATCAGCACAGGGAACCATACTGACATATTATCGAACTGGCGCAGGGTAGTATGCCATGCATCTACATTAGCCTCTGCGGTAGGGATGAACGTATTCACGAAAGGATATGCGCTGCCGCTTATAAAGCGGTACAGAAACAGCGTATCGGCTTCGGGGAAGAACAGTTTGTTCAGCAGAAGCACTATAGTTGGTATAGCTGCCGCAAGGAACATCAGAGAGCCTATAAGGATCCAGCGGTACTTCAGCGGAGCTTCCACTCTGCCGTGCTTAACAAGGCTTCTTTCATCACAGCCGTCTTTCCAAGCCACGGTGAACACCAGCATAAAGAACACTGCGCTGCAGCATAATATAGATAGTATATTCATGAACAGATTAAGTCCGAACATAGCCAGCGCCATTGTCATGATAAGGCACATGACATTTCCGAGCACGATATATCCTATGCCTTTAAGCAGCAGGATATGAAATGGTCTTCTTTTCATCTTAACTCCTTTCGGATATAAATAATCCGTTGTGAAACGGGGAATAATATCGCTGAAGATGATTGCGAAAGCGAGGTATTTGTTATGAATGATTTCAAAAACCGCCAGAGTGCGGAGATACTGAAAAGCGTCTACAAAAATGCGGAGATGGCTTATGAATCCAGCGGAGATGTGCTGAAATACTGCGTAAATTCAAAGCTGCGCAGTGAGATATCCGCAGAGCGTGAGCGTTACCGCAGCGTAGCTTCTCAGGCGCGGGCGGAGCTTGTCCGCCGAGGCAGCGTACCGAAGACATACCCAGTGTTCACAAGAGCTATGGCAAAGATGGGCATTGGTATGAAAGCCATGCAGGATCCCAGCTCCCAGAGCCTTGCGGAGATGATGGTGCGCGGCACTACGATGGGTATTATCGATATGTCACACGCGCTGAACAGCTCGGGCAAGGCGGAGGAGCGCATCCGCAATGACGCGGCGGCTCTTCTGAAGCGCGAGCAGCAGTTCTGCGACAATCTTAAAAAGTACCTGTGAGAAAGCGCAGCGGTACAGAGCATATTCCCTGTGATATCCTTATACGGGGCGTTCCCGAAGCGGACGGCAGTCCTGCGCCGATAGCCCCTGTAGACGGAGCACCGCATTTTCAGCGGCTGACCGAGATGGATTAATCCTCGGCTGGCGGGTTGACGATATTGCCTGTTGCAATGTTGTTCAGCACTTCCAGTGCGCGTTCGCGCTGGAGCTTTGCATTTTCGGTGTTGCCTGTCATATCCTTGTATTCGCCGCGGACATACAGACCTACCATATCGGGGCAGCTTTCCCAACGGGCTGCCTCGGTGAAATCTGTGGTGTTGAGCTGATAGCCTACTCCGTCATAAAGTGGTGCGTCAGGGTATTTCTCGGAAAGGTCGAGGAAGAATTGTAATTCGTCATCATTTGCCATTTCGGCTATGATATTTACAATTCCCTCATCGGTGAGGAAGAGCTGGCTGTCGCCCGTGATGACCTCAGAGGAGAACTTGTAGTTATCAGCATCGGTATACTGGTTCACACCGTTTTCAGTGGAAATATTGATGAAATTCACGCCCACGTGAACGTAGCCGTTACCGTCAAAATCGGGGCAATATTGCTCCAGCGCCTCTTCGATATCGAACTGCTTGACGTAGATGCCGCTCTTGTTGGTGGTGGAGATAGCCAGCACATACAGATCGTTCTTTTCCTTTGTTACTGTATCGAATATCATATAGCCGATGAACAGAGAGGCTACAACGCCTACTATCAGAGGCACTTTGTAGTGGTAGAAAAAGTTTTCGATCTTTTTCCAGCCGTGCAGTTCGGGTATCTCTTCGTGTTTATCCACCTCAATGATATCGCTGTCCTCCACGAGTCCCTGTTTCAGCTTCAGCAGCTCTCTTTTTTCGCGGAGCAGGCGCTCCTGCTCGCTTTCCTTGTTGTTTGCCATTTTGTCCTCCATAGGATAGGCGGCGCTATGGTAGCGCCTTAAAATTATCGGATGTAATTATCAAGCCGCCGCGGAATGCGGCGGCTTTGTTGTTTCGGTGAGCCGTACACCACGGCAGGAACTTAGCTGATAGGCTTCATTGTGGGGAAGAGCAGAACATCGCGGATGCTTGCGGAATCAGTCAGCAGCATAACAAGTCTGTCGAAGCCGAAGCCCAGACCGCCTGTAGGGGGCAGACCGTATTCCAGAGCGGTGATAAAGTCTTCGTCCACCTGAGCGTCGTTACCGCCCTGAGCGCGCTTTGCAGCAACCTGCTTAACGAAACGCTCTCTCTGGTCGATAGGATCGTTCAGCTCGGAGAATGCGTTACCGAACTCTGTACCGTTGATGAAGTACTCGAAACGCTCTGTGAATGCAGGGAACTCGGGCTTTCTCTTTGCGAGAGGGGAGTTCTCTACGGGATAATCGTAGATGATAGTAGGCTGGATGAGCTTGTCTTCAACGAATGCCTCAAAGAATGCGATCAGAACATGACCCTTTGTGGAGTTGTCGTCCAGCTCGTCCTCGATGTGGTGCTCCTTGGCGCAGGCTCTTGCAGCGGCATCGTCTGCCCAGTCAAAGTAATCAACGCCTGCATACTTCTTTACAGCCTCGATCATTGTAAGACGCTCCCAGGGCTTGCCCACAGCGATCTCGTGACCCATGTAGGGAACGGTATCAGTGCCGCATACCTTGAGTGTAACTGTTCTGTACAGATCCTCGATGAGATCCATCATGCCGAAGTAATCAGTGTATGCCTGATACATCTCGATGGAGGTGAACTCGGGGTTGTGTGTAGCGTCCATACCCTCGTTACGGAAGATACGGCCTACTTCGTATACCTTATCAAAGCCACCGACGATAAGGCGCTTTAAGTACAGCTCTGTTTCGATACGCATGAACATATCGATATCGAGAGCGTTATGGTGTGTCTTAAAGGGGCGTGCAGCAGCACCGATCTCCAGTGTGTGGAGAACAGGTGTGTCTACTTCGATGTAACCATGGGAATCCAGGAAGTTTCTGATCTCACGCAGGATAAGCGAACGCTTTACAAAAGTATCCTTTACCTCGGGGTTAGCAATGAGGTCAAGGTAACGCTTTCTGTAGCGCTCCTCCTTGTCCTTTAGACCGTGCCACTTTTCGGGCAGAGGCAGCAGGGACTTGGAAAGCAGAGTGATCTCCTCTGCGTGTACGGATATCTCGCCCATCTTTGTGCGGAATACCTTGCCCTTTATACCGATGATATCGCCGAGGTCCCACTTCTTGAACTCGGCGTAAGCTTCTTCGCCTACATCATCCTTGCGTACATATACCTGCATTCTGTCGGAGCCGTCACGGATATCCATGAAGCTTGCCTTGCCCATGATGCGGCGGGTCATCATTCTGCCCGCAATGGCAACATCGGTGTTTTCAAGCTCCTCAAAGCGGTCGCGGATCTCCTTGTTGTAGATGGTAACATCATACTTTGTGATCTTATAGGGATCCTTGTCTGCATCCTTGAGCGCATTCAGCTTTTCAAGTCTCACGCGGTGCTGTTCGTCCAGCTCCTCCGCGGTGATCTCGGTCATTTCGAGCTCTTCGTTTGCCATTGTTAATCTTCCTCCTTCTTGCTTATCTCAAGTATCTTGAACTGAAGCATACCGGAGGGTGCTTCAACGTCAACTGTCTCGCCGATCTTATGACCGAGCAGTGCAGCACCGATGGGGGATTCATCGGACATCTGACCTTTATCAATATTAGCCTCGCTTGTGCCTACGATCTGGAACTCCATTTCTTCTTCCATTTCGATATCCAGTATTTTTACTACGTTACCAATACCGACTTTTTCTGTGGTGATGTCGTCTGCATCGATCACCTGAGCGTGTGCGAGAGTAGCTTCGATCTCTGCGATACGGGATTCTACGATACCCTGCTCGTTCTTGGCTTCATCGTATTCACTGTTCTCGGAAAGGTCACCGAAAGACAGGGCTACCTTGATCTTTTCAGCTACCTCACGGCGCTTGACGGTCTTGAGGTTTTCGAGCTCCTCTTCGAGCTTCTTAACGCCTTCCTTGGTCAGTACTGTAATAGGCTTGTTCATGTTAGGTTGTCCTCCAATTATATTTATTTACGGGCTTATGCCGCGGAATTGCCTGTGGTTGCTGTGATGACTTCTATTGCCTTCTGAAGCTGAGTGTCGCTTTCAAAGGTGAGATTTTCAAAGGAGATATCCACGTTCTGCTCTGCCAGATAATCGGGCTTCAGGCCTGTTTCATCCCATGTGCCTGATCTGGTGAGATATACTTTTGCGGTGGAGATAGTAAGCGCGCTGCCGTCTGAAAACTCATAGGTGTTCTGCATGAGAGCCTTGCCGTAGGTCTGAGTTCCTACCAGCACAGCGCCACATTCGTCGCGCAGCGCTCCTGCAAAGAGTTCTGCTGCGGAGGCTGTGCCTCCATCTACGAGAATAGCCATCGGCATACTGAACTTTGTATCGGAATCGGTTTCCAGCAACGATTTGCGGCTGCCGTCCGCGTATTCGGCGGTGGCTACCGTAGCAGCGGGAATGAAGCGGTTCAGTATAGGCTTCAGTGCGCTTACAAGACCGCCGCTGTTCTGGCGCACGTCGATTATAAGGGTGCTGGCGCCTGCTTCGGTCAGTGTATTGAGCTGATTAGCGAACTGCTCAGCCGTCTTTGCATTGAATGTGGTGATGCGGATATATGCCGCGTTGTTTTCAAGCAGCTCACCTGTAACGGATTCTATCTCAAGCTGCTGGCGGATGAGGTTTACCGATACTTCCTCGCCATCGCGCAGAAGCTTCAGCGCTATACGGGTTCCCACCTCGCCTGAAAGCCTTTCCTCGGCTGTTCCTTTCTCCATGGAAAGCAGGTTTTTGCCGTCTATCTCGGTGATTATATCTCCTGCAAGTATTCCGTTCAGCTCAGCGGAGCTGCCCTTATATACGCTGGTGATTTTGAGATATCCGCTGCCGTCGTCCTCTACCTCAAAGCCTGCGCCGAGGATAACGCCCTCGTTTGCCTGCTGTATCTCGTAGTAGGAGGAGCTGGACATATAGCTTGCGTAGCGGTCGTCAAGACCCACCACATATCCGTCTATAACGCTGTTTTCTATCTTGTCTTCATTCAGTGTGCCGATATAGTTGTTACGCACAGCCGCGTCTATCTCGCGCAGCTTTGCGTACATACCCTCATATTTCTCGGCAGTACCTATCTTGGAATTGTACATATTGAGCGATACCGCCCATGTCAGTACAAAGGTTATGGCGCAGCCGATGGCAACAAGGCTTATCGCCACGCCCAGAGAGATCTTCTTGTTCAAGCTGTAGTTCCTTTCGATTTGGCTTTCAGACCTTAAGATGCTTTCCTGTGCTTATTACTGTACCGACAGCACCCAGGAGCGCTCCCGCGGCACAGTTGATGGCAAGCACGGTCCATCTTATCTCCTCAAAGGGGATGAGATTGAATACTCCGAACATCTGCCAGAGTGTCAGGTCGTCTGCAAACAGGGAGTATACCGAGTCATAAATGAGCCATGTAAGTCCCCAGGAGGCAGCGCCTGCCAGTATGCCGATAAACATTCCCTCAACAAAGAACGGGGCTTTGATAAAGCCGTTTGTAGCACCTACATATTTCATGATGCTTATTTCGTTTCTTCGGGAATAAACACTGGTGCGTATTGCGTTTGATACGATCACTATACTTACTATTACCAGAGCAATGAGCACTGCACCTGCGATTATCGAGAATGTGTTGCGTATGTTTATGAGCACGCCCGCGAAATCATACGGAGCCTTTACCTTTTCAACGCCCTCTATCTCCTGTATCACATTTACGATATGACGTATCTTGGTGAGATCGTCCACACGTACCATGAAAGTCTCGGGCATGGGGTTTTCATCAAGATAATCCAGCAGCTCTGCCTGCTCTGCCATATCCTCGCGGAAATCCTCCAGCGCCTGCTCCTTGGTGATGTGTTCTATTTCAGTGATATCGCTGTTGTTCTGGAGCACATCGCGGATGTGGGCTACCTGTGTATCGGAAACGCCCTCATCAAGATATATTGCGATCTCGTTGGTGTTTTCGATATTGCCCATGATTATATTTGCATTTATCATAAGCAGTGCAGTACAGCTTACGAGCAGCAGACTTACCATCAGTATGCTGAAGCTGGCGACAGACATGACGCGGTTCTTCCATACCGAGGATACGCCTTTTTTTACAAGGTATGTGACATTACTCGTCCTCATTCTGACCTCCGATATTCTCATCAAACGTAATGGTACCGCCGTCAAGATTGATTATCCTGCCGCCGAAATGCTTCACGAGATCATGCTCGTGTGTTACCATTACAACAGTAGTGCCGCAGCGGTTGATCTCCTTGAGCAGCTCCACTATCTCATAAGAGAGCTTGGGGTCGATATTACCTGTAGGCTCGTCCGCGATGATGAGACCCGGGTCGTTTGCCAGCGCTCTCGCAATAGCGACACGCTGCTGCTCGCCACCCGAAAGCTCCTTGGGACGGCTTTTCGCTTTGTGGGCTAGATCCACCAGATTGAGTACGTACGGAACTCGCTGCTTGATGAATTTGATGGGCTGATCTGCGATTCGCAGCACGAATGCCACGTTCTCATACACGTTCAGCTCCTGTATCAGACGGAAGTCCTGGAACACCACTCCTATAGAGCGGCGGAATTTTGCTATCTTATTGCCTCTGAGCTTGGAGAGATTATAGCCGTTTACGAATACACGTCCCGAGGAGGGCGCAACTTCGCGCAGCAGCAGCTTCATCAGCGTGGATTTTCCCGCGCCGCTCTCACCAACGATGAATACGAATTCACCATCGTTTATTCTCAGATTGATATCCTGAAGTGCGTCAACGCCGCTTGTATAATGCACGTTGACGTTCTTGAGCTCTACCATGTTTTATACTCCTGAATTTAATTCCCCATGCAGCGTTTTTTTGTTTTTTGCGCTGCGCCTTAAATACATTCAAAGGCTGTCCCGAATATCACAGAAATTCGGGGCAGCCATAGTTTTGTTTTGTGCAGGTGCTCCTGCGGAATTCTTAGAACTTTGTGGGATTAGCTGCGAGATACTTCTTTACCATCAGCGCGATCTTGAAGATGATAGCGTGATCGAACTCTCTCAGGTCAAGACCTGTCAGCTTCTTGATCTTGTCAAGACGGTATACCAGAGTATTTCTGTGTACGAACAGCTTTCTGGATGTCTCAGAAACGTTCAGGCTGTTCTCAAAGAACTTCTGGATTGTGAAGAGCGTCTCGTGATCGAGGGACTCGATGGAGTTCTTCTTGAATACTTCCTTCAGGAATGTCTCACACAGAGTTGTGGGCAGGTGATAGATAAGTCTAGCAATACCGAGATTATCGTAGCTTACGATGTTCTTGTCGGTATCGAATACCTTTCCTACCTCAAGAGCGGTCTGCGCTTCCTTGAAAGAGCGTGCAAGATCCTTTACGCCCATAACGGGAGTACCGATACCAACGTTCACCTTTGTGAAGAATTCGCTGGAAAGTGTATCGGAGATGGAGCGTGCCAGCTTTTCGAGGTCACGCACATCGATGTTGTTCTTTACTTCCTTAACGAGGACGATATCGTTCTCTGTGATGTTGAATACGAAATCCTTGTTCTTGTCAGGGAACAGGTTCTGGATAACGTCATAAGCGGAAACATCGTTGGAGGAGATAACGTTGATGAGGAACACTACTCTGCTGATGTCTGCGTTGAAGTGAAGCTCACGCGCCTTCAGGCTGATATCGCCGGGGAGCACGTTATCGAGGATGATGTTCTTTACGAAGTTGTTTCTGTCATACTTTTCGTCGTAGTACTGCTTGATACCCGAGAGGGAGATAGCTATAACGTTAGCGTACTTTGCAGCAGGCTCGTCTGTGCCCTCTACAAATACTGCGTAATCAGGCTTAACGTGCACGCCGAAAGGCTTGTAGGTGTAGCCATCGCGGATGAATACCTCGTGGGAGTCACCGAGCTCGATGGAGAAGAAGTCATTGCCGCCGCCTACTCTTGTGAGATCGCTGCAAGCGATGATGGTGCCGTTTTCATCAATAACGCCGATAACACGGTTTACCGCATCCTTCATCTGGTGAACAATACCCTGGAACAATCTGTTTGACATCGTTTTTACCTCTTTCTGTAAATATCCCGAAAGCCCGCTCCTTCATCCCCGGCCATTGGTCTGACCCCTCTGGGTCGGCAGGATGAACAGAGGAATGCTTTCCTTTGTCGTGTGATGTTTTGGTCGTCTTATGTAACGGGCGGTGCTTTGTGCATTTTTCACATCCGTTTACATGAAAAATGACATAGCTTACGCTCGGAGCAATATACTCTAATCTATATTGTACTAAAAAAATCAAAAAAAATCAAGTCTTTTTTATGTAATATGTAAAAGTTTCTTGTTTTTTTTCGCCGTACTTGCAAAAACGCGGGAAAAGTTATATAATAAAATAGAATAGATATGTTTCGGAGAGGGTTATTTTTCCGAAAATATATTAAATTTTGTAGAAAAAGAGGTAGATTATACTATGTGTAATTGCGAAAAGGAAAAGTTCTATATAACCACCCCGATATATTATCCCTCGGGAAATCCTCATATCGGTCACTGCTACACTACTGTTGCGTGCGACACTATCGCACGTTTCAAGAGAATGCAGGGCTATGATGTAATGTTCCTGACAGGTACTGATGAGCATGGTGCAAAGATACAGCAGAATGCTGAAAAGGCAGGTAAGACCCCTCAGCAGTATGTTGATGAGATCGTAGAAAACTTCAAGCGCCTGTGGAGCTTCATGGGAGTAAGCTACGATCGTTATGTACGAACAACAGACCCCTACCACATTGAGACTGTTCAGAATATCGTTACAAAGCTGCATGACAAGGGTCTGATCTACAAGGGCAGCTATTCAGGCAAGTACTGCGTACCCTGTGAGAGCTTCTGGACCGAAACACAGCTGGTGGACGGCAAGTGTCCCGATTGCGGCAGAGAAGTGATCGACAGTGAGGAGGAAGCATACTTCCTCAAGCTGTCCGCATATACCGATCAGATCATTGATCTGCTGAAGAATACCGATTTCCTCCGTCCCGAGAACCGTGTTAATGAGATGGTGAATAACTTCGTAAAGGACGGTCTGGAGGATCTGTGTATTTCCAGAACTACTGTAAAGTGGGGCGTTCCGATACCGTTCGATGACAAGCACACCGTATATGTATGGCTGGATGCGCTTATCAACTATATCAGTGCTCTGGGCTATGAGAACAACACTTATGACGATTTTGAGAAGTACTGGCCTGCAAATATGCACATGACCGCCAAGGAGATCGTGCGTTTCCACTCCATTGTATGGCCTGCTCTGCTCATGATGCTGGATATCCCCGTGCCCAAGCGCCTTTACGGTCATGGCTGGATCACTTTCAATGGTGCGAAGATGAGTAAGTCCCTCGGAAACGTAGTAGATCCCTTTATTCTCGGCGAGCGCTACGGTGTTGACGCTGTACGTTACCAGATCCTGCGCGATATGCCCTATGGCAGCGACTGCAACTTCTCCAACGAGATCATGATCGGCCGCATCAACACAGACCTCGCGAACGATCTCGGAAACCTTGTTTCCCGTACCGTTGCGATGGTGGAGAAGTACTTCGGCGGCACTCTGCCTGCTGAAAGACAGGCCGACGCTCTGGATGATGAGCTTAAGGGTATGGCTTCTGCACTGCGTGACAAGATCGCTCCGCTGATGGATGAGGCGCAGCTTTCCAAGGCACTGGAGGAGATATTCAAGGTAGTATCCCGTGCTAACAAGTATATCGATGAAACAACACCTTGGATCCTTGCAAAGGACGAGGCAAACAAGACAAGACTTGCAACAGTAATGTACAATCTGCTGGAGACTGTACGTATCTGCTCAGGCCTGTTGTTCCCGTTCATGCCCACAACAATGCCCAAGGTATGGGAGCAGATCGGTGCGTGTGAAAAGTGCACTGCTTATGATACTCTTGCAACATTCGGCGGTCTTGCTGCTGACGTTACAGTTAAGAAAGGCGACGTCCTCTTCCCAAGAATCGATATGGATAAGGAGATCGAAGCTCTCAACGAGATGCTGAAGCCTGCAGTTACCATCCGCGAGGATGAGGATCTCGACAAGGCAAACATCATCACCATTGACAAGTTCTTTGACGTGAAGCTGCGCAGTGGCGAGATCGTTGCCGCAGAGAAGATGAAGAAAGCCAAGAAGCTGCTGAAGCTGCAGATAGATGATGGCAGAGGCGGCAGACAGATAGTATCGGGTATCGCAAACTGGTACACTCCCGAGGAGCTTATCGGCAAGAAGGTGATCTTTGTTGCAAACCTTGCGCCAAAGCCCCTTTGCGGCGAGGACAGCAACGGCATGATACTTGCTGTTGAGGCAGGAGAGAACGATGTACGCGTTATCTTCCTTGAAGACGATGTTCCCAATGGCAGCCCTATAGGATGATAAGATAACAGGCAGATAAAATCCATATGCAAGGAGGCATGAAGAATGGATATTTCAAGGATGGCGAATATTGCCTCGATAAATCAGACGACTCTTACAAAGTCCTCGGAGCAGAGGACGGAGCACAAGAACTCCACTCTCGCCTCCGAGCATACAGACAGCTATATCAGGTCGCAGCAGGCGTATACTCCTGCTTACACCAAAAGCTCAGCCAAAAAGCAGAACAGCGACAATAACCTGCTCCAGCGCGAGAATGCCGAAGATAAGGTCGGTGATGTAAAGCAGGGCGAGGGCAGAGGCAAAGCGGAGCTTGTGGTGCAGGGCGTGCAGCATATAATCCGTGCTATGTTCGTAAAGCAGGGCGAGGTGCTGTCGGGCAGCGTTCCGAGTGTTGGCGCAAAGCTGTATGCGGAGGAGCTGCTCAACCAGATACGTCAGCTTTACGGAAATGACAAGATGGACGAGAGCTCTCCCGAATACTGGAACGCAGAGCCAACTGCGGACAGACTGATGCTGTTTTTTGAGTGTGTTTCGGTGGATGATGACAAGACTACTCTGCTTGACCGCGCATTCAACGGCGCATTCAAGGAGACGGAGGAGCTTTTCGGTGGCAGGGGACATCTTCCGCTTGAAAGCTATGAGACCCGTTCCATCATCAAGGAAAAATATTTTAGTCCACGGGGCATATAACTATGGGAATTATCGATACACACGCGCATTATCTCGAGGAGGATTTCGGAGAAGATCTTTTTCCGCTTATTGAGAGCCTGCCATCCGTTGGCGTAGAAAAGCTCATCGCTGTGGGATACGATCTGAGATCCAGCCGCGAGGAGATAGCGCTGGCGCATAAATACAGCCATGTTTTTGCGGCGGCGGGAATACACCCCGAAAACTGCTATGCTCTGCCCGAAGACTGGCTTGAAAGCCTTGAAGAGATGCTTGGGGACGAGCGCATCTGTGCCCTCGGCGAAATAGGCTTTGATTATCATTACGACAACACAGACAAGGCTGTGCAGGCAGAGGTGTTTGAAAAGCAGCTGCTTCTTGCGGATAAGCTTGATCTTCCTGTTATCATACATTCCCGTGACGCCTGCGAGGACACTATGAATATGCTGAAAAAGCATAGACCAAAGGGTGTGCTGCATTGCTTTTCAGGCAGCGCGGAGACCGCAGCGGAGGTAGTGAGGCTGGGAATGTATATCGGCTTTACGGGAGTGCTTACATTCAAGAATGCAAAAAAGGCAGTAGCGGCATGCGAGGCTGTGCCAATTGACAGGCTGCTGCTTGAAACGGATTGCCCGTACATGGCGCCTGTTCCTCACAGAGGAAAGCGCTGTGACAGCTCCATGCTTCAGTTCACAGCGGCAAGGATGGCTGAGATAAAGGGCGTTTCCACAGAGGAAATGATAGATATTGCTAAACAGAACGCAGAAAGGCTGTTCCGCCTGAATAGCTGAGTATAGTTCAGTATGATTTGTATAAGTTGATAAGGAGTAAATATGGACGCAGACAGTCGAAGTACTAACACGAACGAACAGAACGAAAAGCCGAAACGCCGCAAGATACGCAGATTTCTGCTGGGCTGGCTCATTGCGCTGAATGACGGCACTACAAAGTTCCTTAAATGGGCGCTTGGTAATGATTACCGTGATTTCACCGAAGACGAGGTGCTTGACATGGTGGACGCTATGGTCAAGAGCCCGAACGAGGAGGGTGACGACAGCGCCATTGAGGAAGCCTCGGCGCAGATGATAAACAACATTTTCGAGTTCAACGATCTTACTGCAGAGGATGTAATGACCCACCGCACGAATATCGTAGGCGTTGAAAAGAATGTTTCTCTGGATGACATCATCTATCTGGCGCTTGATATGGGCTTTTCCAGGATCCCTGTTTATGATGGAAGTATCGACAAGATAATCGGCATCATAATAGTAAAGGATCTGCTTTGCCTTGTGGGAGAAAAGGATCTTTCCACCTTTAACATCAACGATTTTCTGCGTGATGTTATATTCATTCCTGAGGCTTGTCCCTGTTCTGATACGTTCCAGTCGCTTACCTCCCTCAAATCGGGTATGGCGGTCGTTGTGGATGAGTACGGCGGCACCGCGGGCATAGTTACTCTTGAGGACATCATCGAGGCGGTAATGGGCAATATTCAGGATGAGTACGATGATGAAAAGACCGAGATCGTCAGGATAGGCGAGGATCAGTACGACGTTGTCGGAGAGGCTGATCCTGAAGAGGTGCTTGCGCTGTTCGGTGCAGAGCTTCCTGAGGAGCATGAGTACGAGACTATTGCAGGTCTTATTACAGATAAGCTTGGATATATTCCTGAGGGCGATGAGCTTACTCCGCCCAGTATCGATTACGAGGGTGTACATCTGGTGGCAATGACTATTGAGGACAGGTGCATCATAAAGGTGCGCGCTTCAAAGGCAGAGCCTGTTGCGGATGCTCCTGAGGACGAAGAATGATAAGAACAATTCAGCCGCTTGCATTGCAGGCGGCTTTCTGTTTGTGGAATTGATTTTTATGAGGTTTGATGATATAATTATATTAGTACCAAAAGGAGGGCGAGCTTTTGAATGAAAGAATTAAGGCTATACGCGAAAGTGAAAAGAGATCGCACATCGAAATGTACTCCAACGAAGAATTGTACAAGACCGATAGTTGGTTAAGAAAGCCGATAAAAACTATTATAGAGTTAATGCCCCGGTTTGAGGCTTATAAGCAATTAAAGGTATTAGATCTGGGGTGCGGAGTAGGGCGCAATTGTATCTCGATTGCAAAGCTGTATGATCACATTGATTGTATGATCGAATGTGTTGATATTTTGCCGCTGGCGATTGAAAAGCTTTATTCCAATGCTAAGGAATACGGTGTTGCAGGTAACATTCATGGTGCAGTAAGTACCATTGAGGATTATACGATAAAAGACGGATATTTTGATCTTGTAATTGCTGTGTCTGCACTGGAGCATGTGGCGGAAGAAAGGAATTTCGTTGCAAAGCTGAATGAGATCAGAGACGGCGTGAGGGAAAATGGCATAGTATGTCTGGTGATAAATTCAGACGTACATGAGTATAGCAAAGCGACAGGCAAACCGCAAGCAGCGCAGTTTGAGGTAAATCTGCCAACGACAGAGCTGCAAGGTATATTGAGTTCAGTTTTCGCAGGCTGGTCAATTCTGAAATCGTCTGTTCGTGAGCAAAGGTATGATATCCCGCGCGAAAATGGTATAAGTGATCTTACGACTAGTGTGGTTACTTATGTGGTAAGAAAAATGAAAGTATAACGGAAAAGGTGATGAATAATGTCAAATGAAAACACCAATTGGGGACAGAGCGTTACTGGTGTTGTGATACGCGATGGGAAAGTCCTGCTTGCGCGCCACACCTACGGTGGCGGAAAGGGTATGCTGATAATTCCAGGTGGTTATGTGAATTATGGTGAAACTCCGCAGGATGCGCTCAGGCGTGAATATATGGAAGAAACCCATGTCGTTGTCGAGCCGACAGAGCTTATCGGCGTACGTTTCAACATGCATGACTGGTACATCGTTTTTAAGGCTGAGTATGTTTCGGGCGAGCCTGTCTCTGACGGAGAGGAGAACAGTGAAGTGCTGTGGATGGATGTGAACGAGGCACAGGCAAGAGAGGATGTTCCTGAACTCACAAAGAAGCTGATAACAAGCGCAATGAGAGATAATAGTGGTCTGCATTACGAGGATTACACAGGCAGCACAAAGCACGCGCCGTATTCGTTGTATTGTAAATGATGGAAAGGAACTGATATGCGCCGAGATCGTAAAAAAGCTGCAGCCGAGATTATAGAGCTGCTTAAAACAGAATATCCAGAGGTAAAATGTGCCCTCATCTATACACAGCCGCATGAGCTGCTGATAGCAACGCGCCTTTCCGCACAGTGCACCGATAAACGCGTCAACATGGTGACTCCTGCGCTGTTTCAGCGCTTTCCCACGGTTGACGCTTTTGCGGACGCTGATGTGCAGGAGGTGGAGGAGCTTATCCGTACCTGCGGTCTGTTCAAGACCAAAGCGCAGGATATCGTGATGATGTGTCAGATGCTGCGCGATATCCACGGCGGCAGAGTTCCTGACAGTATAGAGGAGCTGACGAAGTTGCCCGGCGTAGGCAGAAAGACCGCAAATCTCATCGTGGGCGACTTGTACGGGCAGCCTGCGTACGTCTGCGATACCCATGTTATAAGGCTTACAAACCGCCTTGGATTATCTGATACAAAGGATGCAGGCAAGGTGGAAAAGCAGCTGCGTGAGGTCATCCCTCCCGAGGAGAGCCTTAATTTCTGCCACCGCCTTGTATGGCATGGACGAGGCGTTTGTTCAGCAAGAGCGCCGAGGTGCGAAGTTTGCGTGCTGAGAGAGCTGTGCAAGTCAAAGGATAAAACAGTATAAAATATATTGCCGCGGCTAAAAGACCGATAGTCATATATAAGTATCTCAAAGCCACTTTTGATATTAATGTCAAAAATGGCTTTGCGTTGCTGATGTCATTGACTTTATATGGTCAATTTGTTATAATTAACTCAACGATGAACAATAATTTCATGGGCTACAAGATAAGTAAAGGAGCTATGTTGAACAATGAAAATCTTAATTACCAATGATGACAGCATTTCCTCCGAAGTTCTTGTGCCATTAGCTAAGTGGGCAAAACAATTTGGCGAGGTGACAGTTGTTGTTCCGAAACATGAACAGAGCGGCAAAAGCCACTGCATCGAATTCCGCAAATCGTTTGAAGTAAAACAAGTTCCTTTCGACGATCCTGATATCACAGCTTATACAGTAGATTCTTCTCCGGCAGACTGTGTCCGTTTTGCTTTGGAAGGCATGCAGATCACTTTTGATTTTGTTATCTCCGGCATTAACCGGGGCTTAAATCTTGGCGTTGACGTGTTATACTCTGGTACCTTAGGTGCCGTGTTTGAAGCAGCCACCTTTGAACTTCCTGCAGTAGCTCTTTCCACCGAATCGGGTGGATTTGGTGAAGCCATGGAAGCGCTGGACACAATCAAAGATTTTTTCATTCGTCACAATTTGATGGAAAAAAACAGCTTATACAATATAAACATTCCGATTCACAATAAAGGTATCCGCATTACCCGTATGGGAAAACGCTATTTTATTGACAAATTTCTACCACAGGGCAACGATATGTATCTTCCGACTTATAAAGAAATCCCCACTGATTCCGATGACAATAGTATTGATACGAATGCAATCTTGTCCGAATACATTTCTGTTACTCCTCTGACATTGAATCGGACAAACATGACAGTTTTTGACGAATTGATAAAATTAAATCTATAGCAGGTACATATTTCAGTTTGAAAGAGTGGAGAACCTATTTTATCTTTAGATGTTAAAACAAACCGTGAAAATTATTCGCGGTTTGTACTTCTTTATACCTACTGGCATTATTAACCGCGGTTTTTCTCTGTCCGTATGTCGTTATGCACATTTTACATATCTAACTGCATATAATTGGTATTTTAGCAGAAAATATTTGTCACAAAGCGTAAGAATTATTATTGACTTATTGCAGATTATAATGTATAATGTTATATGTGGGGAACGTTTTATTTGCGGCTTGTCAAAAAAATCACACATCCGCATCAGGCGTTCCATGATCAAATAATAATTTGAAAAGGAGATAAATAATATGGCAAGAAATCCCGGTGTTTTAACAAAGAACCCTAACGTTATCAAGTGGGTCGACGAGATGATCGCCCTCACAAAGCCCGAGTCCGTTGTATGGATCGATGGCTCCAAGGAGCAGCTCGATGAGCTGATCGCTGAGGTCACAGCTCTCCCTGCTGACAGCAAGGATGTAATGTTCCACCTCAATGAGGATAAGCTCCCCGGCTGTCTGTACCACAGAACACTCCCTAACGACGTTGCTCGTGTAGAGGACAGAACCTTTATCTGCTCCAAGACAAAGGAGAATGCAGGTCCTACAAATAACTGGATGGATCCCGAGGAGATGTACGCTAAGCTGACCCCCATGTACGATGGCGTTATGAAGGGCAGAACAATGTACGTTATCCCTTATTCCATGGGCCCCATCGGCTCTCCTCTCGCTAAGGTAGGCGTTGAGATCACAGACTCCATCTATGTTGTTCTGAATATGAACATCATGACAAGAATGGGTACTCAGGCATTTGAGAACCTGGGTGATACATCTAATGACTTTGTTCGCTGCCTGCACTCCAAGGCTGACGTTGATCCCGAGAAGAGATACATCGTTCAGTTCCCTGAGGACAATGCGATCTGGTCCATCAACTCCGCTTACGGCGGTAACGTTCTTCTGGGCAAGAAGTGCTTCGCACTGCGTATCGCTTCCTACCAGGGCTGGAAGGAAGGCTGGATGGCTGAGCACATGCTCATCCTCGGTGTTAAGAAGCCTGATGGCGATGTTAAGTACATCACAGCAGCATTCCCCTCCGCTTGCGGTAAGACAAACCTCGCAATGCTCATTCCTCCCGCTGTTTATAAGGAGCAGGGTTATGAGGTATTCACAGTAGGTGATGATATCGCATGGATGAAGCCCGGCGAGGATGGCAGACTGTACGCCATCAACCCCGAGAACGGTTTCTTCGGTGTTGCTCCCGGTACAAATGCAAAGTCCAACTTCAATGCGCTTGAGTGCACAAAGAAGAACACTATCTTCACAAACGTTGCTATCAACAATGATGATATGACAGTTTGGTGGGAAGGTCTTGACAAGAATCCTCCTGTTAACGCAACAGAGTGGAAGGGTGCTAAGGTAAACGGCGTTGAGTTCACATCCGTTATGGGTGAGGACGGCAAGGCTCAGAAGCTTGCTCATCCCAACTCCAGATTCACAGCTCCCGCTGAGAACTGCCCCTGCATCAGCCCTGAGTTCAACAACCCCAAGGGCGTGCCCGTATCTGCTATCGTATTCGGCGGCAGACGTGCTTCCACAACTCCTCTGGTATATCAGTCCTTTGACTGGAACCACGGCACATACATCGGCTCCGCTGTATCCTCTGAGACAACAGCTGCTGCTACAGGTGCAGTAGGCGTGCTCCGTCACGATCCTATGGCTATGAAGCCCTTTATCGGCTACAACGTAGGCGATTACTGGGCACACTGGATCGAGATGGGTAAGAAGCTCGGTGACAAGGCTCCCAAGATCTTCAACGTTAACTGGTTCAAGCAGGACGAGAATGGCAACTTCATCTGGCCCGGCTTCGGTGATAATATGCGTGTACTTGACTGGATCATCAAGAGATGTGAGGGCAAGGTTGACGCTGATGAGACCGCTATCGGTTACCTCCCCAAGAAGGGTGACATCGACTTCACAGGTATTGAGGACGAGGTTACTTCCGAGATCGAGGATATGCTGCTTGCAGTTGACAAGGATCTCTGGACAAAGGAGATCGCAGAGATGCGCCGTTACTACAATGACGATATCGCTGCTAAGGGCGGCAAGATCCCTGCAGAGCTGTGGGAAGAGCTTGATAAGCTCGAGGCTCGTCTGGCTAAGTAATTCAGCTGAAATTGCATAAAAATTCCTCCGCACTTTAATGAGTGCGGAGGTTTTTATTCTAGAATACTAAAGCTCGGCATCGATAAGTATGCCGAGCTTTTTTAATATGTAAGTAGACTATTACTTATACTTGCCGCAGCCCTTGCAGGTAGCAGATGTGTTTTCGTTTGTTGTACCGCAGGCTCTGCATACCCAGGTGTTATCATCATTATTGCTGTCTGCGATAGCAGAGAGCTTGTTGAAAGTGTCACGTACATTCTGAGGAGCAGCTTCGTTCTGAACGCGAAGTGTACCGTTTACGGTCATTGCTCTGATATCAGCTATATTGTCGCACATTTCAAGGAATGTACCAAGCATAGCATGAAGTATGAGCGCAAGCAGCGCGCCGCCGATAAGAATGCCCAGACCCAGCAGGAAATGTGTGTTGAAACCTGCTATAGTACCGATCAGAACGCCGATAGCGGATAATACAAGGCTGATGTTAAAAAGGACTTTGCTAAAACGTCTCCAGAAACTCATGATAAAAATACCCTCCAAAAATAATAAGCAGCGCAAAATTACCCCGCGCTTGACTTAAATTATAGCATTTTAAGTCATTATTGTCAAGGATAAACACGAATTATCGCTGAAATGCCCGAAAAAGGCGGAGTTTTCTGCTCCGCCTTGTGCTATTTTTCGTTTATTTTGCTGCCACTCTTGAAGCATAGCCCTGCAAGCAGTCCGAAGAACACGGCTGCGGTTATTCCCGCTGCACCTGAGGTAAGTCCGCCTGTGAATGCTCCCAGAATACCGTCCTTATCCACGGCTTCTCTTACGCCCTTGGCAAGCAGTGCTCCGAAGCCGGTCAGTGGCACTGTAGCGCCGCCACCTGCGAAATCTATGAGCGGCTGGTAAATTCCCACGCCGCCGAGGATAACGCCTGCCACCACATAGGATACCAGTATCCTTGCAGGAGTAAGCTTAGTCAGATCTATCAGCAACTGGCCTATGGCGCAGAGCAGTCCTCCCACCACAAACGCCTTGACATATTCCAGAAAAATATCCATATATCCTCCTAGTACGATGTTATCTCAACAGCATGAGCTACTCCCGGTATAGAGCCGCCCTGCTGTATCATAGTGGTAGACATCAGTGCGCCTGTAGCACAGAACAGAACTCGTTTCAGCTCGCCGCGTTCTATGCGTTTGAGGAAGTGCCCACACATCATGGATGCGCCGCAGCCGCAGCCCGAGCCGCCTGCGTGTACATCCTGAGTTGAACGGTCGAACAGCATGAGTCCGCAGTCCTTGTGCCGCTCCTTTATCGCAATTCCGTCCCGCATGAACAGATCGCACAGAAGCTCGCTGCCAACAAGCCCCAGATCTCCTGTGATTATGAGATCGTAGTCTTCAGGGCGGCTGCCCAGGTGCGTGAAATGTCTGGACAGAGTATCATATGCTGCACCTGCCATGGCTGCACCCATATTGTTGACATCGGTTATCCCCATATCCTCTATCTTGCCTGCGGTGGCAGCTCTTATGAACGGCGGCTTTCCGCTCTGCGTGACCAGTGCCGCGCCTGAAGCAGTGGCTGTCCACTGGGATGTTGGAGTGCGTATGCCGCCGTAGTTCAGCGGAAATCTGAACTGCCGCTCCGCAGAGCTGAAATGTGAGGAGGTGACTGCTATGGCGGTATCTGCGTAGCCTGCATTGACCATTGCTCCTGCCAGCAGCAGACCCTCGGCAAAGGTGGAACAGGCGCCATAGATACCGAGGAACGGGATATAATAATCCTTTAGCCCATAGGATGAGCCGACGCATTGATTGAGCAGGTCACCTGCGAACAACAGATCGATGTTTTCAGGAGCAAGCCCTGATTTATCCAGCACATGCTTTACGGCTTTCTTCTGGAACAGACCCTCTGCCTGCTCCCATGTGTCTGTGCCGCCCTTGTTGTCGTCTATAACTTCATCAAATTCGTTGCCGTATGGTCCTTCACTTTCGATCTTTCCCACCACCGCCGCATACACCTCGATGGAAGCCTTATCGTATCTGAATGTTTTTCCTGAGCAATATCCCATTTTAACCTCCTGTGAAAAGACCGATGATGTAATATATCAGTCCATATATCACCGAGGCGGTAAGTCCGTACACGATGACAGGACCTGCTATCACGAACATCTTTGCTCCAAGTCCCAGCACATAGCCCTCGCTCTTGAAATCTATTGCAGGGGAGACCACAGCATTCGCAAAGCCTGTTATCGGCACCAGCGTTCCTGCGCCGCCGTGCTGGGCTATGCGGTCATACAGCTCAAGACCTGTCAGCAGTGCGCTGAGGAATATAAGGGTCATAGAGGTTATCGCGCCTGCCTGAGTTTCATCCAGACCGAGATAGGTATACAGATTAAGCAGCCCCTCGCCGAGGGTACAGATGATCCCGCCGATGATAAAGGCTTTCGGCAGAGTCTTATACAGTTTTGAGTTAGGAGAGCGTTTTTTGGTAAGCTCGCCGTACTCCTGATTTGAAATATTCATATAAAATCTCCTTTTTCAGAGTTCAGCGTTATTTTCTGCCGCTTTTGCGCGAAAATACGCAGAATATGAAAAAAATCCGCACTGTGTTTCAGTAAAGTATTGACAAAAGCCGTGTTTTCGTTTAAAATATAAATAACTTAAAAAATTAACAGGGAGGTCTATTATGGCTATTGTAAATGTTATGGAAAACTTCGTCGGAGAACGTATCGAGGCTATGCTGGAGGCAGAGGATTGCTGCAAGTGCGAGCGCTGCGTTGACGATATGAAAGCTATTGCGCTGAATAAGCTCCCTTCAAAATATGTAAGCACCCACAATGGTGAGCTTTTCTCCAAGCTGGATGCAACTATCCGTCAGAATGCCGTTGATATCAACATTGCAGTTGCTGCGGCTATCGATGCGGTATCCAAGCGCCCTTCCCACTAAAACAAAGCAGACCGCTCTTGTATGGGCGGTCTTATTATGTGCAGAGCAATGCCCCTCCGAGGAGATATCGGAGGGGCTGCGTTTATATCAGGGGTGGGAGGTTTACTCGGTATAGGGAAGATAGTCGATGGGATTAATATACTCATCAGGAGCTGTCCTCAGTTCAAAGTGGAGATAGTTACCCGTCGCTCTGCCTGTACTGCCGACTGCCGCTATGAGCTGTCCTGCGGTAACGGTATCGCCCTCCTTTACGGAAATATCGCTAAGATGTCCGTAAACGGTAGCGTAACCGTCATGCATTATAATAACACAATAGCCGTAATCGCCGTACCATGCGGCGGAAATCACCTTACCGTCAGCGGCGGAATTTACGTCTGTTCCGTACTCGGCAGAGATATCTACGCCTTTGTGACCATAGTATCCGCCGAAGCCGTATCTGTAATCGTCATAGAAATATTCGCTTATATAGCCTAAGTTGTCGTCTATGGGAGCATAGAGTTTTGCAGGAATATTTGCCTTGCCTGCATCAGCGAACGCCTGTGTGATTGCGTTGTTGACAGGCTCAAGTTCAGGTCGGCAGGTTGCAGGGTCGTATTCGTATGCTGCAATATCCTCGTCTGTCATGAGATAATCCACGTTGATAGTTTCTATGAGTTCCTCAGTTCCGTCAGCAGCAACACTGTATCGCAGGATGGTATCTATATACGATCCGTCAAGATAGTATTCCTTGCGTATATACGAGGCATCTGCAAGATTTGCAGTGCGTGAGGTCACAAGACAGCCGTTGCCGATATACTCGACATCCAGCAGCGATTCGTTTTCATTGAAGAAAAGATTGCCGTACTTTTCAGCAGAGCCATCTTCGTTTTTCAGCACTGTTGTAACGCCGTTTATGCTAACGGCATAGGCTTTGATCTTGGAATCAAACAGCACGGAGGGCTCGTTAGAATAAAGTATCTCATCGCAGAAAGCCGCTTTGGCATTGCCTGTCTGAGGGAAATCGTTCATGGCAGGGTCGATCTTCTCGCAGTATCCCTTTGTGTTCATGACGACATCTGCATCAGTACGCAGTTCAAAGCGCATTTTACCCTCGTCATCAGCCTTGCCGATGACCCAGCCCATTTGAACGTGCTCGCCTGCTTCGTATGTGTAGCTGCTCAGACCGCGGTATACTGTTACATATCCGTCATGCATGATAGCAATACATACCTTGTCAGCTTCGCCTGTATAATTGGCGAAGATTATCTCTCCTGAGTCAGCGGCGAAAACATTCGCGTTGGGAGTATCTGATGTGTATTCCGAATAATCGCTGTAAACAAACACGCCTGTGCTGGATTCACAATCTATCGGCTGTGCAATGAAATCAGGGATGGCAGGCTCGCCTGCATTCTCAAAAGCATATTTCAGTGCAGCTTCAAATGCATCATATTTTACCACTGCTACATCTCCATAGGGGAAGCTCAGCGGATCGATCGCCACACCGTCCTTGCGTATTTCAAAGTGCAGGTGGTTTCCTGTGGACCAGCCTGTTGTGCCGACTGTCGCGATAGTATCGCCGCGCTTTACCGTATCGCCTACAGCTGCATATACCTCATAGCAGTGTGCATACAGTGTACAGTAGCCGTTGCCGTGGCCTATCACCACATAGTTTCCGAGACCGTTGCTCCAGCCGCCGTCGTTGTTAGCTGCGATAACAAGACCATCCTGCACTGCGTAGATATCCGCACCGCCGATACCCTTGTCTGCAATATCGATACCGTAGTGGTTGCCTCCGCGGAAAGCGTCATAGCCGAAATAGGAGGTGATGTAGTTGTACTTCGGGTCAAGGGGATACAGCATATTTTCCATATCCGCGCTGCCCGCATTGCTGAGCTCACGTGAAAGTATCAGATCTGTGATAAGGTCGTTGAGCTGCTCCAGCTCCTTATTGTGATCCTCTGTGTTTGCGGTGTCGTTATCACGCCAGTAGCTGTTCAGGCACATGGAGTATACAAGCTGATCGTCGGAGAGGATGATCTCCGCTGCACTGTCGTCAAGGCTGAGGATATGTTCGTTGAACATATTGATAGCCTCTGCCGTTACGATACCGTAGGAGATGGTGGCGCTGCTTGTGCCCCAGAACTCCGCAGACGGCTCGATTTCGATAAATTCCTTTACTGCAGCAGCAACTCTCGGGTCAAGGGTGGAGAGGAAGTCCTGTACTTCGTATGAGAAAATGCCTGATTTCTGCATCTGTGATTCAATGGCATCAAGCTCTGTCTGGTAGTTCGTTAGCAGTGCCCTGAGATCCTCGTGGTCTGCTTCCAGATAGCTGATTTCCATTGTCAGTTCGGCTTCCATTTCGTAGTATTCATTGCGTTCATCTTCCGTGAGTTTATCGCTGCTGAGTTGCTCCTGGATATATGCATACTTTTCCTCAAGATGAGCTTTGCGTGCTTCAATATCATTCAGATCTTCGCTGAGAGCCGCAGTTATCATTTCTATCTGCTTTATAAGCGATTCGTAATGAAGCGGAAGAACGTCATCTGCAAGCGTATCGGTCTGCTTTATGAGAGGCATACCGTGATAGGTCTGTTCAAGATCGATATTTTCGGGCTGCTTGATGAGCGCTTCAAGCGGCTGCAGGGTATCGGCTTCTATTCTGTACAGCCACTGATAGCCGTTGGTCTCCTCTGTCATACAAACAATATCACCGTAAAGGGTGTAATAGCCCTCGGGCACTCTGCCTGAGGCGTGCATATCCAGTGTGAATTTCACACCGTTAAAGTATATTCCGTGGCATTCGTGTCCCACAACGGAATCCCCTGTATAGTAATTGGAGTACAGCTTCACATCCTTGCCGACGTTATCACTGAACGGATAATGACCGCCCTCCATAGGCTCGCCTGTGACTTCCTCGGCAGTCCAGCGGCGCAGCTCGATGTATTCCATGTTATATCCGGGCAGCAGGTCGATGTCTGTCGTGCAATTTCTGACATAGACGAATTCATCCGTATCACCGATATACGCCGCGTTAAGCGACATATTGCGATAGTTCTCATTTTCATTGTAAGGGATCTCTTTCAGACCCTCGTACAGAGGTATGGTCATATCATCGGACGGGAGCGCTGTGAGAGTCAGTGCTTCAGTGTCTATCTCATAGTATTTTGTCTGCCACTGGCTCTGTGTTGGCAGTCCGCTGCCTGTCAGTACGATATCGCTGTGATATGCCATCGAGCAGTAGGGCGTGCCATCTGCTCCTGCGAAAAGCTCGATCCCGTTCCAGCTGTCACCGCCGTAGTTCGTGCCTATCTTCTGGGGGTAGTCTGTAAGCGCCATATCAAAGGTGGTGTAGATATCGGCGGCAAAGGTGATCTCCTCGGTATCAAAATCGAAGATATAAAGACCAGATATGCCATCCGTGAACATGGCGGAATTTTCGTCTGCATAAATCATTTCGGGATACTGCGAGCCGAATACTATGCTCTCTATGTGGTCTGTGGTCTGAAGTACAAGCGGGATATTATCGGGCAGGCTGGGTGTATATCCGATATACTCATACTGCGGATCATTTACTGTAATGGACGAGGTGTCGCCTGCGCCGCCTGTGGATTCGGCAGGGAGAAGGTCAACGCCGCCGCTTTTGAATACGCCCAGCTTGTTCATGCCCAAGCACAGACCTGCTATTGCAGCGGCAGAGGCAACAGGAATTGCTATGTTGCGTATAGTCCTTGCAGTTGAGTGCTGAAGACCTGTTGCATTGTATGCTTCTTCGATGTACTTGTCGCTTATTTCATTCAGTGCGTTGTTTATCGTCTTTTTCATATATCATAGCCCTCCTTTTTGAGGAATTCCCGCAGCTGTTTCAATGTGCGGGATATGCGGGATTTCACCATGCTTTCGGTGGCGTGTAGGTTCTTTGCTATCTCCGAGATGCTCTCTCCGAACCAGAAACGGCGCATGAATATAACGCGCGTATCGTAATCGCGGGAGCCGAGAAAGCTGTTCAGCAGCTCTCCGAGAGCTGTGGCGGTCAGCCTGTCCTCTGCGCTGTAAGCAGAGGCTATGCACTCCTCCAGCTCATCCAGAGGTATACTGCCGCTGCGCTTGGCGGCGGTGTTGTAGTCATACCTGTCCAGCGCCAGCCTGTGCGCTATCTTGCACAGGTATGCACACAGCCTCTGCGGCTTGTTTGGCGGTATGCTGTTCCATGCCTTGAGGCAGGTCTCGTTCTCGCACTCCTCCGCGTCCTGCGCGTTTTGAAGTATATTGTAGGCTACGCTGCGGAGCAGTCTGCCATAGGCTGCCTTTGTTTCGGATATAGCGTTCTCGCTGCGTTCAAGATACAGCCGTACTATCTCTTGATCTGTCATATTCTATTCCCCCTTCGGCAGTTCAGGGAGCTGTCTGCCTTAGTTTTGAGCTCATACATAAAGACGGAGAAAAATATCTGCGGTTGCAGGAAATACCAAAAATCCTCCCCAAGCATTTTGGGGAGGATAAATTGTTAATAGCGTACACACCATGAAGCAAATTCGTGCTCGGGCAGATAATTGATCGGGTTCATGCATACGCCGTTTATACGCACCTCAAAGTGCAGGTGGTTACCTGTGGAACGTCCCGTAGAGCCCACATCCGCTATCTGCTGACCCTGCGTTACACGCTGCCCCGCATAAACGTGCAGGTAGCTTGCGTGTCCGTAAAGGGTAACTATACCGTTATCGTGCTCTATCATTATGCAGTTGCCGTAATCTCCGTACCACTTTGACAGGATGACTGTTCCGCTGTCTGCCGCATAGATGGGAGTTCCATAGCTTGCGGAGATATCCAGACCCTTATGTCCGTAATATCCGCCGTAGCCGTAAGGCATCTCACTGATAAGACCGCCGTTTGCACCGCCTACAGGCCAGTACATCTGTCCCACCTCTACATCCTGAATGCTGTAATCTGCATCGGTAGGCGGAGCCTTTGTGCCCATCGCAACCTGCTTAGGTGTGGGGTCTTCAACGGTAACGCGGTTAAGTACCTTTCTGCGTACCTCAACGCCGTTGATGTAGGAAACATCCGCGGTAACACGATCAATGCCGTATTCGCCGTCCTGAGTAACTACGCTTGAACCCTGATATTTCGTGCTGTCATCATAGTATTCGGTTTCGTAAGGTGTATTTTCGTTGTAGATCTCTGTTCTTGTTACGGTAACGGCAAGATAAGGCTCTTCCTGAGTTATCAGGAACTTATCGCCGATATATACCATCGTTGTTTCGGAAAATCCCGGGTTAAGCGCTGCCATTTCTGATATCGTCATGCCGAGCTTATCGGTTATAGCAATGGGGGAATCTCCCGATACGGCGGTATAATAGGTCGCTACATTCTTTTTGGAGGTGATGGTTTTGATGATATCATCCTCATCCACGATACTTTCGGAGAGATAAAGACCTGGCTCGTAGGTTATCGTGCTTTCAAATGCCACTGTTTCATTCGGGGAGCCTGTGCGGTATACATCCAGCAGGCTGTCCAGCGTTGCGTCTATCTTGTCCTTTTCTGTCAGAGCACCGTAGAACGCATTGCCGATATACAGACCGTATGCGTGCTCGATCTCTGCGCCCATGGAAGCAAGCAGCTTATCCGCAAGCTGATACTTTGTGAGAGAATCGTTTACGCCTGCCATCTCCAGCTGATATGAGGGGGTGAACGTTACGATCTCCGTATTGTTTTCCATGTAGCTGATACGCTGCTGAACTATGCGTTCCGCTTCGGTGAATACGGTCTCATTATTGACGTAGCCGATGAAATCACCGTTCACCGTAAGCTTCAGCGCGTATGTCATGCTGTTGGCATAGGATACTATATTAAAAAATATCACCATGCATACGATAGGCAGCGCATAGTTGAACAGGGAATAGGCAAGACCTCTTTTGCCGAAAAGCGCTCTGCCTATATTTCTTATCACCGCCAGCGCCGCTGCGCCTGTGCCTTTTTCCTGCTTTATTCTGTTCACTACGGTCATGCCGAGCTTCATTGCTTTCTGCCAGCGGACAAAGGGCCGCGCAAGTGAAGCGCCAAGCTTTTTGAACCAGCCGCCTACTGCTTTTGCCACAGCCTGTATGCGGGCCTCGTTTCGGTCGATGAATGCGAGGAACGATCTTTTGATCCCTGTAATGATATGTATGAATACAGAGAATATATATTCTCCGAAATTATACATAGCGTTATATACACTGCTTTTGGAATCGTTATCATTAGCAGTGATATTCTGCTTTTCTTTTTCGGAAACCATGTTTCCTCCTTTGATAATATATATGGTTACAAACGAATGCAGATAATATCGGGAATATCCTCAGTATTATCTGCGAAGCGAGTCTTTAATCAAAATGTCTTTTACAAGTATACCATCTTTGTAATACTTTTGCAACCTTTTGTAACCGTTTTGTAACCTTTTGAACGTCTTTTTTGTGATATGTGTACAATTGCAAAGCAAACCAACTGTAATATATCACAAAAACGTAGGCGGAATTGTCAGTTTTCTCCTGACTTATCAAGTCTGTCAACAGGGTACGGGATGTCGTAGACCTCATTCATCATATCTATTTTGATGCTCATATTGACATCCTGAGTCAGCCCCTCGGTATCGGTGACTGTGCCCTTTTCTGTGAATTCCGTAATGAAGCCGTCGGGATCGATGATGAATGTGGTGGTGAGCGATGAAAAGCTCTCCACGCCCTCAAGGATGCCTTTGGTAGAGCGGTTGAGCTTGTCAGCGTTGTAGGAGTATTCCACCACGCAGGAGCCGTCACTGTTACTGGTGACCTCAGCGCTCTCTACCGAGCCACCGTCGAGAAAGAAGATGCCGCCCTCGGCATAGGGATAACGGTATTCGCGGTTATATATATTATATATGTAGTTTTCGTCGCTTGAAGAGATAACGGACCACAGCTCATCGCCTGAGTCCTTGTAAAAGTACTCTGCACCGTTGCTGTAGGCGTACATCTCATTTTCTCCGTCCTTGCCGTAGTAGGAGAGCACCATCTCGTCCTTAGGGTTGATAAAGAAAGTAAATTCCATTATCTGCTCGCCTGTGGACAGATCTGTCATTATTGCGCGGGCGCTGTCCAGCGTCTCGTATTTGTCCTTTGAAGCTCTTACTGTATCATAGCCCTCGGGCATAGACGGAGCACAGCCGCTGAGTGCCATCAACGAAGCAAGTACCGCTGTAAGAAATGCTTTTTTCATTTGTTCCTCCGGGAAAACAAAAAGGGCAGAGATCTAGCCAAAGCCGTTCTCTGCCCTGCCGTCCGCATTGCTGCGGCAATTTACAAAACAAATATATCGATTACTCTGCGAAGCCGCTCTCTACCAGCTTAACCAGACCGTCAACAGCGAGCTGCTCATCGGAACCGTCAGCAATGATGCGGATGTTAGCGCCGCCTACGATACCAAGGGAAAGGATACCGAGCAGGGACTTAGCGTTTACTCTGCGCTCTTCCTTCTCTACCCAGATAGAAGACTTGAACTCGTTAGCCTTCTGGATGAAGAATGTTGCGGGTCTAGCGTGCAGACCTACCTGGTTTTTAACTTCGATGTCTTTCATGCACATGGTGAAATCCTCCGTTATAAAATATTTGCCTGTACTGAATACTACTTTCTTTTGCTTTGATGAACTTAAATATTGCTAAAACAAATTATCAGAGCACAGCACGAGGCTGTTTTATCTCTTGGTTTTAGTATATCCAAAAAAATAATTTTCGTCAACACCATTTTCCGATTTTGTTGTTATTAATGCCGAAATTCTGTTTTTTGCAGAATAATTCACGATGTTTTTTGTCGGGTATTGTTTATTTTAGACAAAAACTTTTCAACATAATAATCAACATATCCATTTATTTTCAACATTCGCCATTATTCGCCTTTCCGCTTGATCGGGTATACCATATATAATATTGGTCATAAAAATGATATGCAGAATATCTGATTTTTTAGTTACTTAAATAATGCTTTATTAAGTAACGTTTTTTAAGTAATCATACACTAAAACATCTTGAAAGATTTATCCAAAAAGACTATTGAATTATTCGGTATTATTTGATATACTTAACACAACAGGTACATACGGGGTAGCCGTGTGTATCAAATGGATCAATAAATTTATTCAGAGAGGTAAAGAACATGAGCTTAGAAATCATCGGTCAGAGCATTCCCAATATGCCTTGGATGGATCGTCCCGAGGGCTGCAAGGATGTAGTTTGGCGCTATGACGCTAACCCCATCATCCCCCGCGATCTGCTTCCCACAAGCAACTCCATCTTCAACTCTGCGGTTGTTCCCTTTGAGGGCAAGTTTGCAGGCGTTTTCCGTGTAGACGATAAGGAGAGAAACATGGCTATCCACGCTGGTTTCTCCGAGGACGGTATCCACTGGAACATCAACCCTGAAAAGGTTGAGTGGATCAACGATGATCCTTCCGCTGCTGAGGCTAATCCCTGGCAGTACGGCTACGATCCCCGCTGCGTATGGATCGAGGACAGATACTGGATCACATGGTGCAACGCTTACGGCTGGAAGCCTACAATCGGTGTGGGCTGGACAAAGGACTTCAAGGAGTTCCACCAGTGTGAAAATGCATATCTCCCCTTCAACAGAAACGGCGTTCTGTTCCCCAGAAAGATCAATGGCGAGTACGTAATGTTCTCCCGTCCTTCTGACAGTGGTCATACACCTTTCGGCGATATGTACCTGTCTCACTCCAAGGATATGACATACTGGGGCAAGCACAGACACGTTATGGCTCCCGATAAGGGCTGGGAGTCCAAGAAGATCGGTGCAGGTCCTATCCCGATCGAGACAAGCGAGGGCTGGCTGGTATTCTACCACGGCGTTCTGGAGAGCTGCAACGGCTTCGTTTACAGCTTCGGCGCTTGCATTCTCGACAAGGATCAGCCCTGGAAGGTTAAGTATCGCTGCAAGGAGTACCTGCTGAACCCCAGAGAGTACTACGAGTGCGTAGGCGACGTTCAGAACGTTACATTCCCCTGCGCTGCACTGTGCGATAAGGATACAGGCAGAATCGCTATCTACTACGGCTGTGCAGATACCTGCGTTTCCATGGCATTCTGCTACGCTGAGGAAGTTGTTGAGTACGTTAAGGCTCACTCCAACAAGTATTTCTAATCAAATAAACCTCCGACCCCTGCGGGATATCCTGCAGGGGTCAATTTTGTGTTGCAAAAATGAACTGTCGGTATTATAATGAATGTATATAGTATATAAAACGGCGGTGATCATCTGTGCTTTCCTTTCTGCTTTCTGCTGTAGGATCAGAAGAAGAAAAAGATCTGGTAGAGTTTATTTATAATGAATACAGGCAGCTTATGTTCAAGACTGCTGTTTCGATATTGCATAACTCGGAGCTTGCGGAGGACGCTGTTCATGAGGCTTTTTTAAGAGTGATAAAAAATTTGAATAAATTCCGCAGTTATTCATGTAATGAAAATGTATCCTACCTTGTTATTATAGTAAGGGGCATTGCACTCAATATGCTCAAGCATAGCAGTAAAACGGAGGAGCTTGACGAAAATACTCCATCCTCAGAGGATGTGGAAGCTGAAGCAGAGATCAGGCTCAGTTACGAAAATGTACTGGAGAATGTCAGAAAGCTCTCTCCTGCGCTGAAAAATGTCGCAACGCTGTATTATGCTTACAGACTGACCGAAAAGGAGATATCCGAAATGCTGGATATGAACATCAACACTGTGCGGGTCTCTTTGATGAGGGCGAGGAAGCTTTTAAGAAAAATGGATAAGGAGAATGAACATGAATGAACAGGATATCTTCGCAATGGCTCTACAGGACTTTCTTACTTGGGAGATAGCTGAATATCAGAAGATATCCGATCATAGGTTTTCCCTGCGCTTCAACAAAAAAATGAAAAGGCTTTTATACACGCCGCCTGTCTTTGAATTGCAAGGCAGGCGCATTCCGTTAAAGCGGGCAATAACTGCCGCAATGCTTGTTATAATTCTTGCAGCGCTTCTCACAGGCGCTACGTTTGCCGTGTACAAGCTGTGGGAGAATTACAGAATTGAAGATAACTCACTTTATTCTATGCTTTATATCACAGATATTGAAAATTCACCTGAAACTCTTGAAGAGGAATACAGGATAGGTGCGGATATGAGTGGGTATGATTTTGAAGTCATTTTACAGCACGAATACTGTAATATGGTCAATTATTCCAAGCCAAATGGTGATATTACGATTTCAATTACATTTTCACAAACAACAAAAGAATTTAGCGAACAGTTATTCCTGAACACTGAAAATGCAATTGTACAGCCCACGGAGATCGTAATAAATGGATATCAAGGAATATATTTTGAAACATACAATAATACCCATGCTGTTATATGGTCTACCGACAAATATGTATTTTATATTTCGGGATATGAAATTAGTAAAAATGAACTAATTTCACTGGCTGAAGCTGTACAAAAAGTCGAAAGTTAAAATATTTTATAAAAATATGTAATGCTCATTTTATAACCGCTGTTTACGATATAGAGGGAGACCTCAAAAAAGAAAGGCGGTGAGAAAATGAAGAAGCTTTTATCTTTGGCTGTTACCATAGTTATGGTATTTGCTTTTGGTGCGTCAGCGTTTGCTGAAGCAGGAACGTTTGCTTTGGGCTCAGCTATCAGAACAAGTTCACTGGTTATATCCGGTACAACAGCAACCTGTACAAGTACCTATAAAGATGATAGCGGCAGTACTACAAAAATAGTAATAACCCAAACCCTTGAAAAGGATGGATTCCTGTGGACTTGGGAAACTATTGGCGGTACACGCACAAAAACTGTCAACGGCAGTACTGCAACGCTTACGGGCAAGGTAAGCAATCTTGAAAGCGGCACATACCGTGTAAAGACAGTTTTTGAAGTAACAGCAGACGGCGAGACTGAAACCATTACGGTTTACAGCGCGGAAAAGGAAATTTGAGGAGGAATTTATGAAACAGTTAAGCAGAAAATTTGTAGCGTTAATCACGGCTGCTATTCTTGTGGCTGTATGTGGCACTAACGCTTTCGCCGAAGTCATCATTGACAATGCCAGGTATCATGGTTATTATCATGACGCAGTTAATGATGAAGGTGTAATTGGAATTAGTGTAGGACAGATTTACTTAAATGCATTTTACGATATTTCAGGAAAATATGTGAGAGGTATATGTACAACAGGTCTTATTGATGCTACAAGATTTTCGGTATCATCTACAAAAATCAGAACATGCGACAGCTTAGGAAATTATAGTGAAAATACCTATATAAATCATTTTATAGCAATAGGTACAGTGAATACGGTAAGCAATGTAATATCTATTACTGCAAATGCTCACTCCTATGTCAAGTGAGTTGAAGGAGGACACCACAATGACAATATCAAAACGTTCAATAATATCAACTGCTATAGGCGCGGTATGCGTAGTAGGTCTGACTGCCGCTGCAGTGATCGTGCTCAAAGGCAATGCCTCTGACGCTCAGCAATTGGCGGAGGACAAGGAGATACACGTGGATATACCTGTAGGAACTTATTATTACGAGGGTGACACTACTTCTGATTTCCGCATAGAAGTTACAGAGGACAAAACTATTCAGCTACTGAATATTTCTTTTGACGAGGTGGCACAGCATTTTAAAAGCGATGATCCAAGTCTTACGGATGAAGACATCGCGGAGATAATCGAAAATTATGGTCCTGAATACAAAACGCCTACTGAGTATACCGCAATATATTTTCCTGATTTGGATTATACAGGCATTCTTGTTTCATGGAGCGGCGAGAGTGGATATGGCTATGAATACGCTGCCGAAAACACTATTTCATGGGGCTCGGTGGACGGCGATTTTATCCTTGTTGAATAGGGTGTATAATATGTATCCCCCGCGGTATATCCTGCGGGGGTATATTGCCTCGTCTATATTACATTACAGAAAGGACAAAAGCCATGAAATCAAATAAAAGAAAGCTATTATTATCTGAGCGCGACCATCGGTATATTTTATCGGTATATATTATAACAAAACGCTGAAAGGAGCATTCACATGAAAAAGTCCATTTCATTATTGATAGCTTGTATCATGGCGGCAGGAATGTCGCTTACGGCGGCTGCGGAAACTACCGCGGCTTCCTCGGCGGAGCCTGCGCCCATCGTGTGGGGTCAGGCGGCGGAGAAGCGCGGACTGGTACATATAAAGAGCAATCTGTATTATACAGTGGTGGATGATTGGGCGGATATAAAAGTCCCCGTACTGAAAAAGAGCAGAACTATCAAGAACTGCTTTGTGCTTAAAGAGAATGAGAGCCTTGTAATTCCTGCAGGAAATACGCTGAAGCTGACAGGCGGCGCGGATATCCGCGGTGATATATACATAGAGGATGGCGGCAGGCTTGTTATCGATAAGCTCAGCACATATCTGAGCGGAACTATCCTGTGCTACGGTGATATTTCGGTGACTAACGGCACGTTCACCTGCATGAACGGCTCTACCTTGTATATCGCGGAGTGTGGCAGTCTTAATGCAAGCGACAGGGGTGCGGACGCTGACGGTCTGAACGGCAGAGTGGGCACGGATATGTACGGCGCAAGCGTGGTGTGTCTGGGAGAATGCAACATCCCCGACCCGACCTTTGTGGCTGAGCCTGTTGCGGCGGTATACCGCAGAACGGAATTCGGCGGCGTTGTAAAGAAAACAGAGGTAATTACAGACGGACTTGACGCGCTTCTGGATACTGAGCTGACTACCGATACATATTACGGCGACAGCAGCTTCTACGATCTTTATACCGTATTCTTCTCAGGCGGCGGATGTGTTGATCTGGTTGCAATGGGCAATAAGCAGCACGGCTGGAGTAATATTGCAGGTGCGAATGTTCAGGCAATGTGCCATGCGGCAAGGATATATCATGACAGCTGTTCGACAGCATGAGATCATACTGTTACCCTATCCCGAAATCAGGATAGGGTAAATTTTTTAAAAAAAATTCTTAAATACCCCTTGACAAATCGGATAAAACAGTATATACTGTATATACAACACATAAACACCTACGCAGAAAGGAGGTCAGTGTTTGAAGATATTGCAAAATTCCGATATCCCGATCTATAAGCAGATAGCAAGCCAGTTTAAAGAGGATATCATGAACGGCAGACTTTCGGAGGGGGATTATCTTCCGTCTATAAGAGGTCTTGCGCGTGATCTGAAGATAAGCGTCATCACCACGATGAAAGCGTATGAGCAGCTTGCGGAGGAGGGGCTTATAGCTCCTGTTCAGGGAAAGGGGTATATCGTGAATCCACAGGACAGAGAGATGGTCAAGGAGCAGCATTTAAGGCTGCTTGAACAGCATCTGCAGAACGCCATTGAATCGGCGAAGCTTGCAGGAACCAGCAGAGATGAGCTGGTAAGCATGATTAATATTCTTTATGATATCGATTGAGAGGTATATAAGTTATGTTGATAATGGCACAGGATAAGAAGCGTATTATCGATTGCAAGATAGTTGAAGTTACAAGAAATATCGGTGGCTCTAAGGAGGCCAAGTTTGTGTTGACAGCCAGCACAAGCGGATTTGGTGCAATTATTATTGGTTCTTATCCCGATGAGGAAAGCGCTATGGCAGAGCTTGAAAAGATTTACGCTGCTTTTGAAGCAGGCGCTAAGGTATACAGAGTAGAATAAACGGACAACAGGAGTAATTATATGGACAGTATTCTTACAGCAAAAGGGCTGACAAAGAAATACAGCAAATTCACTCTGGGCGGACTTGATTTTGAGCTGCCCAAGGGCTTTGCAACTGCTCTTATCGGAGCAAACGGCGCAGGTAAGACGACACTTATCGATATGCTGTGCGGAGTGACGCTCACTACATCGGGCGAGGTGGAGTATTTCGGTCAGTCGAAAGACATCAACGATCCCGCTATCCGCGAGAGGATTGGCTACTGCGCCAGCAGCGGCTTCTTCCCTCAGGGCTGGAGAGCAAAGGATATCGCTATCTCCATGGAGATAGCCTACAAGAGCTTTGACAGAAAGAAGTTTGCACAGCTGTGCGAGCAGCTTGAAGTTGACAGCGAGCATACAAAGAAAGCAAAGCCGATGTACAAGCAGTCTGACGGTAACCGTATGAGAACTGCGCTTGCATCGGTGTTTGCAAGAGATACCGAGCTGCTCATCCTTGACGAGCCGGGCTCTTCTCTTGATCCACTCATGCGTGACCGCCTGTGTGACAGGATGAGAGAGTATCTTGACGACGGCGATGGCGAAAAGTCCATACTGTTTTCCACCCACAACATCGCGGATATGGAGAACGCTGCAGATTACGCGATCTTCATGGATAACGGCAAGATAATCGAACAGGGCTTTGTTGAGGAGCTCAAGGAAAAGTATATCATCGCACGCGGCGCGGCAGAGGATTATGACAAGGCGCAGCACCTGCTCATGTCCCACAGCAAGAACCGCACAGTGTTTGACGGACTGGCTCTGGCTGAGCATACCGAGGAGCTTGCAAAGCTCGGCGTTGACAGCGAAGCGCCTACTCTCCAGCAGCTGAGTATCGGTCTGCTGAAGTATGCGGAGGAGACACGATGAAACAGGTATTACGTTCATTGCGCCTGTTTACAGCGCAGTATACCATAACCTCCATGCTGCAGATACTTGCCTTTTTCGGTGGCATATATATCGTTATTGGCTTGATGGGCTTTGGTGCGCTCAATGTACTGGAGGAAGCACCAGAGAGCTTTATTGCAGGCTTTTTCACATCCTTTATCCCAGGTATGACTGTAATGGTGCCGCTGATGGGAGTATTCCTGCTGAACGCGATGTATTCCTATAATATGCCCACCACTCCCGGTTATAAGTATCTCCACAGCGTAAGCGACAGCTCAAAGCATTTCAAGAGAGCGATCATCGCATCGAACATCATGGCTGTTGCGCTGGGCTTTATGGCTATGCTTATCACATGGCTGATGTGTAAGTGGGTGGGGGAGCTTATGCTTTCTCCCGTTGCTACCCTTGCTATATGCTTTGCAGGTATCGGCATAGTTAATTTCACAGGCTTTGTCAAGGGACAGCTTGCAAGGCTTATATCCATCATGCCTATGTGCTGCGTAGTCGGTTTCATGGTAGGCTTTACTTCCGCAGCAGAGGAAGATGATAATATTTTTATCAATGAAAACATTATGTATATCATTCTGGCGGTTGCGGTGGCTGTTGCTGTTGCAGGCTTCATCTTCTCTATGGTGAAATGCGAAAAGAAATGGAGGGAAGACAAATGACAGGCTTGAAGTTCCTTTTCAGACGTTCTTTTTCGCCTTTGCGAATGGGTATACCCGCGCTTATCGGAGTAGCATTGCTCGTGCTGGTTATGGTGTTCCATGAGCCTATGCAGGCGGAGGATTATCTTTTATGCAAGCTGATGGCTCACATTGGTACAATGTTTGTATCCATGTTTGGCTGTGTTTTCCTCAGCGCAGAGATGTGCGGCACGAGACTGATACGCTCCTCGCCTATTTCAAAGGAGCTTCGGAGGTTTTCCATACCCGTTTACAATATAATTTTGGGTACAGGTGTCACTGTGCTGGTGAATATCATCTATGCGGTGTTCATTCTTGTGACAGGTCAAGATATCCAGCATATTTCTGATATGCTGATAATGTCCGCGCCCGTTTGTGCGATATTTACACTGCTCGGAACGGTATCCATGCAGATTACATGGGGCATGATAGTGATGATATATGCGTATATTCCCGCGGCACTTCTTCTTGGGTTTGTACCGCATACTGTATGGGAAAGCGGCTTTGGCATGGAGCTCTGGGTAGCTCTGCTGATCTATATCGGTACTGCTGTGGTAACCTCCGTGCTGGCATTCGTTATCAGCCGTATCTTCTATAAAAAGTACGATTTCCATGCTATGCAACAAAATGCAACAGCTGTGTAATATCTTCACAAAACTTTCACAAAACAGACTTATAAAATACAAAGATAAGGGTTATACTATAAACACTGAAGGAAATAGCTTCAGTTAAATCAGATACCGATCCCTTTTCATATAATTACCAACCAAACCAGCATCAGACCCCTGTGAGAAATCGCAGGGGTTTGATGTTTGTATCAATTTATGAATAAAACCTCCCGTTTTCCGCATACTACTGCCAACAAATAACGGGAGGTATAAAAATGTCGATATATGGTAAATTTGTCAGCGCTCTGCTGGCTATCGTAATTGCAGGCTTTGGTATGGCTTATGTGGCGGGGCTTACGGACGAAGTCATGGCAGATGTATCAGATATAGCTCAGGAGACCGCCTGCTATATCCTCAAAGCTCACGAGGGCGGAATAGCATTGTTCAAGGAGGGCGAGGCAGAGCCTGTTGCGGTGTACTCAGCGCCTATGGAGGATATCAATCCAACAGACGCGAAGCTTCTTGAAGAGGGTATACGTCTTTACGGCATGAGCGATGTGGCGCGGTTGATAGAGGATCTTGACCTGCAGTAAATACTTTGAGTAATATTATATTGAATTTATACAAAAACAAGCCATCTCCGAATCAACGGAAATGGCTTGTAGCTTTTATTGTGGCTTTATCCTGCTTCAGCGGTGGATACCTCAGTTGTTTCCTCATCTGTGGTAACACCGTGCTCCTTGAGGATGCCCTGCTGTATCTCGGCGTGCTTGCCGTTACAGTAATCGGGTACGTTGCTTTCACGGTAATAGCCAAGCTCGGAATCCTTGCACTTGTTTGTGGAGAGCAGACCTGTCTGCGAGCAGTAGTTGCGCTCCAGTACGGTAGTGTCGGGAGTGAAGTAAAGCGGCTGGGATGTGTCCTGTACATCCTGCATTACATTCTTCCAGATCTTTGCTAGAGTCATCCAACCCGAAGCAGACTGAGTGCCAAGCTCCTTGTTGTTATCACGGCCTATCCAGAGTGCTCCCACATAATCGGGAGTAAGACCCACGAACAGCAGATTACAGTCATCGTTGGAGGTACCTGTCTTGCCGACTACCTCAACGTTTTCAAGCTGTGCGTTGATACCCGAGCCGTAGGGGTCGGTGATAACGGTCTTCATGGCACGGTTGGTTATCCATGCGGTATCGGAGCTTATCGCCTGAGTACCGTAGAAATCCTGCTCAAGGATGGTGTTGCCGCGGCTGTCTACCACCTTGCTGTACAGCATAGGCTCATAGTAGTAGCCGCCGTTGCCGAATATCTGATAGGATGCGGCAAGCTCTATCAGATGAACGCCCTGAGTCAAGCCGCCCAACGCGATAGGCGAATATGCGATATCGCTTTCCAGCAGTGTGGAGAAGCCGAGGTTCTGTGTCAGCTGATTATAGCATACCTGCGGAGTGAGCATCTGAGCCACTCTTACCGCAACAGTATTTGTAGATTTACGCACCGCATACCATACGGGATAAAGTACATTATCGCCCAGCTTGTTACCAAAGTTCTTAGGCCACGGATAATCTATTTCAGGATCGGGAACCTCGATACCAGAGTTTGGTATCATTGTGGAGTAGGTGATGAGGTTATTTTCAATAGCGGTGGAGTATACCGAGATAGGCTTCATTGTAGAGCCTGGGGCTCTTGTTGCCTGAGTAGCGCGGTTGAATGTACCGTCGCCCTCCTTTTCGCCAAGACCGCCTACCAGTGCCACTACAGTACCCGAGTAATCCATGATGACAAAGGAGGACTGGATGAGGTTTTCCTTTTCCATCGTCTTGTCATAGAAAGATACTACGGTATAGGGGTCGCGGTATTTCCTTTCAAGCTCCTCCTGAATGGCGATATCCATATTCAGATAGATCTTGTAGCCGCCGTTGTAGATCTCGTTCTTTGCAGAGGTGTAGGAGATGCCCTTATCGTCTGCATAGTCGTTGATGACCTGCTCGATGCCTGCGTCAACATACCAGTTCTGGCTGACCTCATAGTTGCCGTTCCACTTGTATGCTTCATATTCGAGATCTGCAAGTATCTCCTCTTCAAGAACGGTATCGTCCTCGTCGGAAAGAGTGCGCTCATCGATATATCCGTAATCATCGCCGTAAACAGGCTTTGCGAAGTATACCTTTGTTACGTTGTAGCGTGCATCCTCGTAGGTCTTGGTATCGATAAGGCCCTGATCGTACATGCTTCTCAGCGCGTATACCTGTCGTTCCTTGCTCTTTTCAAGGTTTGCATAGGGGTTGTAGCTGCCAGGGCTTCGTATCATACCCGCAAGTATAGCGGATTCTGCTACGGTAAGCTCGGCAGGAGTCTTGTCGAAATAGTACTGGGACGCTGAGCCGACGCCGTAGATCATACCGCCGAACCAGATTCGGTTAAGGTAGGATTCGATGATATCGATCTTGGTGTATTTCTCCTCAAGGCTGAGCGCACGGAAGATCTCACGCAGCTTACGTTCCCATGTTACCTCGTCATCGCCTGTGATGTTCTTGATAAGCTGCTGGGTTATCGTAGAACCACCCTGTCCCTCGCCCTCCATGTTGAAGACGTCCTTGATAAGGGAGGAGGAGGTACGCTTCCAGTCAACGCCCTTGTGCTCGTAGAAACGCTTGTCCTCAACAGCGACTACCGCGTCGATAAGGCAGGGAGCCATATCCTCGTAGTTTACCCAGATACGGTTCTCATCAGCTGCGAGACGTTTTATCTCCACCTCGTTGCCATCGGCATCATAGGCATAGACAAAGCTGGTGTATTTCATCTCAACATCGCGCAGGTTAGCGTCATAGCTGTTGTCCGCAAAGTCCAGAACATATACGGTCAGCACTGTAACAACGATACACATCATAACAACGATTATAAGTATCATTGCAGAAAAGGTAGTTCCGACAATGGTCAGAGCGTGACCGATGTTCTTCATCACCTTGCTCTTTTTCTTTTTTGAGCGGCGCTTAGGCTGCTCTTCATCTTTGATCTTGATGTATTTTATTTTTTTCTTGTTATCCATTATCACCATTCCTTTGAAAGACGGCTTGCTGTGAACATAGTATGACATTATATAATCATACATATTATATTATATCATATTCTTGGCAGAATGTTAATAGCTTTTTATAAAAAAAACAGCAATAAATGCAGAAAACAGGCAGATCGTGGGAAAATCTGCCTGTTTTGCTTATCTTATCTGAGTATCTGTATCATCATCTGCGGCAGAAACTATCCGTATCTCCAGACGGTGCGGCAGACATATTATCGGAACTGCGCCGCCCGATATCGCGCCGCTTGCAACGCACACCTGATCGGGGCAATCGGCTGATATAACGGAGATCCTGCCCGCTGAAACGCGGATGGTGTTTGTGCCGTGCTCGCTTTCCACGGTAAATGTGGCATCCTGTGCGAGATCCACCCTGCGGTACAGGCTGCCGTCAACATATATCTCGGCGGCGGGATCGGTGATGTTCATGCCGCGCAGCAGCAGGAAAAGCGTTATTCCCGCCACACATAAAAGTGCAGCTGTCAGCCATGCTGCGATAGTTTTTTTGCTCATGACTGCCTCCTAAAAGAACTGTCCTCCCGAAAACGGAAGGACAGGATCATCATTTGCCTATTATCGTATCAACTCGCCAGCTGTTATTCTCAAGCACGAAGCTGATGCTTACGGAGCGGTAAGCTGTCTTGCCGCCGAACACGCCTGCCTTGATGTAGAGCACACCCGAAGCGGTTTTTCCGTTGTTGGAGCTGATCACCAGCTTTGTTTCGGATGCGTCTATAGCTGTGAGACCGCCGTCTGTATAATCCAGCGTGCCGTATTCGGATATCTTACACAGCTTTTTCAGCTGGGAAACAGCATTTTCGGAATAGTAAACAGGCAGACATTCAAGGAGCTTTGCCTGGGAATAGATTCCGCAATCTCCGCAAAGGCCGAGAACGAGAGCATTGTTCATACCGATAGCGCCGTTTACTGCGTGGATGAACTCTGCGTCACCACTGGAAGTGATATGACCGAAATCCAGCATACCTGCGGTATTTGTATCGGAATAAACGCTTTCAGTGATGTATACATATCCGCCGTCAGCATAAGCCGAGTATATTCCTGAAAGGCTCTTCTTATAATCTATCTGCGCGATAGCGTTGATACCGCCCGAAGCGGAGATCGTTCCGCCTGCAACGGTATAGAAGCTGCCGTTCACAGAGAAGTTGTTCCTGCTTGCGCCGAAGCTGATATTTTCATCAAAATATTCAGTTTTGATAAAGGTCTCTGTTGCGGGGTCGAATATTTCGACAGTACCTGTCAGTGCATTCGCAGAGGGCTGGATGATGCCGTATGTGAATGCAAGGTTCTTGCTAATAACAGGCTTGCTTTCGTAGTTCTTGATTATTCTGGAATCACAGGTGCTGATATCAACAGCATGGATCTGAGTCATATCTCCGTCGCTCACAGCAAGATAAACGTTGCTGCCGTTGAAGCTGAGAAGAGTGGTCTTGGCTGTAGTTTCAAACACATTGCTGATGTTTTCGAGTGTATTGTTGGACTGCATTTCCGCGGAGTAGACATAATAAGTGCCGTATTCCTTTATAACAAGCATTACTGTTTTGCTGTCAGCGTTATAGCCGATACTTGTTATAGCGCCGTCCATTACGATATCCTCGGCAGCCAGATCATGAATAACACCGTTGTATCCGTCAACCAGCCACAGCTGGTTGCGGTTGCCGTTTTGACCAACACTGGTGATAAGCATCCTACCGCCGTTTTCAGCTACCCAGTGTGTCTTGGGCTCACTGCATTCAACGGAATCGACAAGCACCATTTCACTGCCGTTGAACTCATACAGTGCTATGCCATTTTCTGTGCGGATAAAGAGCATATTATCAGTGATGAAATATGCCAGCTCAGCATCCATGTGCTTGGATTCAAACATGAATGCATCATATGTCAGGGGGAGAGTAACTCCATCGGGAAGCTGCTGGATAACAGGCTTCACAGGCTCTGCGACTACGGGAGCTTCCTCTGTTTCGGGAACAACGACCTCTTCTGTAGGTTCAGTTGTCTCTGCAGGAGCAAAAGTCTCAGCCTCATTGGTCTGATCGATGGTCTCTGCAGTGGGCTCATCGGTATCCGCGGATGCGGCTTCCTCAGTTGTGGGAGCTATATCAACAGGCGACTTGCTCTCCTCGGTTTCAGGAACGGATGGAGTGGAAGTTCCGCCGTTTTCGGGAACTACCACAGGCTCATCATCAAGCAGCGGAATATCTACTGTCTCCACATCCTCGGGAGCTATAGGAACTATAGTGTCAAACTCATTCTCTGTCATTATTTCAACAAGAGCAACAGCGTTGTCGCTCTGGAGCTGCGACATAACAGAGCCTGCGCATTCAATATAAACGCCGCTTATCTGCTTTTCGGACGCGAAAACTGCTGCAACCTCATTGCTTCCTGTTATACGGCTGCCATTTGCGAGATATACAGCCTTGACAGGTATATTTTCATCTGTATAAGCTGTCAGCACCGATCTTGCAGCTGCGGGGCTGAGCGGCTGTGTAAATGTTACGAATACGCTCTGGAGCTCATCACTGTTCTGGAACTCGCTCTGCTGTTCAATGGCATGCTGTATGCGCTCGGCGGGAGAAAGTGCAGAAAGCGTAGAATTTCCGCCTACGAGATCAACACCATGTCTGTCATCTATCATAGATACCGCAACTGTGCCGACGGTAACTGTGACCGCAGCTACTGCGGCTGTCAGACCGATAGCTATCGGGGAGATCTTCTGCTTTGCAAATCTGCCTTTTTTAGCGTTATTTCTTATCTTTTCAGCGTCGAACGCATATTCGCTCATAAGCTGTTTGTAGAAATCATTCTTATTCACAAAGCCGACCTCCTTTCATGATAGAGTTACAATGTATCAGATACCGAACTTCTTCTTCTGGCGTTCCATTGTTCGGTACAGTTTAGTTTTTACTGTTGAGAGCTTCATATCCAGCTTCTTTGCGACCTCGTCCAGCTTCATATCACATACGAAGTGCAGGTAGAAGATCTTTCCGACCGTTTCATCGTCGTTCATGATATCGTCAAATATCTGCTTTGCGAGTATCTTATCCGACATGATATCCTCAAGATTTTTCTGATCGCGCGAAAGCTCAGCCTCCAGCGCCGCTGTCTGTTCTTCGTCGAAATCAGACATGCTCATTACCTTGTCCTTGCGCTTGATGAAGCCTGAGAAAAAGCTCTTACATTCAAATTTAGCGATGTTTATGACAAATGCTTCAGCATTGTCTATATCATCACAGCCCTTATCTTTAAGGCGCTTGTAGAAGCGGGTATACACATTCTGGACGATATCCTCTGCGTCCTGAAAGCGTGCCGCGTGGCTGACCACGAAACGTGATACGGAGTTAAAAGTCTCCGCGTACACGGTGTCAAAGTAACTGTCTATGTCGATATTTCCCACGCGGAGCTCACCTCGCTTATCCGCCTCATTATTGAAGTCAGCGGTTATTTTGAAAAAGTTTCAGATTTTTTTAAGAAATTTATACAAATTGTTTTTAACTATTTGTATAAATAGCTTGTATTATCCTGTTTTGGCAGGTATAGATACCTATTTAACGCCGTTTTGGCGCAATACATTTTCATTATACACATTATGTACATATTTGTCAAATGGAATACGCGAAGGGGGACGTAAAATATTCCCCCTTATATAAAACAGTTTTCGGCGGCAAAAAGTGACATATTTAAAAGAAAAAAATACTATTCTTTATAAACAGACGATAAAAAGAGCCGCAGGTTGCGGCTCTGGTGTATTATTTTTACTGACCTAACTCGTAGGCTCTCTTTGTGCAGGCTTCGCAGGCCTTTTTCACATCGCCTGTGATATCACCCTCGTACAGCTTTTCAAGACCTGCAATGGTCGTGCCGCCGGGGGAGGATACCTGCTTTATCAGCTCGTCAACGGTCATTCCCGATTCTGTGAGCATCTTTGCAGAGCCTATCAGCGTCTGGGAGAACAGGCGCAGCGCCTCATCCTTACCGATACCGACCTCGGCTGCATAGTCTACAAAGCCCTTTGCATACAGATAGATAAACGCAGGAGAGCTGCCGTTGATGGCGATGACCTCTTTCATCTTATCCGCAGGAACTACCTCGGTGATACCGCAGCTGCCGATAACGGAGCGTGCAAACGCGAACTCCTCCTCGGAGACACTGTCATCACAGCTCATGGCAGATGCGCCAACGCCCAGCATCATAGGTGTGTTGGGCATTACAAGTACGACCTTTGCTTCGGGGATGGTGTGATTTCTGATGAACTCGGCTGAGATACCTGCACATATAGAAATAAATACAGTATCCCTTGTGACTGCGGAAGCGATGGTATCCAGCACCTCGCCCAGCATCTGCGGCTTGACAGCCAGCAGGATGTATTTGCATTCTTTTACTACGGATATCTCATCCGCACAGGCGGTAACAGGCAGTGAGCCCAACTTGTCTGCGAATTTGTCGTAAGCAAGGATATCCACATCCATGCTGCTTGCTTTGATGCCATTGATTATGGCGGAACCCATGTTTCCTGTTCCGATAACGCCGAGTTTAGTCATATAGTACCTCTTGTCATGTCAGACTTTTGCGTCTGCTCTTGTTGTGTTCTGATTTTTAAATATACTCTTATATGCAAACAGCACCGGGAACAGAACCAGTATCATCAATACTATATCTATAGGTGTCTGGAGTGCGTATTTGATGAGTCTGGAGGGGATCTTTACAAAGATCGCGGTTTCCCATGTCCAGTAGGACGAGAGCACCATTGCAATAGGGTTAAGGATTATGTTGCAGACGATAACGACAGCAATCTTTGCTGCGATTATCCTCCACACATGCACGAAATTCTTCAGTATGCTGCCCTTTTTCCATTCGATCCTGACATACTTCATTCTGTACAGGAATATTCCGTACACCATAGCGCCTGTTGCTTCCACGATAGTAAACAGTGGATTGAACGCGCCCACTGCGGAGGGCAGCATCATGCCGATAAGGTCTGTCACAATGCCTGCGATAAAGCCGACGGTAGGACCGAACAGCATACCGATGGATGCCAGTGCAAGGAACGCAAAGGATATCTTGGTGTCATCCGTAATGTTGATGTTTGCGGATTTCAGCGCGATATCCAGCGCGATGAGCACTGCTGTGGTAGTCAGGCAGCGCAGGGTCTTGAGCTCCTTTGCGGAGTCAGCGAACATTTTGAAAAAAGCCATAAATCATCCTCCTTTACGCAATACATAAATTACGGATAAGTTATGGCAACTCATAGGATTTATGTACAGCGAGATGCGAAAACAACACCGCAAAGCTGGCTGGCGATAAAACCGCAGCTACTGCGTCACCCGACCGCTTGACATACACAAAGTACGCCTGCGGGTCGGCTTCCTTGTATCTGCAGCTTTCTCGCCAGCCAACAGGTGACTGCGGTGGCGAGATGACACCATTTACTTTTTCGTCCTTTCGGCAACTCTCCGTCCGAAAGGCACTTAACGCGTTGTATTCTACTCTGTTAATAAATTTATGTCACGCTCCGTATGCAGATACGAAGCATTAACATACATGATTAAAGACTGATCTCGTTAGCGATCTTGTAAAGTCTTTCATTGAACGGCTTCTTCATTGCGAGAGCTTCCTGAATATCGAAATCGCACACCTTGCCGTCCTTCAGACCGATAACGCGGTTGCCGATGCCCTTTTCCAGCAGCTCAACAGCATAATAGCCCATTTCACTTGCCATTACTCTGTCGCGTACTGTGGGAGAGCCGCCTCTCTGAACGTGGCCGAGAATAGTTGCTCTGGATTCAACACCTGTTGCAGCTTCGATCTTCTTAGCCATTTCCTCTGTACCGCCGATGCCCTCGGCAACAACAATAATAAACTGCTCCTTGCCTGCTGCCTGACCTTCCTTGATCTTTGCGATAACATCCTTTTCAAGATCGTACTCTACCTCGGGAACAAGGATAGCGGTAGCGCCGCAAGCAATACCTGTATTCAGCGCGATGTGACCTGCATTTCTGCCCATTACCTCAACAACGGCGCAGCGCTCGTGGGAGTGGGAGGTATCACGCAGCTTGTCTACCATCTCCATAACGGTGTTCATAGCTGTATCATAGCCGATAGTGTACTCTGTGCACTGGATATCGTTATCGATAGTTCCGGGGATACCTACACAGGGGATGCCTGCCTTGGAAAGATCGGCAGCACCTCTGAAAGAGCCGTCGCCGCCGATAACAACGATACCTGCCATGTTAGCGGCAAGAGCGTTATCCTTAGCTTTCAGAACATATTCCCAATCCTTGAACTCCTTGCAGCGTGCAGTGAATATCTCTGTGCCGCCTCTCTGGATGATATCGGATACGCTTCTTGCGTTCAGCTCCACCATATCGCCGTTGAGCAGACCGTTGTAGCCGCGGCGGATGCCGATGACCTTGAAGCCCTTGTCGATAGCTGTTCTGGTAACTGCGCGAACCGCAGCGTTCATGCCGGGAGCGTCGCCTCCGCTTGTTAAAACACCGATTGTCTTCTGCATTTCAATTTCTCCATTTCTGTCGGGCGACTGTGCCCGAGATTTATTTCACCGTGCCAGGCACAGTTTTATTCAAATTATATTCTACTACAAAAGCCCTCACATAGTCAAGAGATTTTTTGGCTTTAGTTAACTTACTTTATGATAATGTTACTTTTTCCACAAATTTTGGCGAGTTTTGCGGTCAAATCTGTACATATTCTGACACCTCTGAGTCCGTTAGGGCGGAACACCTTTCTGCTGTCCATATAGCATATCCGTACCGCAGACATTCCTGCATAGCTATGCAGCAGATCGTTTACAGCAGATATGCGCGCTGTATCGGCAGAGTGCAGATTGATATACAGCGTCTGCGGAGAGGCTTCCGGCAGCTGTTCGGCGGAGAACACCGCTTCTGCCAGCAGCTTCAGGCTATCGTCCTTTGAGGATACTCTGCCGCGCAGCAGCAGGACAGCACCTGTTCTGAGCAGCTGTGAGCAGTTATCGTAAAGCTCGGGGAATATCACGCATTCAATGCTGCTGCTCTTATCCTCAAGCTCAAGAAACGCCATAGCTTTGCCTGCTTTGGTGGTGTGCTTCTTAAAGCCAGTCACCAGTCCTATAACTGAAAATGTCCTGCTTTCGGGCTGAGATGACGCGTCTGCGATATAGCAGCAATCCTCGGGGGCGCGGGAGCAGTGTGCATCCGTGGGATGACCTGAGATGTACAGGCCTATCATTTCGCGTTCGTACATCAGCTTTTCGGATTGTCCGTATTCCTCGATATCAGGGAATATGACCTCTTCTGCGGTATCGCTGATGTCACCGAACAGGTCGAGCTGACCGCTGACAGAGCGGTTGTATTCGTTCTGGGCGGCATCCAGCAGACGGTCTATTGATGACGCAAGTTGACGGCGGTTCTGTGGGAATTGGTCAAAAGCGCCGCTTTTTATCAGAGCTTCCATATAGCGGCGATTATTGTCAGCTCCCGCCATTCTGTTGCAGAAATCAATAACAGAAGTATACTCTCCGTTATTTCTTTCTTTGATTATACTATTTATGAAGCCTCTGCCGAGGTTTTTGACAGCAAGCAGACCATATCTCACACAGCCGTTTTCCACAGAAAATTCAGCAAAGCTGTGGTTGATATCGGGCGGCAGCAGCTTTACGCCATTGTCTGAGAGATCGCAGATATACTCCACCATCTTGTCGGTCCAGTCAAGCACGCTGGTTATCAGTGCTGTCATATACGGCAGATAGTGGTGCTTTCTGAGATATGCTGTCTGATACGCAACTGTAGCATAAGCGGCAGCATGGGATTTATTGAATGCATACGATGCGAATGACGACATCTCATCAAAAATAGCATTAGCTACATCCTCAGGTACACCGTTTGCTATTGCGCCGCAGTTGGAATCGGTTCCGTATACGAATGCACTTCGCTCCGTTTCCATTACATCCTGCTTTTTCTTTGCCATGGCACGGCGGACAAGATCGGCTCTGCCGTAGGAATAACCGCCTATAACGCGGCATATCTGCATTACCTGCTCCTGATATACTATGCATCCGTATGTCACGGAAAGTATATCTTTCAGCAGCGGATGGCGGTATTGTATATCTTCAGGCTTTTTGTGCTTGTTTTCGATATATGTCGGGATAGATGCCATCGGGCCCGGGCGGTACAGGGAGAGCGCCGCAGTGAGGTCTTCAATACTTTCGGGCTTCAGACGCTGCAGCACGCTGGTCATACCATCGCTCTCAAACTGGAACACGCCCATAGTTCCGCCTGCGGAGAGCATTTCAAACACCTCGCGGTCATGTTCGTCTATGCTCCTGATGTTGAAATCAGGCTGCTCACGGCGAACAAGCTCCTCTGCGCGTTTTATGACGGTAAGGTTTCTCAGACCGAGAAAATCCATCTTCAGCAGCCCCAGCTTTTCCAGTATACCCATCGTGTACTGGGTGACGGTCTCGCCGTTGTCTGTCTGTAACGGCACATATTCCGATGCGGGATCTCGCGTTATGACTATTCCTGCCGCGTGGGTGGTAGCATGTCGAGGCATGCCCTCTATCTCCTTGGCGATATTTACAAGCGTGCGTATCTCCGAGCGGCTGGCACACAGCTTGGCGAGCTCGCCGTGCTGGGCCTCTTCCGCCAGTGTGGAGCGGAAATGCGGTATCAGCTTTGCGGCAGCGTCAGCGGAGGAATAAGGTATCCCAAGCACACGGGCGGCATCACGCAGAGCGCCTCTCGCTTTCATGGTATCAAAGGCAATTATCTGCGCCACATGGTCTGAACCATATCTGCGACGGACGTACTCGATGACCTCCTGACGGCGCTCGTTGCAGAAATCTATATCGAAATCGGGCATACTGACGCGCTCGGGGTTGAGGAAACGCTCGAACAGCAGATTATATCGGATAGGGTCTATATCTGTGATACCCATGCAGTAGGCGCATAGGCTTCCTGCGCCCGAGCCTCTTCCGGGGCCTACAGGGATATCCTGTTTTTTGGCGTAGCGGATGAAATCCCACACGATGAGATAGTAATCCACGTAGCCCATTTTTTGGATTATGCCAAGCTCATATTCCAGACGGGATGTGATGCTCTCCGACAGCTCGCCGTAGCGTTTCCTTGCGCCGTTGAACACCAGCTTGCGGAAGTAAGCTGGGTTATCTGTTATTCCCTCGGCGGTGAAATGAGGCAGGCGGGTTACACCGAATTCAAAGTCGAAGCCGCACTGCTCTGCGATACGCGCTGTATTTGTCAGTTCCTCCTCTGAGAAGTAACGGCGCATCTCATCATAGCTTTTCAGGTAGTATTCCTCAGTCGGCAGACGTGATGGGTCGTTATCCTTGAGCTGTTTGTTCTGACCTATGCAGTAGAGCACGCGCTGTGTGCCGCTGTCTGATGGCATGATATAATGCACATCGTTGGTGGGGCAGACGGGTATTCCGCTTTCGGCGGAGAGCTGACGCAGCTGCATGACGATATTTGTCTCGGTATCGGTGCTGTGGTTCATAAGCTCCAGATAGAAGCCGTCTGTGAATATCTCGCGGTATTGCTTTGCGGCATATAGCGCATCGGAATATCTGTTCTGCGCGAGCAGACGGGGGATCTCACCGTTTGTACAGCCCGAAAGCGCGATGAGCCCACTGCTGTAGCGGCGGAGCGTATCCTTGTCGCACAGGGGAATTCCGCAGGAGCTGTTGAGCGATGCATCCGAAACAAGTCGGCAGAGGTTGCGGTAGCCGTTGTAATTTCTGCACAGCAGGGTCAGGTGGTATGGCTCTGAGCTGCGGCGGGCTCTGTCAAGTCGGCTGCCCTGTGCAATGTTTACTTCACAGCCTATGATGGGCCTGATATCGGCGCTTTTGCAAAGCTCATAGAATTCCACTGCACCGTAAAGAACGCTGTGATCGGTTATGGCGAGGGCGGTCTGTCCCAGCTCCTTTGCACGCTGAACGAGCCTGCTCAGTCGGCACGCGCCGTCAAGCAGGCTGTATTCGGTATGCACATGAAGATGTACGAACTGCGGCATGATCCTGCCCTCCTTTTACTGTTATTATACAACATTATTGCTATGTTATCAAGCAAAAAACAAAAACCCTGCTGAAAAGCAGGGTTTAATGTTCGATTATAGAGCCAATTACTCAGCGGTGTAGGGGATGAGTGCAACCTGTCTTGCTCTCTTGATCGCTGTTGTGAGCTCTCTCTGGTGGTATGCACAGCAGCCTGTTACTCTTCTGGGAAGAATCTTAGCACGCTCTGTCATGCACTTTCTCAGCTTTGCTACATCCTTGTAGTCGATGAACTCGGACTTCTCAGCGCAGAACTGGCAAACCTTTTTTCTAGCGCGCTTAACGGGATGAGCGGATCTCTCAAACTTTTCAGCCATGGTACTTAACCTCCTTATCAGTATAGGTAAAACGGTAATTTGTTCAATCAGAACGGGTAGTCGTCGTCAGACTCCGCTGCGGAGAAATCGCTTACGGGTGCTGCGGGTGCAGCAGGCGCAGCGTTATACTGCGGAGGAGCAGACGGTGCAGGTGCGCCGTAGGAATCTCCGTAAGAGCCTCCCTGCGACTTTTCGCCTGTGAAGCTAACTCGGTCGGCAACTATTTCGTACCAGGTACTGGGGCTGCCGTTCTTATCGGTGTACTGTCTGGTGTTCAGCTCGCCTTCGATCATGATCATGCGACCCTTGGAGAAGTAGCGGTTTACAAAATCCGCCTGCTGACGCCATACGACGATGTTGAAGAAATCAGATTTTCTTTCTTCGCCCTTCTGCTGGAAGCGTCTGTCTACCGCGATGCGGAACTGTGCGACATTAACGCCTGTAGGTGTTGTTTTGAATTCGATATCGTTTACGATACGACCCATCATGATTACTTTGTTGAACATAAATACACCTCCCGATTAGATCACGTTTGAATTACTTGCCCTGTGCAAGAACTACGATGGAACGCAGAACGCCGTCAGTGATGTTGATGACACGCTCCAGCTCAGCGGGGAAATCAGGCTTGGACTCGAAGTTGTACAGAACGTAGTAACCTTCGGACTCATAGTTGATCTCGTATGCGAGCTTTCTCTTGCCCCACTCGTCGATCTCGCCGAGTGTACCGTTTTCCTTGATCAGGTCAGCAAACTTTGCTGTGAGAGCCTTGATCTGCTCTTCGTCCTTCTTGAGAGAGAAAACGATGATTGCCTCATACTTTTCTGTGATCTTTGCCATTTATAAAGCACCTCCTTCTGGATTATATCCCGCACCCTGTGTGCGAGAAAGGAGTTAAGGTCAGTAAAAGCCTTAACTATGTTATTATATCAGATTAAAAACGGCTTGTCAAGCGCATATTGGGACATTTAATGCGAATTTTCACTTGATTTTATGTTTAAATTGCATATATGAGCTTCGTGAAGTATACTATTTAAAATATTAATATAAATATGTTGCAATATCAGTCGGGTTGTGGTAGAATAAAATTAAGAAAGATTTAAGAACGGAAGGGCGGCAATTATGGGAGGCATATCACTAAAGGATAAATTCAGCGGCTGTCTGCTGGGTGGCGCACTCGGAGATGCGCTTGGATATCCTGTTGAGTTCATGTCAAGGGACGAGATAGTTAAAAATTACGGCAGGAACGGTATCACCGCACCTAAAACAAATAAGGAAAAGGGGCGTGCACTGATATCCGATGATACACAGATGACTCTGTTTACCGCCGAGGGAATAGTGGCCGCGGATAAGCTGGGTGGAAAAAACGAGATGACCAGCTACACATCCTATGTGTTCTATTCTTATCAGCGCTGGCTGTATACACAGGAGAAAATGCTGGCAAGCCGCGAATACAGCCATGTGCTGGATGATAACGCCCCGTTTATCAAGGAGCTTGTCACTGTTGACGGAATGTGCGACAGACGAGCCCCCGGGAGCACCTGTATTTCTGCGCTGAAGCAGGCTGCGGGGCACAATTACGGACGATTTGTCAACAAGATCAATGACAGCAAGGGCTGCGGAGGAGTTATGCGCGTTGCGCCTGCAGGTCTGTACTTTTTCCGCGATAGCGAGAGAGCGTTCCGCATGGCGGCGGAATTTGCCGCGATAACGCACACTCATCATACAGGCTATCTTGCGGCGGGGGCTCTGGGAGCAATGATTGCAGAGCTTACCTGCGGTGCTGATGTGGCGGAGGCTCTGGATGTGGCTCTGTATATACTCAGGGGCTATGACGGATGCATGGAAACGTATCGGGCTCTTGATCATGCGCGCTCGCTGGATGCTTCCGATGTTTCTCCGCTGGAAGCGGTGCGCCGTCTAGGGCAGGGCTGGGTCGCGGAGGAGACGCTGGCTATAGCGGTCTATTGTGCATTATGCCACAGTACGAGCGTTGAGAATGCACTTAGACTGGCTGTGAATCATGATGGCGACAGTGACAGCACCGGCTCTGTATGCGGAAATATCATGGGTGCAATGTATGGTGAAGCGGCTTTGCCGAAGCGTTGGCTAAAAAAGCTGGAGCTGTGCGACGTTATACGAAATGTTTCAGAGAGGCTGTGCGAGTGTGCAGCAGGCGCAACTTAAAATTAGCTTTAAATAGCTTAACAGTGCGCTTAAAATGCCTAATTAGGCTAAGATTTAGTTAATTTGCACATAACCGTCTTTGGAATTTCTACATTACATTTTGCACTAATTTGCCACTTTTTGCGGTTTTCAGGAAATGTCACGCTTGAAATAAGGCGGATTTTGTGGTATAATTTATATACTCAAAAACGGTATTGGGTGAACTATGCCCATAAGCACCCGTTAAATCAGTTGCAACTTGGGTTGCAAGGGGAATGGAGGTTATCCGGTGAAAAAATTCTCGTATACAGCCACCGATGTCAGTGGAAAGATAGTCCACGGCAAGGAAATGGCAGAGGATTATCAGGATCTTCAGCGAAAGCTGAAGGAACGAAATCTTTACGTTACAAAGTATCGTGACCATGGTGCGCACGATGCGGTAGATGTAAAGTACAAGTTTAAGACAAAAGAGGTATCATTCATAAGCCGTCAGCTCGCTTCGATGACATCCGCAGGTCTTTCTCTTGTAAGAGCGCTCCACATTCTGCAGGAACAGCAGGAAAACAAAAAGGCAAAGGCAGTACTTCTCGATATCTACGAGGAGGTACAGAAGGGTAAATCCTTCTCCGATGTTCTCGCAACAAAGCCGGGCGTATTTCCGGATATGTTCGTCAGCATGGTTGCCGCAGGTGAGGCTTCCGGTACTCTCGATCAGATCCTCAACCGAGTATCTGACCACTTTGCTAACGCGAATAAGACCGCAAACAAGGTGAAGAGTGCCATGATCTATCCTCTGGTGCTGCTGGTGCTCATTATCGCGGTAGTAGTTCTGATGTTTACGATGATCCTGCCTCAGTTCGGTTCCATGATGGATCCTGAGGATATGAATGCACTCAGTGCGGGCATGATGGCAGTATCCGATTCGATGATCAATTACTGGTATGTATATCTTATCGTTATCGCTGTTATAGTGGCATTTTTCTGGGTAGTTGCAAGGATCCCTGCTACAAAGCTCAAGATGGATGAGCTGCTGCTGAAGATACCCAAGGTCGGCAAGCTGATGTCCACAATTTATACAGGTCGTTTCGCAAGAAACATGGCTAACCTCTACGGTGCAGGTCTGCAGCTTGTAGACTGTATCGAAAAGTCTGTAGCAGTTCTTGGAAATACATATGTAAAGAAGCGCTTTGCCGAGGCTATCGATAACATCAAGCTCGGTGAGAGCATGTCAAAGGCGATCGAAAAGACAGAGATATTCGAGGGCATGTTTACCTCGATCATATTCGTAGGTGAGGAGTCAGGTACACTGGATACCATCCTTAACAAGGCTGCCGATTACTACGATGAAGAAGCCGATTCCGCTATCGGTAAGCTGGTTGGACTGATGGAGCCTCTGATGATCATCATCATGGGTGTTGTTATCGGTCTGGTGCTTGCAGCACTGTTCCCCATGCTTTACGGTGGTATGCAGGATGTATCCTGATCGCTTACGAAAAACCCCGCGTGCGGCGGCGCACACTGCGCTCCGTAAAAACCATATAATTATTATGAGGTGAAAACAATGCTTTCTATCGATATTACCGACAGACAAATAAAGCTCGTTATCGGTACTCACAGCGGTAACAAGATCCGTGTTCAGGACGCTGATACACGCGAGCTGACTCTCGGCATGGTCTCCAACGGTTACATCACTGATGTTCCCATGGTTGCCGCAGAGCTCAACGATATCATCAAGACAAAGGGCATCAAGGAGAAGGACGCTATCGTGTCCATCACTTCCAGCTCCATCGTTTACAAGGAGCTGCTGCTGCCCAAGCCCAAGAGCCTGAAGAACACCATCGCTATCGAGGCGATGATCCAGTCCAACATGGGCGTAAATAATGAGTACAACATCTCTTACACCATCGCAGGTGAGGTTGAGGATGAGGAGAAGAACAAGATGATCAAGGTCATCGCTTCTGCCTGCCCTCAGCGTCTGGTTGACGGTTATGTAAGACTGTTCTCCCACATCGGTCTTGCACTCAGAGCAGTAAACATTTCCAATAACTCTGTTACACGTCTTATCGTGAACACACCTAAGATGGCTGACAGAATGCCCATGCTGCTCATTCAGATCGATAAGAACTTCCTCAACATGAATCTGTATGAGGATAATCAGATCGTATTCTCCCGTTTCTTCAATATCGATCCTGCAGATTACGACAACGCTCCCGATTATGTTACAAGAGCGGTGTACGATAACCTGTTCAGAATGATCCAGTTCATTAAGAGCCGTAAGGGTGCTAAGCCCCTGAAGGAGATCATGTTCTACGGTGACATCCAGAACTTCATCGAGCTTTCCAACGCTATCTCCTCTTTCAACGTTCCTGCGTATGTTCTTGCAACTCCCAGCACCGTTATCACGATGACTGAGATAGATTTCACTAAGTACGCTAACGCTATCGGTGCTATCTATAGAAGAAACAAGGATCTGGAGCATATCAACCTGCTGGAAGCAACCTCCGCTAAGGAGTCCAAGGGCATGAGCGGATATCTCATTGCGCTTGCAGGCTGCTGCGTTGGTGCTGCTGCGCTGGTGTTTGGCGTAGGTGCAGTGTTTGATATCTATAACAGCAGCATCCAGAAGGAGATATCTTCTATCCAGGCTCAGATCGATGATCCTGTGCTTCAGAAGGATATCAATATCGTAAATAACAGAAAATCCATGCTGGACGGCTTTGCAAGCTATAATGCAAGCATGGACCAGACCACAATGCTGTACAATTACCAGCCCAAGGCTACAAGCTATGTTTATGAAAAGGCTATCGAGCCTATGGATAATGTTCTTGAGAACGATCAGGAGCTTCTGGTAGTAGATTTCAGCGTAAGCAATTATGATGTAAATATTAGTTTCATAGGCAGATGTATGGGAGATCCCACTGGAATCCCTGCTGCTTACGCAAAGTATCTTACTGAAAACGTTCTTGACCAGTACGGCGATCCTTATTTTGTAAATGTTTCTTATAGCGGTTTTGAGAAGGCTAACGGAAGCGATCATATCACCTATGCTTATCTCCAGAGCGATGGCGATACTGTATTTGATACTATCTTCACATTCAATCTCTCGATGAATATTCAGGTAGGCAGCGATGAGGAATATGTAGAAAACATCTTAGAAACCGCAGAAGCAGAGGAGGTGGCTGAATAATGAAACTCAGCAAGCAGGAAAGAATCGGCGTACTTATTATCGCTGTTGTACTTATTATCGGTCTGGGAATCTGGCTGTATATCGTTCCTAAGGTGCAGAAGGTCGGTCAGTCCAATGTTACACTTGATTCCAAGACACAGGAGCTGCAGGCTGCACAGGATAAGGCCGCTACAAAGGATGATCTCAAGCAGCAGGTGCTGGACGCTTATGAGGCAGGTCAGAATCTTGCTGATATGTTCTTTGAGGAAATGACCCCATATGAAGTGGATGCAGAGTTCAGAGCATTCCTTGATCAGTGTGATGCAGATGTTTATGTGGAATCTCTAAATATAAGTGAGCCTTCTACCACCACGCTTTCTCCCAAATATTTCGAAGAGAAAGAGGTTACATACGCTCTCAAGACATACGTTACACAGGATATTCAGCCTACTGAAGCAGAGCTTGCAACAGAAGCACGTTGGCAGGCAATAAAGGATGCGCTCGGATCTTCGCAGGATGTGGGTTCCATCACAGTAAGCTTTGATGTAACTGCACTTTCTCAGGAAGAGCTTATTAAGTTCTGTGACGAGGTAAACAGCTACTTCAAGAATGAGAACGGCAATGAGACCAGAAAGGCTATCATGATCAACGGTATGGCATTCAGCTATCCCGAGAACGAAGAGTATTATGATGAGTTAAAGAAGACTATTGAGGAAGAGGCTGAGGATAAGGCTCTGGATGCTCTTTACAAGGAGAACAACATGAAGCGTCCCGCAGATGAGAAGCCTGCCGAGAACCCCGAGGGTGCGGAAGGCGAGGAAGAAGATGCTCGTCTTGAAGTATCTGATACTATCTACACAATGTCCTCTACAATTACATTCTACAGCATTGAGCGTATGCAGGATCCTACTCCCCAGCTTGAGGCTCAGGAGCAGTAATTCTTTAGTCCCTACTGGTTGGCGCATACAAAATGTATGCGCCACCTGGAAATATGAACCAGATTGATGCTTTACATGGTCGGCATAGCCGACAAGGAGGTAATGTACAATGAAACACGCTCTCAGGAAATACCTGAGCCAACGCGGTTCTGCGTTGTTCATGGTATTGAGCTTGATGACGGCGCTGATGGTTCTTGTCATGGCAATGTATTTCTCAGTGGTTGCATCCAGAGAGGTACAGTATAAGGTATTTTACACCGAGCAGTCCTATCGTTCGGCGGTATCGCTTTCCGATGCCATTATTTCAGGTCTCAGAGCTGATAAATGGACAGATACCGGCAGTGAAACGTTCAAAGGCGCTATTCAGAAAATGCAGGTGGGTGACACTATCAGCACCAATGGTAATACATTTGCTGCATTTCTTGGAACAGGCAACGAAGAGGACGATCAGCTAGGTGCTTATACTGTAACCATTTCACGTCTGGCAGATGAAAATTCTGTACAGATGTATGACATGGCAATAACAGTTTCCGTCAATGGTGTGGTAGACACCACACATACATTCTTTAAGATCTCAGTTGCGGAATATGAAGTTGAAGGACCTAACCAGACGTTCCTGTCTACCGGTTATGCGCCCAATGACGTATATGTAGAGAACGGTACTTACGCTACCGATATGTGTTTTGATAATCCATATACGGTTATTGGTGGCTATGCAGGCGCATCTCTTTATCTGAATGGTAATGTAATTTCCGGCGGTTCGCTTAACCTTATTTATCATACAGGAACCAATCCCATAAAACCTCTTACATGGGCTATTCGTGATACGTTATATATCAACTCTACTCAGCTGCTTAATCTTGGATTTGATGCAGATAGCAACGGTTCTTACAGCAACGAGGAAAGAGGCCTCGTTATGGTAGGTAATGATTACTACTGTCAGGGTACCGTTCCTCAGAATTGTGATATCTATGTCAACGGAGATCTGTATTTCCTTGCAAATCAGGATTTCCCTGATGATTGTAAGCTGTTTGTAAAGGGTAATATTTACCTTGACGAGGATGGTAAGATAGGAAGTCTTCCTGATTTTTATCGGTGCAATGGTACGATCACTGATAAGGATAATAATACATACCCTGCTCAAAAGTGGGTAGGCGATGAAGTTGACGGCAACATGGATGTGGATGAGATGGTAGAAAAGTTAAATGGCCTCACATCCAGTAAGACTTTCTACAAGTGGGAGATCAATTCCTCTAAACCCGAAGATACCAGCACAACGCCTCCTACTCCACGTAAGGATTACATTGAGGCGCTGGATACAAGAACTTCTGCTTCGCTTGGTTCTCAGAATGCACTGACTCTGTATTACAACAACGGTAATACAGTCGGACCTGAAGGAACTCCCCCTAAGACGCTTGTGCATGAGATCCCCTGGGAGCCTAAGACCGCAGATGATTATTTTGGCGAAGGCCGTGATCTGGTATACTCTGCACATGTCATTAAGGATGTTGTATGGGATATAGGCGGTTCGGATCATACTCATATTGCTCTAATTATTGATACGGGTGATGATCCTAATAACCAGCATATCATCAAGGTTCTTCCCAATAGAGACTGGGAGGGTGCAGACGATAAGAATGAGACGTTCTGTTGGAATCCAAGTATCATCAATCCCGGTGATAAGCCATCCACCTGTAACTTCACGTTACTCATCCGCGGACGTGGAAGTGTGGTTATTGATGTGCCTGAGGGCGTCACATATCAGGACGGTTTCAGACAGAAGGTAATGCACGGCGGTTGGTTCAGTCTGCTTGGCGGAACAATTTCGTCAACGACATCGCAATGTCAGGATACAGATGGTCAGTGGAAGAGCATGACCGGAACCAGCTACAATGCGAATGCGCTCATGTCTGAATCTCCGTCGACAGCAGATCAGGTACGATCATTCATCCACTGTGAATGTGATGAGAATTGTACATCCTGTCATTATACAGTAGACAGAAATCCTATTCACAAAAATCCCGCTACAGGAAAGCCGCTGTATTATGTCACCCCGCTTCAGGATCTCAGCAAGCCTCCCGCTACTACAGAAAATGTTAATGCCAACCCCGCATATAAGCTGTGTACTAAGGAACGTGCCGATGGAACATTGTGCGGCGGAAAGATAGTTGAAATAACATGTTCTCGTCATGAGTATACGTATTCGTTCTGTGAGGAATGTGAATATGAACCGGAGCGGAAGGATGAGAATGATCCTGACAGCTACTACGGATTATGTACAAACCGTGTTGACAGAGATGCGGTAGACGCTAAAATCGGTAGCCTGGGCGAAGAGGAGAAGAAATTCCTTCTTGACAGTGCTGGCAATACAGTATACCCCACAGTAAATTACTTCGTTGTATCCAGCCATGAGAGTGCGGATATCCGTTTCTCAGGATCAGTGGATGAGGCCGGTAATCTTACAGAGATCCAGCACAACATGATGTTTGGATTTGTATATGCTCCGTATATGACATATAAGGGCTATGGCGGATTATCAGGTGCAGGCGGTAAATATGTCAGATTCTGCGGCGGTCTGATCGTTTCGGATTACGTACTTTCTGATGACTATGCAATGATAAACTGTTTCCCTGAATATATGCCTACAGATCTGTTGAGCGGCGAAAACCGTCAGAATCAGTGCACAAGTACCACGGGCAAGGATTGGAAGATATCCCTTGCGGCTTATTAATGTAAAGGAGGTAAAACGTGAAACGAATTTTCTCAAAAAGAAGCGGCTTTACGCTCGTTGAAATAATCGTCGCATTTGCCATCTTTGCTATAATGTCAACGATGATACTTTCCATGGTACAGCTTACGGTGCGTCAGCGCAATATCAATACCCAGCTCGCAAATAATATCATTAATGATAACGAGTATCTTGCGGGACATTATATAGGTGACGCAGATAAGTATGATTCCAGTAAGGGCGATGCGGGAACATTCAAGCTTAATTTCAGCCAAGGTGCCAATGTCGTAGCTGAGATGGATTACCAGATGCGTTCAAATCCTACTTACACTAACGAGGCAGGCGGTATCAACTACTTTGTAGGCGATACCGACTATGTCCAGGCTGAAGAGATAAAAAACAACGATCAGAACGAAGCTATCCCCGGTTTAGGTATCGGACAGGATTCCAGATACGAAACATGGCTATGCGGCGCCAAGGGCATTGATTATATCAAGGTTTGGTGTGAGCGTGTAACTAATTACCCCGGATCAGGTTATTGCTATATGATCGAGTGTGATGTTCTGGCTGATTCAGTGGCGAAGGAGTATACCGAGTACGCTGCTTTCAGATTTATGTTCAAGCTTCCCAGCTCAACAACTTTGAAGCGCAAAGAAGAAGATGGCAATGTGTATGAGATCAAGGTAAAGGATCCTGCAAATATAATTGCTTACGGATACAACAATGGCGATACGATGCAGTGGAACGCTGAATGTGAGAAGGTCTACAAGCACATTCCCAAAGAAGGCGGAACAGGCAACCTTAATATGGTGACACAGGTGGGCGACAGTATTATACATATTACAACACCGTTTAAGGATAACAATGCATCAAGATACGGCCTGACCGACAACAAGGTGAAATTCTGGGTCGTTTTTGATAAGGATCCACAGCTGACAGCGGCTTCGTTTGGAAAGAATGGCGTTGTTGACGGCACAGGTGTTAAGTATACTAACTATCCCATCTACAAAGAAGATGGAAGTACCGATGGAGTAAACCCCAACATCTACGGTGCTTGGGAGCTTGAAAAGACCAAGGTAAGTTAAGGCGGTGTGACTATGATAAAGAAATTACAACGCTTGCTTAAAAAACGCAACAGCGGCGGCTTTACACTGGTGGAGGTAGTTATCTCCACCGCGCTGCTCGGCATACTTATCATTGGTGTGTTGCTGTTTATGACTCCTGTGTTTGGCATTCTGGAAGTAAATGAGGATGCAGCCAAGGCAGACCGAGTTGTGAGCACAGTGGAAACTTATATCTCGAAATCGCTGCGCGGTTCGCTGTATATCAAGGTGTTTACCAATACCAATGCATCGGCGGGAGCGCATGTAACGGGAGGAATGATCACCGATACTGATTTTCAGAAGATGGTGACATTCATGAACACAGGCAACAATAAGGATAATTATCAGATGAATTGCCTGAGCCTTAAGTATGTGACGGATAATAATCCGCGCAACAATTCTCAGAATGGCACTGCCAAGAAGTACATACTGTATAACGAAAAGGTGGATGCTACCCAGTTTATACTGCTTCCATCTTCTGCACAGCCCGTATTTGATGAGAGCTTCTATGAGGATATCTACCCAAAGTTTTCGTTCTCTCACATGGATGTTCATTTTGACAGCACAGGCAAGGAACTGACGGCAGATGAGGTGGCGGCTGATCCTTCAAAGGTCAAGACTACTCTGACACCTGCTCTTATTATGGATATCCTTGTTTATAATGATGAATCTATGAACGATGTGTACAGGATATTTACAGGCAAGAGCATTATTGAGGCAAACCTCATCAAGAGTACAGCAGTAAACACAGGCGGAGAATACAAGATATTTGACAACACAGCGCACGACGCAGGTGATGATATCTTTATATTCTATATCACAAGGAAGCCTAAAGTGCTACCTACTCCTTAAAAAGCATCAATAAAATATCGGGGCGGTAAGCCCGCCCCGATGATTTTTATTGTTAAATTGTTGTGATGAATAAGCGTATGCGCGTTTATCGATCAGAGCAGTTTACATAACGCCCAGCAGACCGATATACCAGTTCACAATGATATCTCCGATAAGCCATGCGGTGGCGATTCCCACTGATAGGAACGGACCGAATACCATGTGTCTGGAGTACTTGACCTTTTCAACAAGATCATCCTTGATGAATATCTTGAAGCCGCCCTCGCGTTCTTCAGTGATATTTTCACGGACTGTCTTGCTGAGAGCGGATTTATCGGGAATGCCTTTCCATGCGTTCTCGTCAAGGAACTCCCACTCGATATCGGGCTGACCGTTACTTATGCTTCCTACGATGATATCGTCATGCCCTGTCTTGACGTATCCGACATCACGGTCGAGCTGCTCCTGATACCAATCCATTGCGATATCTTTCAGCTTTTCGGAAACTTCCTTTTCGATCTTGTGATCCTTGAACTTCTTGATACTTCCGTAGATGGCACCAAGCACGATACCTATAAAGAGTCCCGGGAACACCTTGTATCCCAGTATGAGAGAGGCACCAAGCATGAGCTGGAGATCTCCTCCGCCCATTCCTCCGATAAGTACGAGGATGACGAACATAACTCCTACAACGCCGAGAGCGATGAGCCTTTCATACCATACGATACTATGATCGCCTGTAAACGGAATGAAGAATGAAGCTATACCGAGCACTGCCACAACAGCGCTGCACCAGTAGGGGATCTCAAAGTGATCGATATCGATACAGCTCAGCACCACAAGGATAGGGAACAGTACCATCGCCATAGCAAGCTCCCACCAGCGTCCGGTGCTTCCGAAGCGCAGATATGCAAGAAGATACAGTACAGCAGTGACTGTTTCGACTATCATATAACGCGGCGATATCTTAGCTTTGCAGAAGCGGCACTTTCCGCGGAGTATCAGCCAGCTGAATATCGGGAACATATCGTACCACTTTAGTCTGTTTCCGCAGGAAAAGCAATGCGACGGCTCGGTGATTATGGACTGCTTGAGCGGAGTGCGGAGGATAACCACATTCAGAAAGCTGCCTATTATCGAACCGAAGACGAACACGAAAACGCATATTACTATTTCAGGTAATGTCATGAAAATGACCCCTTTCTTAATAAGATAGTAATATTTTAGCACATATATCAACATTTTGCAAGGGCAGTCTGCCCTGCTTACAGAATAATCCCGCGGCGCGTGCCGCAAACAACGGGCGCAGGTCCGTAAAATATCCGAAAGGAAGAATCAGCATGGCTCCACCTAAAAATCTACCCATCGGTGAGATACTCCGTGAAAATGGATTTATCACCAAAGAACAGCTCGAAGACGCTCTTATGAAGCAGAAGCAGTCGGAGGGCAAGATGCTCGGCGATGTACTGCTGGAAATGGGTCTTGTATCCGAAACTCAGCTCGCCCAGGCGCTTTCCATCCGTCTGAAAGTCCCCTTTGTGGATCTTTCCACCACACAGATCAACCGCGAGGCGGTTATGAAGATCCCTGAGGAAAAGGCGAAAGAGAAGCTCGTTCTCGCTTACGCGATCAATAACAACCGTCTGATGGTCGCAACCAACGATCCTATCAACTTCTACATCTTTGAGGAGCTGAAGGTGCAGACGGGTATGGAGATAATTCCACAGTTATCCACAAAGACTGCTATTGAGGAAGCTATCGGCAAGTTCTATTCCCAGCAGAACGTTGATAAGGCGGTAAATGAGCTTGGCGACACGGCTCAGGGCGAGCAGGTATCCGCAGCCGATGCTGAATCGGTAGAGCGTGTTGATAACGCACCTATCGTTAAGCTCGTTAACATGATGGCAGAGACTGCGTTCCGTCTGAAGGCGACAGATATTCATATCGAGGCATTCAAGACCAGAACAAGGATCCGTTTCAGAATGGATGGTGAGCTGGTCGAGCAGGATATGAAGGTGCCGATCGCATTCCATAACTCCATTATTACCCGTATCAAGATCCTTGGCGGTATGAATATCGCTGAGAAGAGAATACCTCTGGACGGCCGTTACAGTATGATCATCGACGGCATTCAGCAGGACTTCCGTGTATCCACAATCCCCTGTGTATGGGGCGAGAAGTGCGTTATCCGTCTGCTTTCCTCTGCCGATGAAAAGGCAAGAAAGATCACAGACCTCGGTATGACGGACTACAACTACGAGATGTACAAGCAGATCATCCGCTGTCCTAACGGCGTTATGCTGGTTACAGGACCTACGGGTTCCGGTAAATCTACAACTCTGTACGCTACCCTCGGTGAGCTTTCCCAGCCTAATGTTAACATCGTAACGGTTGAGGACCCTGTCGAGAAGCGTATCGATGGCGTTAACCAGTGTCAGATCAACGATAAGGCAGGTATGACCTTTGCTGCCGCTCTGCGTTCTATCCTCCGTCAGGACCCTGATATCATAATGGTCGGTGAGATCCGTGACGGTGAGACCGCCGATATCGCGATCCGTGCCGCTATCACGGGACACTTTGTACTTTCTACACTGCATACCAACGACGCGGCCTCCACCATCGTCCGTCTTGTGGACATGGGCGTTGCTCCGTACATGGTTGCGTCCTCTGTAGTAGGAATCATCGCTCAGCGACTTGTAAAGCTGCTGTGTAATGAGTGCAAGGAGAAGTACACACTCACAGACGAGGCTGATCTCCGCCTTGTAAACAAGACAGAGCCTGTAGATATCTACCGTCCCAGAAAGGGCGGCTGCAAGGCTTGCAGAAACACAGGCCACTCGGGTCGTACCGCTATTCACGAGATCATCGTTACATCCAACGATATCAAGGAGCTTATCTCCGCAGGCGCTACCGCAGAGGAGATCGGCGAACAGGCAAAGAAGAACGGCACAAGACTGCTGCGTGATAACGTTACCGAAATGGTGCTTGCAGGCAGAACTACCATGGATGAGCTTGTAAAGGCAACATATACAGTTTAATTAAGGCATATATTTTATACATAAAGGAGAGTTAAAGTGGAAGGCAATAACAACATCATGGACATTAACCGCATTCTGGACGAGGCAAGAGAGCTTGGCTGCTCGGACTTGCATTTTACCGCAGGTCTCCCTCCGATAGTACGTCTGCACGGCTCCATCCGTAAGCTGAGCGGTTATCCCGATTGTACCGAGCCCATCATTGTAAACATTATCAACCAGATCACATCAATCAAGCACAAGTCCCAGATCTCCAAGGGTCTGGATACTGACTTCTCGTATGTGTCTACATCAGGCTTCCGTCACAGAGTTAACGTATACAGACAGAGAGGCTATCACGCTGTTGCGCTCCGTCTGCTGAGAAACGATATCCCTACTCTGTCTGATCTGAGTCTTCCCGCAACTCTCGGTGAGTTCGCACTTGCTCCCCGTGGACTGGTACTGGTAACAGGACCTACAGGTTCGGGTAAGTCTACCACTCTTGCGGCTATGATCGATCACATCAACCGTCAGAAGAACTGCCACATCATCACAGTTGAGGATCCTATCGAGTATCTGCATACACATAAGCAGTCTATGGTAAACCAGCGTGAGATCGGTCAGGACGTTGACAGCTTCGCAGGCTCTCTGCGTGCCGCACTCCGTGAGGACCCCGATGTTATCCTCGTAGGTGAGATGCGTGACTTCGAGACCATCAACGCCGCAGTAACCGCCGCAGAAACAGGACATCTCGTGTTCTCCACACTTCATACAACAGGTGCGGCTGAAACTATCGACCGTATCATCGACGTTTATCCTCCTCATTCTCAGGGACAGATCCGTTCCCAGCTTGCAAACTCCATCGTAGGTATCATCTCCCAGACTCTCGTTCCTACCGCGGACGGTAAGGGCAGATGCGCCGCACTGGAGATCCTTGCGGCTACCGACGCTATCCGTTCCATGATCCGTGAGGGTAAGATATTCCAGGTTCCCACAGCTATCGCAACAGGTAAGAAGAACGGAATGTTCACTCTTGACCAGGATCTTGCAAGGCTTGTACGCATGGGTAAGATCACCAACGAGACTGCTATGACAAGATGTCAGGATCCCAACGAGTACAAGAGATATCTGGATATGGGTGTATAACATCCGGCAAATTATAGCTTAGCTAAAACGCAATGTTTAAATTTCGTGAAAATAATTTTCACGAAAACGTTAACATTTTTGTGTATTGTAAACAAATTTGCCGCTTGAATTGATGTTTTTTTCACGAAAAACACATTAATTATGAAATTTTTTCAAAAAACACTTGCAATTTTTTCGACTATGGGCTATAATTAAAACACAACAGGAGAGATATCTCCCATTGTAACGGATTTAACGCCGCCGGCGTTAAACATAAAAAATTTTTTATAGGAGGTCTTTACAATGATAAAGAAGCTTCAGGCTCTCAGAGCCAAGAAGGGTTTTACCCTCGTTGAGCTGATCGTAGTAATCGCTATCATCGGCGTACTCGCAGCTATTCTCGTTCCCACAATGATGGGCTTCGTTACATCTTCCCGTGTAACATCCGCAAACTCCACAGCAGCATCCTTTGAGGATCAGATCGAAAACTTCCTCACAGAGGCTGACACAAAGGGTTACGGCATGAAGCTTTCCAACACTTCTGTTTCTAAGATTATTATCTCTAAGACTTCAGATGGTTGGAACGTTCAGGTTGATACTCCTGGTAGCTTCAAGGCTGTAAGCGGCGGTGCAAGCTGGTCCACTTCCGCTGCTAGCATCAACAGCTCTGCTACAAAGGCATCCAACTCCACAAACGCTTGCACACTGCTGGCTATCTCCCTGAGAGATCTGTTCCCCGATATGAACCAGTGCTACGTTGAGGCTTATGTTCAGGCTGGTAACGTTGTTGGTCTGTTCTACACAGCTGATGCTTCTTCTGCTGGTAATCTGTCTGACCTTCAGGCTAATTTCGTTTCCGCAACAGGTGCATTAGCTGCAACTACTACAGTTGACTGGGCTAACAAGATCTGCAAGTGGGACGGCAACACTGCTGGTATCAATGTTGATGGTCTTATCGTTGGTACATCCCCTGCTCTGGATCTCGGTTCTCCCTCTGTAGCAGGTACATAATCTGAATAGCAGATTATAACTACATGATCTAAACACAATGTTCCTCGGCGGCGCAAGCCGTCGGGGAATTAGTGTTATTAAGCATTATGCTGTTTTGCCTTTGCTTTGTCGCAGTATACGCCATGGCAAAGGCAAGGCGGCGCATTGCCGCGTAATGGTTGGTAAAAATGAAAAGCGCTTCGGCGCAGGAGGTCAACGTGAAGAGATATTTATTCGCGCGCTCCCGTAAAAGAAAGGGCTTCACTCTGGTGGAGCTTATTGTGGTAATTGCCATAATTGGTATTCTTGCTGCTATACTTATTCCGGTTATGATGGGTATGGTGACAACATCACAGATCACTTCAGCAAATCACACAGCAGATAATCTGGGAGAAACACTGGAAAGGTATCTGACAACTCTGGATGGCAAGGGCTGCGGAATGCTTAATTCCAACACCGCCACCACGATAATCACTATGACGGTCACTCAGGTGAACGGCAAGACTACATGGCTCACGAATATAAGCGATACCGATAGCTTTCTTAGCATTCCTGATTTCGACTGGACAACCGCGCCTACCGCAGTAACGGATGGTGACATTATGGCAACGCACAGCAAGAACCCTGCTAATCTTATCTCGCTTACCATGTGCGATGCGTTCCCCGAGATAGATCAGGGCTATATTTGGATCGCTTTAAAGCGTAACCACCCTATGGCGCTGTATTATACGGATGAAACAGCAGCCATAACAGAGCTGGAGACTGCCTTTGATGCGACAGGTGTGCTCGCCGCCACTGATAAAGTGGATTGGGCAAAGGGCATAAGCACTTGGAACGGAGATACTGCAGGCATATCCCAGAGCGGCGTTATAGTGGGCACGTTCCCCGCACTGGATATCGGCACGCCGTAAGTTTGATGAATGGCGCGTATGCGCTTGTATAACGCATTTCGCAGGAAATGCCGTAAGGAGGAGCAATCGTGATAAGATATCTTCACACAATGAGAGCAAAGAGGGGCTTCACCATGGTGGAGCTTATCATAGTCATCGCCATTATTGCGATATTGGCGGCAATGGTGTTCCCGCTGTTTTCCAATGATGACGCGAAGAGAGATACCGCAGAGGTATATGCATCGGATTTCTATGCTTCGTTGCAGTATTGCATGACGAGATATCAGAAGACAGATTATCACATCAACACTGAGATGGCACAGGCGGCGGCGGATTTCAAGGCTGATTCCACAAAGAATCCGTTCATTGTTTATGACGAAACAAAGGGGCAGAATGTGTGTGCAGTGCCGCATTCCGCTATCGCTGCCTATAATATCTACTTAGAAGCATACAACAAAAAAGGTATTCAATATGTTAAGCTGGCATACAGCTTGCAGAATCTGCTGAATGATACTGCAACCACATCCGATATCGCGGCGGAAAGATTGCTGCAGGATGATCTCGAGGATATCGTTAACGATATGGGCGAGGGCTACTATTACGCAGTGATCAACTATGACAGCGAATTCGGCAATTTCAAGGTGCTTACAGCTCATTATTGTGATGATAAGCTGCCTGCAATTACCAATGTTGCTACATACAAGGAAGATAACCTGATGATCGTAGATGAGGCGGAGCTCGGTTGCGGCATCATCTGCGGCACCTGCAGTTCTGACAGAAATTCGACAGGCGCGTATGTGGGAAGCATGGGAACACACTTCCTCAACGTTGACGATATCGAGTACAACGGCACCGTGATATATACGCCAGCCACCTGATAAAAGCTCAAAAAATATCAAAAATAAGCCCCGAAACCCTAAAGTTTCGGGGCTTTCTGCCGATAATAATTATAGGCAGAAATATGCCTGTTTTGAAATGATAACTACAGACTGGGTCTGATAGCAATAAGGAGGCAAGGATATGGAGATAAAAAGAATTGCAGGCGTTATGTCGGCTTATAACGCTAATCGTACAAGTAAGGTAAAGAAAACAGAGACCTCCGTTTCCGCAAAGAATATAGACAGAGTGGAGTTCGGCTTTGAAAAGGCGCTGCAGGCTGCCAAGAACGGCATTGCGGCACAGGTAAAGGCGGACGCCCAGGAGCAGGAGCTCGCAGCTGCAAGACAGACGGCTGAAAGCGGTATCCCTGCAAATGAGCTGGCTTCCTACATTCTTTTCGGGTAAGCGGTCATGCTGAATAAGAAAACGGTAGAGGCGGTCATCAGATGCCTTGAGATAGACTGTGATTTCTACAGGGAGCTTTCGATGTTCCTGATGAAGAAGCACACCAAGATACTTGAGGATGACCTTGAATGGCTGACGGCTTCGCTCAATGACGAGCAGGCATATGTCATGAAGAGCCAGAATCTCGAAAATAAAAGGTTGGAGCTGTTCGCGGCTCTCGGCATTGCCGATAGGAAGCTGAATGATCTTATCGCAGACGCGCCTGAGGATTATCAGCCGAAGCTGAAGATGCTCGGTATACAGCTCACAGAGCTGGTGGACGGCATCAAGGAGATGAATCAGCGCACGAATGAGATAGTCAAGCGCAAGCTGGACAATCAGGAGGAATTCGTGAAGCGTGCGGGTATATTCAACAAGCCCGAAACTTATGACAAAAACGCATCCAAGGTGACGAGAGGCAGCTCCTCCACAGTCATCAGAGAGGTGTAGGAGGAAAATATATGCGTCCGACTTTTTTAGGATTTGAAACTCAGAAGCGAACATTGCAGGTCGCCCAGAAGAGCCTTGATATCACGGGCAACAACCTGTCAAATACAAATACCATCGGCTATACAAGACAGCGCGTTGATCTTTACGCGATGTATGTATCGGGCAATCAGAGCCTGCGCTGGTGCAGCCAGACCAATAACCTTTCGGTGCAGGGTCAGGGCGTTAATTCCTACGGAGTAAGCCAGATAAGAGATATCTACATCGATAAGCGCTACCGCGCGAATGTAGCTATCGAGGCTGAAACAGAAAAGACAGTAGCGATACTTTCCGAGGTGGAGGATATCCTCGATAACTTCGAGACGGATGGTCTCCAGCACTTCACAGAGCAGTTCTTCACAGCTCTGCAGGATTATTCGGTGGAAAAGCCTGACAGTGTGGAGGTAGCAACTATCGCCACCAACGCGGCAGTAAACCTCTGCCGACTGCTCCACGATTACGATAACAAGCTCTGCGAGGTGGAGGATACATACGTTGCCGAGCTTGAGGATACAGTGTTTTATCTCAACAATCTGCTGGATGATATGAACGTCCTCAATGACAGAATCGCAAGAGAGATGCTCAATTACCCCGATGAGTACGGACCTAACGAGCTGTACGATCAGCTGAATATGTACGTTGATGAGCTCTCTAATTACGGAGATGTTTCGGTGACAGAAAACGAAAACGGCACTTTCAGCGTTGATTTCTGCGGAATCAAGGTCGTTGACGGTATCGAGTTCAAGGTAAACCGCTTCATCATGGATGATTACGAGACGCAGGGTCAGGCGATAATCCACTACGAAAGCGGAGAGAAGCTCAACTGCCAGAATGGTATACTCAAGAGTTTCTTCAATATGCTCAACGGTAACGGCGTTTATGCAACAGGCAATCAGAACAGTGAATACGGTATCGCGTACTTCAAGTCTGCTATAAATGAGTTTGCGAACACGATCGCAAAGACTCTTAACGACGCCAACGGCGCAGTTGAGGATCCTGCAAGAAGGATGTTCTCCACAGATCCCGAGGGTTCGGTGTTCACAGCAGCCAACATCAGAGTAAGTGATGAGTGGCTGGAGAATCCCACAATGATCGGTCAGGTGAGAACTCTTGATGAGGTCACAGGAATGTACCACTACGGTTGGGACGAGGTGACCGATGAAACGGGTAACGTAACTCTTCAGAATACAAATGTCCTGTATCTGCTCTCGCAGTTTGAGAACGGCGATCTGAAGTTCGGTAACGCGCACGACTTCCGAGGCGATGTTTACCAGTACATAAGCTTTGTAAGTAACCGTCTGGCTCAGACGATAACCTATGAAAAGAGTCGCTATGACGGCGCGGTATCCACTGTGGATACCCTGTTGGACGCAAGAGACGAGGTCTCAGGCGTCGATATGGACGAGGAGGGCATCAACATGCTGAACTACCAGAAGTGGTACAGCGCATCCTCCCGTATGCTGACAACTCTTGACGATTGCCTTGATAAGCTTATCAACGGCACAGGCAGAGTCGGTCTGTAATAGCGAAAGGAGCTTCGAATGAGAATAACTAATTCAACGGTTCTTCGTAATTACGACAGAAACCTTAAAAGACTGGCAACAAATAAATATTCATCCGAGCAGAAGATCTTTACAGGAAGAGATTTCAGCCGTGCCAGTGATAATCCTCTGGGTGCCGCAAAGGCGCTCACAGTGAGAAAGCAGCTCTCCCGTACAAAGCAGTACAAGGAAAATCTTGAGGTTGCGGATAAGTTCTATACCGAGGCTGAGACAACGATGCTTCAGGTATCCGATCAGCTTGCTACGATCCGTGAGACTCTGATCTACGGCTGCAACACCACAAAGGACGCAAGCACTGACCTGCAGATACTCGGTCAGCAGCTTGAAACATATGCTCGTGAGATGGTTTCTATCCTAAACACAAACAGTGCAGAGAGAGCTATCTTCGGTGGTGAAAGCAACGCGGAGCAGCCTTTCAGTCTGTTGTACGGCGAGGATGGATACGCAACAGAGGTGCTTTATCACGGCGTCCCGATAAATGCTTATGATAACCATGCGGATTTCCCTTATTCCAACGAGGTATATGTAGATATCGGACTTGGAATGGTAATCAATCAGGATACACAGGAGGTAGATCCTCAGACAGGTCTGAGAGTTTCTTTCAACGGCGCTGAGCTGACAGGATGCGGTTCGGATGAGAATACAGCTTCGATCGATCTTGCTACGCTGAAGAATGACAATGATTATTCTATTGATGTGTTCCTGAACGGCGAAAAGAAGACCATCACTTTCCAGGCAGGCGCATCTGAGGCTGAAAGCCAGGCGGCGATCCAGGATGCTATCGATGCAGCTTATTCCAAGAGCAAGGTAGTTCCCACGATCGATGCGGATGGCAATATAACTGCACCTGATGATATGAAAGTGTATGTTATGAGCACAGCAGGCGCTAAGAATGAAGCAACAGTGGAAAATGAATATGGTTATTCACAGAACTACATTCAGATAACACTTGACGCAGCGCAGGCATTCAAGAACGGCGATGTAGCCTATGCAAATGCTTGTATCGACAGGATCGTAACAGCATCTGAAAATCTGCTGGTAGAGATCGCAAATCTCGGTAATATGGAGGAATTTATTTCTTTCAATACCGACAGATATGATACCCGTGAGCTCAACCTTAAGGAAAGGCAGAAATCCCTTGAGGCAAGCGATCTGGAATCTGAGATCACATTGTACAAGACCTATGAAGCGCTTTACAATGCCTGCTTACAGATGTCCAGCGCGGTAATCCCCAATACCATATTCAGTTACATACGTTGATTTTGATAATTTAGGAGGTGTTCCGAATGGATGGCAATCTGCTTAAAATCACAACTATTCCTATCTCGATAGAGATAAAGATCACTAAGGCGAAGCTTGAGCTTCCTGAAGACAGACAGCCTAAAGTAAATATCACAACTAAAAACGGCGGTTTCGTTATGGAGGCTGAGCCCCTTAAGATCAACATTGATACATACGAGGCGAGAAAGAGTCTCGGACTCGGACACATGACCGATGGCGATATGCTCAAGCAGAAAGCGCAGGAGGGTTGGTCGCTCGCATTTCAGGGTACTGCCAAGGTAGCTTCCAACGGTGACGCGCTCGCACGTGGAATGTCTTCTTCAGAGCTTGCGCTGCAGAATGCGCGCGCAGGCGCTACAATGCAGACGATAATGGAGTTTCTTCCCAAGGAGGGCGCTAACATCACCTTTGATGAGGGTAAGCTCAATATCGATTATCAGCTCGGATCTCAGGATATCGACTGGGATACGATGGCGAGAATGCCGATGGAGTTCATCCCCGGCAGCGTAGAGCTTATCGTCCGCGACAGACCGCGCGTAGAGATCGAGTATCTGGGAGGTCCTATCTACGTTCCTGCCAGCGCAGATCCCAATTACGAGCCGCCCCTTACATGATGTAAGTCCGATATGCAGAAAGGAGAGGCTTCGTTGATACGAGGCTGATGAATCTGATGAATATTATCACAAGAGATTTCGGTGAAGTTCAGATCGATGAAAAGACCATTATCGAGTTTCCTAACGGAATAATCGGTTTTGAGGATACAAAGCGCTACGCGCTGCTCAGTCCTCTCGGAGACGAGCAGTTCCCGATGTGGCTCCAGTCCGTGGATGGCAAAGAGCCCTGCTTTGTAGTATATGACCCAATGCAGATCTATCCTGATTATAAGTTCGCAATATCTGATGAGGAGCAGGAGCTTATCAAGGTGGATGCAGACACTCCTTACAGATGTCTTACAGTTGCGATCGTCCCTGATGATTACCGTAAGACCACGATAAACCTGAGATGCCCCATCGTCATGAATACCCGTGATAATATCGCGGCTCAGGTGATCCTTACGGAGCACTATGAATTCAAGGCGCCGGTCTATGAGGAGGGGTGAGGGATGCTAGTAGTAACCAGAAAGCAGGATGAAAGTCTAGTCATCTCCGATGATATCGAAGTTACCATACTTGAGATATCCAAGGACAAGGTGAAGATAGGCATTTCCGCACCAAAGGATGTAAAAATAATCAGAAGCGAGCTTAAGGCTGCACGCCAGACAAACGAACAGGCAGCCCACATCCCCAGCAACGCTCTTGCAGCGCTTCTGAAATCTCACAAACAGGAGGAATAAATCATGTCAGATCCTATTCGTATGAGTGGTATGGTATCAGGACTTGATACCGAATCTATCATCAGCGCGATGATGACTTCGTACCAGACAAAGATCGATAACCAGAACAAGAAGCTCACAAAGCTCTCTTGGCAGCAGGAGGCTTATCAGGCTATTGCAAAGAAGATGACTGCGTTCCAGAACAAGTATTTTGATGTTCTTAACAGGAAGTCTTATTTAATGAGCGCATCTACCTTTAACAAGTTCGGCGCAAAGATAAGCTCATCTACAGGCGCTTCTACAAATGGTCTTACCGTAACTACATCTTCAAGTTCACAGGCAGGCACTCACAAGTTCACTGTTCAGCAGACAGCTACTGCCAGCACCGTAAAGGGCAAGGAGATCAAGCCCGAGAGCTTCAAGCTGGATATGGATAAGGCTATTCAGTCTATCAAGGGTATCGATGTTGAAAATGCCGACGGTACGACCACAAGAGTATTCAATATGTCCATGGATATAAAGGTTGGCGGTGTTGCCAAGACTGTAAGCTTCTCCGGTCAGGGTCTTGTTGATGCTGACGGTAATGTTGATATGGACGCTGTCAAGGAGAATGCGCTGAACAATCTTAATGCTCAGCTTCAGATCGGTTTCGGTTATACAGGCAACCATATCAACTCTGAAAATGTCATGTCTATTGAGGGTGCTGTTGATCCTGATAATGGTCACGAGTGGTTCTTACAGGCTGAGTTCAATGATGATGGCGGCATTGAGTTTATCGTAGGCGGTAACGCAAGCGTTTCTGTAACAGAGAACTGCGGCAACTTCGGTCTGACAGAGGCTTCTGCAACACATACTCTCAATCTTGGCAGTGTTGTAACAGGCACAAATACCATGAGCCTTGATATCGGCGGTACAGTCAAGAATGTAAGCTTTGAGGGTGTTTCCAGTACTTACTACGACAGCAAGGATGATGCAGGCAACGAAGCTATCCTTGAAGAGTACAACCAGCTTAAGGAAGCAGCATACCGCAAGGCGTATAACCTTGAGGACGATGCAGAGATAGATGAGGAAAAGCTGAAGGAATACAGCTACTCCTCCGCTCAGGCTGCCGAGGATAAGAATGCGGCCGCTCTTACAGATGCGCTCAATGACGCTTATGCAAGCGAGGGCATAACCTTTGCGCTCAACGGTTCTGATCTTGTTGCATCCAAGGATGGTCAGGGTCTGGACTTTACTGTTCACATGACAGAGGGTGGCACAATGGGTATTGCCAAGGGTGCATCCTCCAACAAGATCACAGGCAAGACCACACTTGACGAGCTGGGCTTTGCTCCTGACGCAGATGGTAACTATACTCTCAAGATCAATGATGTTGAGATATCCGTAGGCGCTGACGCATCTATCGATTCCCTCGTTAAGGCAGTGAATGCCAGCGATGCAAATGTCAAGATGAGCTATTCCGCACTGTCAAACAGCTTCACTCTTGAGGCCAAGGAGATGGGCGGCGCAGGCGATATCCGCATTGAGGCAAATGATCTGACAACTGCACTCGGCATCACAAATGCTAACGGCAGCTATGATTTTGAGCTGGGTCACAATGCAGCAATCGAGCTTGACGGTGAGACTATCTACCTCAACGAGAACAAGTATGAGCTGGACGGCACTACATTTGAGTTCACAGATGATATCGCTGTCGGCGAGACATTTACAGTAAATATCGAGCAGAGTAATGATGATGTCAAGGAGATCATCAAGAACTTTGTAGATGATTATAATCAGCTTATTGAGGATGTATATGAGTACATCGGCAAGGCTCCTGCGACTGATTCCAGCGGTGACAGGTATGAACCTCACACTGATGAGGAAAAGGAAGCGATGAGCGAGGAAGAGATCGAAAAGTGGGAGGACATGGCTAAGCAGGGTGTTCTGTATAATGACAGAACTGTATCCGGCATCATGTCTCAGATGCGTACTGCACTGTATAACACTGTAACTCTGGATGACGGCTCCAAGATCGGTCTGTTCAGCCTTGGTATCAAGACCTCCAATGACTTTATGGAGCGCGGAAAGCTTCAGATAGACGAAGAGCAGCTTGATAAGATGCTTTCTACAAATCTTGATGCTGTTACAGAGCTGTTTACAAACACCGAGAATGGTCTGATGAAGCAGCTTGACGGTATCCTTGACGGTGCTGTAAAGGCTTCCGGTAGTGTTCAGAACAGAGGCACTCTGGTTCGCAAGGCAGGTCTTGAGAACAGCTCCACTATCCTTGACAGTACACTCTACAAGGAGATGGAGAATCTCAGAGACCGTATCGCAAGTCTTCAGGATAAGTATGATTCCCGCGAGGATTACTGGTGGGGCGTGTTCACAAATCTGGAATCCATGATGTCCGATCTGAACAATCAGTCCAGCTATATCGGCTCTTATTTCGGCGGATTCGGCGGAATGTAATACAGTGAAAGAGTGAAGGGCAGAAACAATAATGTCTAATCCATATTCAACATACAAAAAGCAATCGGTACAGACTATGACTCCTGTTGAGGTGGTCATCAAGATGTACAGCGAGATCGAAAAGCAGCTGGCCATCGGAGTCTGCGCCATCGAGGAAGTTCCCAACATAATGAAAGCGAATGACGCGCTCATCAAAGCTCAGGAGCTTCTTGGCGCACTGAGAGGCGCGCTGGATATGTCGGTGCCGATCTCGAAAAATCTCGATCAGCTGTATGTTTTCTTCCAGAACGAGGCTATGAAAGCGAATATCCGCAAGGACGCTACTGAGATCAAGAAGATAATTCCTATGGTTGCGGATCTTCGTGATGCGTTCACTCAGATAAGCCAGATGACTAAGGAAGAGATCGAGGCGCAGGCTGCACAGAACAGTGCAAAGAAATAAAATAATATTTTCGGCGTCCGTCTTGAAATCGGGACGGGCGCCGGATCATCCAAGAAGGGGGATGCATTTATGTCAGAGGAGATCGGATGCAAGGCTGTACTTTCCATATTGGGAGAGATCTATGATACATTTCAGGAATATGAAAAGCATACAGACTCTATGATAAATGCTGAACTCGAGGTTTTGCAGAGCTCGCTTTTCAAACGCAATGAGCTTATCGACAGGCTGGAGGAGCTGAAGCAGCGCCTTGAAAGCGTTATCGATATGGAGCAGAATGAGGAGCGTGCGCTTCTCAGAGCGCTTGTGAACGGCAGTTATGTGAATATGCCCCTTGACGATATCCATAAGGAGATACAGCTCGTTCAAAGGAATATATCCATAAGCAAGCAGCGTATCCTCGATAAGGATAAGGTCATTTCGGGACAGTTCAGAAATCAGCATATTGATTCCCGCAAGGAGCTTGAGCAGCTCAAGCAGACCAAGCAGAAGATAGGCTATTATAACAGCGCAGTTGTCGGAAGGGCAACAGGACAGTCGCTGAATAAAAACCTCTGATGCTAAAAAAGCCAACATACCGCCGAAAGGATGCCTCCGCAGGGGGCTTTGACATGGCATATCCGATTTATCTGCCGCAGGCTGAATTTGGATATGCTTAGTCTCGCAGGTCCTTTTTCGGCGGTTTTTATTTTTGTGAATATCATCAAATATTTCTTTTCTACATACAAAGATAAAACACAAATGTTGTGCAAATCTAACGAAATTGTGACAGTATTTTAAAACTTTTGTACAGTGCTTGAAAAAACAGGCGATTTAGTGTATAATTATAATACGAATAATTATGCAGACGTAACTTTTTAACAGTGAAAGGTGAAGCACATCGATGGATGTTTATATGGCTCGGCAGCCGATATTTGATAATGAAAATCAGGTATATGGCTATGAACTGCTGTACCGCAGCAATGGACAACAGAATATATACAACGGCACGAACGGCGATGAATCCACTGCTGATGTGGTGACCAATGCGTTCTTCGGGCTGGATATCCGTGATATTATCGGCGGCGGAAAGGCGTTCATCAATTTTACGGGAAATCTGCTCAAGCGCGGCGTGCCGAAAATGATATCTCCGGATATCGTTGTTGTAGAGGTGCTGGAAAATCTCATGATAGACAGCGAGCTTGTGGATGCTTGTCAGGATCTGAAGGAGCGCGGATATACTCTTGCTCTGGATGATTTTGAATATAACAGTACATACAGCGAGCTGTTCCAGATCGGTGATATCGTGAAGATAGATTTTCGCATACCTCAGAATAAGATAGAGGAAACTGCGTATGTCTGCCGTTATTGCAACAAGATAATCCTTGCCGAAAAGATAGAAACTGTTGAGGAGTATGAATACGCAAAAAGGTTAGGCTGCACCTTTACACAGGGCTATTATTTCGCACGTCCCACTATAATGTCCAAGAGCAGTCTTGCACCGCTTACTACCAATTTCATGCAGGTGATGCAGCTGGTATCCCAGGAGGAGCCTGAGATAAGCGATATCGTTGAGGTGATCTCCAGAGATACCGCTATGTGCCAGCGTCTGCTGAGACTTATCAATTCGGTTTATTTCGGTGTCCGTAACAGGGTATCGTCTATAAATCAGGCGCTTGTTATCCTGGGTCTCGATTACCTGCGCGAATGGATATATCTTATGGGAATGCAGCGCATTACCCGTAATGACAATGTTGAGATGATGAGGCTTTCTCTTGTCATGGCTAAGTTCTGCCGCAACATAGCAAAGATGATACCCCAGGCTGCGAAGGACGCTGATTCGTATTATCTTATGGGTCTGCTTTCCATGCTGGATCATTGCGGTACAAGTAATCTTGAGCGTACGCTTCAGGAATTTCCGTTGACGGATGACATCAAGAACGGTCTGCTGGGAAGAGGCGGGATCTACAGTGATGTCTATAATCTTGCATACAGCTATGAGAAAGGTAACTGGGAGAATGTTGACCGTATTTCTCTGCTGTATAATCTTGACAGATCCAAGATATCCGATGCATTCGTTCAGTGCGTAAAGGAATCGGAAGATCTGAAGATGCTCTGATATAAGAGGTTGAAATGGCTTTTTTTCTTGATTCGATAAATACCTGTCTGTGGGATCATCTTCAGCAGACGGATAAAAAGATAGTGCTTTACGGCATGGGAGATGGCGCAGAGAAGATACGCGCTGTGCTGGATGATATCGGCGTAGAGGTCGATGATATAATGGCGAGCGATGAATTTGTGCGTGGTCACAGCTTCATGGGTATACGCGTGAAGAAGCTCAGCGAGATAGAGGAGCTGTACGGTGATGATTTTATCATCCTTGTATGCTTCGGCACTCAGATGCCCGATGTCATGGAAAGAATATATGCTATGGCGGAAAAGCACGAGCTTTATGCTCCGAATGTGCCAGTTGTAGGCGATGGACTTTTTACTCTGGAATATGCAAGGGAGCATTATAAGGAGCTGAAGTCGGTATATGATATGCTGGCGGATGAGCAGTCCAGAAAGGTTTTTGAGAATGTTATCCGCTATAAGCTCAGTGGTGATATTCTGCTGCTGAAGCAGTGTGAGACTCCCCGTGAGGAGATGTTCGATCTTCTGAATGTCGGCACGGAGGAGATATATGTGGATCTCGGCGCATATAACGGAGATACGTTGGTGGAGTTCCTTAACGAGACCTCCATGCAGTTCCGTAAGCTGTATGCTATGGAGCCTGATCACAAGAACTACGAAAAGCTCAAGCGCCGTCTGTATATGATCGGCTCAGGTCTGCTTGAAGCGTACAACTGCGGCGCATGGGACAGTGAAACTACCATGATGTTCAGTATGCGAGCAGGCAGGAGCTCCAAGGTGGACAGCGGCACTGTGAAGCGCGGCAGAGAAGTAAAGATGATGAGCGTTGACCACATGCTGCAGGGCGGCGAGGCCACCCTGATAAAGTATGATGTGGAGGGCAGCGAGCAGCAGGCGATAAACGGCTCAAAGCAGACGCTCCAGAGCTTTAAGCCGCGTCTTAATGTGGCACTTTATCACAGAAATGAGGATATGTTTGCGATACCGCTTCAGATAGCCTCTATCAACAAGAGGTATAAGCTGTATCTCAGACATCATGCATACATTCCCGATTGGGATACAAACCTGTATTGCATTTAATCTAGACGAAACGAGGACAGACTATGAAGATAGTTATTGGAATAGTGCTGACAGTGCTGCTTATCGGAGCGCTCGGAGTCTATCTGGTGCTCATGCTTACCGCACAGGAGATGGTATTCTGCGGAGATATCAAGAACAACGTGGAGAACGGTACATCCGTTACCCGTGTCTACATAACCGATTACAGCGCAAATGAAACGTTATCGGAGATAGTTGATACTGTAAATGCGTCCGATGGCGAGTCTGTATCCGTTGATGAGATAACAGAGATAATGGCGAAGTATCAGAGCGTCATCTATGCGCCTGTATTCAATATCAGCACAGAGCAGATAGATACCACCACCTATGTGGTAGAGGGCAGTATTTATAACGGCATAGATTCAAAGGGCAGACCTGTTGAGCCTGATTATACTTACGAAAATCTCCGTCTCAGTGCGGTCGTGAGAAATGGTGTGATGATCTCCGCCGAAAACATCTATGAAGTGGAGAAGGGGCAGGAGGATAAGCTGGTAGAGCGTGAAAAGACTATTGCTCCCATACTTCAGGACAAGGATTCTACTGCTTCCTTTGCATTTGAGGATTGCGACAGCTTCAGATTCATATTTCAGGGTACTGCCGAGATCCCTGCGGATGTTACATTGGTATTCACTTATGATGTAGTGGCTGAAAGTCCGCTTAATTTCACCCATGTGGATAACGGCGTGCTGGCGGTGAATATGCAGGTGGCTCATAATGATGATGGCTGGTTCGTTCCTGCTTATGAGTGCGTACGCAACATTACCGTAAAGGAAAGAAACTGAATACTTTAAATTCCCGAACTTCTTGTTTGGGAATTTATTGCGAGGAGGAAAATATGGGGTGCACTCTCTGTCCGCGTATGTGCGGAGCTGACAGACGCGCGGCGGCAGGCTTCTGCGGTGCGGGAGATAGGCTGAGGATAGCCAAGGCTATGCTCCATCATTGGGAAGAGCCCTGCATAAGCGGAACGAACGGCAGCGGCGCGGTGTTCTTTTCGGGCTGTGTTATGCGGTGCATTTATTGCCAGAACTATGATATAAGCGCAGAGAACAAGGGCGCGGATATCACGGTACAAAGGCTTGCTGAGATATTTCTTGAGCTTCAGGATCAGGGCGCGCATAATATCGATCTCGTCAATCCCACGCACTTCGTACCGCAGATAATCGAGGCGCTGGATATCGCGGGTGACAGTCTGCATATCCCGATAGTGTATAACAGCGGCGGTTATGAGCGCGTTGAAACTTTACTCTTGCTTGATGGATATATCGATATTTATCTGCCCGATGTGAAGTATTTTTCCGAGGAGGCGGCGAAGCTGTCGGCTGCACCGCATTACTTCAAAACTGCAATGGATGCGGTGGCTGAGATGCTTCGACAGACAGGGAAGCCGCAGCTTGAGGATGGCCTGCTGAAAAAAGGTACAGTGGTACGCCATCTTGTCCTGCCGTATCTTTACAAGGATTCGGTGGAGATAGTAAAGCAGCTCGGCAAGCGCTTCGGCAAGGATATCCTTTTCAGCCTGATGAGCCAGTACACACCCTTTTACAAGGCAAAGGAGCACCCTCGCATGAACCGCAGGATAACCACATTTGAGTATAATAAGGTGCTGGATACAGTGCTGGATGTGGGACTGGACGGATTTATGCAGGAGCGCAGCTCGGCAAAGGAGGAATATACTCCTGAATTCGATCTCAGCGGAGTTTTGTAAAAACCTCTTTACAAATGAGCGATTTTATATTAAAATAAAATATATATTATTTTTTGTGAGGTAGCTTATGGATAGATTTGAAAAGTTGAATCTGGGCGTTGACGGTGACAGTATCACTGCCGGAAATCAGTGGTCTTATCACGTTTTCAATGAGCTTAAGATGAAGTCGCATCACAATGTGGCGGTAGGAAGTGCGGTATGGTACAAGCGCACTGTGGATGTAAACGGAAAGAGCGTTACCACACAGGATTTCGGTGCGCCTGACTTTGCAGGTATCAGCGACGGCTGGCTGCCCACTGATGATGCGGAAGAGATGCAGAAGCGCATGAATAACTGCGCTGTGGTACATATACAGAGATTTATTGCAGAGGTAGAAAGCGGCGAGCATCCCGTTCCCGATATCTTCGTGTTTGCTATGGGTACGAATGATGACAAGGATCATTTCGGAGATCCCGAAAAGGCGCTCACAGGAAAGAGTCTTGAAAACAACGATAATATCGATATGTTTACAGAGGCAGGCGCTATGCGCTGGTGCATTCAGATGATACAGGAGAAGTATCCCGAATGCCGCGTTTTTGTTATGACTCCTCTCCAGACTGCAAATCCCGAGCACAATGCCAAAACAGAAAAGCAGCTTGGCATCATGCGCAGAATGTGTCAGGGAATGTCTGTTCAGATGATAGATTGCTACAGCAATTGCGGTATATGTGAGAAGTTCGAGGTGCTGGACGGCGAGGGCAGATATCTGCGCGATGGTCTGCACCCCAAGGAGAACGGACAGCAGCTTGAGGGCAGATTTGCCGCAAAGGAGATCAGAAACAACTATTTTTAAGGAGCTGATAGGTTGATGGAGTTCCCATCCGAGCTTCGCTATGCAATAGAGCAGATGGCGGTTGGCCAGGATATAAAGGCGATGACCGCTTCCGCTGAGGGTATTTCCAAGCGTTACCGCAGTGAGAGCGGCGCAGGAAAGAGTCTTGTCAATAATGCCCGTGATACTCTGGCCTATGCGGCGGTGAGAATGCCTGCTACCTTTGGTGCGGTGAGCAGAGCGCTGGAGCTTACGCTTGAATGCTTTGACGAGGACATCACATCCATACTTGATGTAGGCGCAGGTACAGGAGCGGCAAGCCATGCTGCTGAGCTGCTTACGGATTGTGATAATATCACCTGCCTTGAGCGTGAGGAGAGCATGATGGCTCTCGGAAAGCAGCTCATGCAGGCTCGCGGTATAGACGCAAAGTGGATAAAAAGGGATATTTCCTCCGCTGAAATATCGGAGCAGGCGGACCTTGTTATATCCTCATATTGCCTGAACGAGCTTACGTCGTCCGCAAGAAAAGCGGCGCTTATGAAGCTGTGGCGCAGTACAGACAAGCTGCTGCTGATAATCGAGCCGGGAACGCCCGAGGGCTTTTCTCAGCTTAGAGAGGCGAGAAAGTTCCTGCTGAGCGAGGGTGGATATATAGCTGCACCGTGTCCTCATAACGGCGAGTGCGTGCTCCCTGAGGATGACTGGTGCCATTTCACGGCAAGAGTGGCGAGAACCAAGCTGCACAAGCAGCTCAAGGGTGGAGATGCACCTTATGAGGATGAGAAGTTCTGTTTTCTTGCAGTGTCGCGCAGAGAATGCGAGGGCAGAGCAAGGATATTGCGTCACCCTAAGATAGAGAGTGGAAAGATAACTCTGAAGCTGTGTACAGAACAGGGTATCTCAGATAAAATGGTGACAAAAAAGAGCCCGCTTTTTAAAGCGGCAAGGAAATCCGATAGCGGAGACAGCTTTGCAGAGGAATAAAGGCAAGAGGCAGTCGATATACGGGAGGACTATTTTGGACATAATAGTTATTGAAACGGCTGGTGTACAGTTCGCTGATGTCGAGCGCTATCTGCATTGCGTCAGTAAGCCGAGGCAGGATGCTGTTCTTAGAAAGCGCAACGATGAACAGAAAGTACAGTCGTTGGTAGCAGGGCTTCTGGTGCGTTCAGAGCTATCGCGCAGAGCAGGCATACCATTTGAAAAGGTAGCTTTTGAAAAAGGCGCTCACGGTAAGCCGTACCTTAAAGGCGGAGCAGTGCAGTTTTCGCTTTCTCATACAAAGGGAGCGGTGTGTGCTGCATTCGCTGACGGCACAGAGGATATAGGCGTTGATATCGAGCGCAGGGATCGCAAGGTCAGTGAAAATATGCGTTCCCGTGTGCTGAGCGAAAACGAGCGTTCCATAGCAGAGAGCGGCGGGGATATCATCCGCATCTGGGTGAAAAAAGAAGCGTTCCTGAAGCGTACAGGCTTAGGAATAGCCACAGACCTGCGCGGTGCGGATACAACGCTGCTGCCTGATGTCACCTGCTTTGAAGCGGGCGCATATTTTGTCGGTGCGGCAGGAAAAGGCGCAGCCGAGGCGAATATCACAGTGATGGAGCTCTCGGAGCTGCTGAAACGATTTTAATATTACAACGAAGCCGTGGCGGATGTTCCTGCCGCGGCTTTATTGACTTTATTGGAGTATTGCTGTATAATTATTTTGGTTCATTTTGCAGGCGGCAAAACGGAATGCGGTGAAATTCCGCAGCAGTCCCCGCTGCCGTGAGGAAGCTGCGTTTAGGTCAGAGACTAAGGTCGGGTCACTGAGGGTCATCCCGTGGTAAGGCCGGCAGAGCGCGTATGATTCCAAGCCGGAAGACCTGACACTGCGTATGGGCTGAAAAATATTAT
>JAFTVU010000045.1 GCA_017465665.1 Oscillospiraceae bacterium | reverse complement strand
TCTTGCATGGAAAAGCATGTATAATATGTAACTAAGATTTCAGGGCGATGCTCTGAAATTTTTGCGTTTATAATGTTAGTTAACACTAACATAAATCATTAACTAAAGGAGATAAGTGTTTTGAACAAAGAAAAAAAGAGGTCTGCCCTGTCGTGGATATGGGAGTTTGCAGACAAGCACCGACCAATGATGCTTTTAAGCGTTATCATGGCGGTATTGGGTGTTGTATGCGGGATACTGCCGTACTTCCTGATGGGAGATATAGTTAAAAATCTGCTTTCGGGCATAGGCGAATTCGGAGTGTATCTCACTCCGCTGCTGATAATAGCTGCGCTGTGGCTCGGAAAATCGCTGTTTCATGCCATATCTACTTCTATTTCTCACAAGGCAACCTTTACAGTGCTTGGAAATATCCGCAAACGGATTTGCGAAAAGCTGTCGAAGCTGCCGCTGGGCTATGTGCTTGACACCCCCTCGGGAGTACTGAAGAATGTTATAGTAGAGCGTATAGACAGCATTGAAACTACAATGGCGCACGTTGTACCCGAGTTTACCTCAAATCTGCTTGTGCCTGTCGGATTACTCGTTTATCTGTTTGTGCTTGACTGGCGAATGGCGTTGGCAACTCTCGGAACAGTCCCTATTGGTATCATTGCGTTTTCCGTTATGATGATAGGCTATGAGAAAAGCTACGGCAACACCATCGTTAAAACAAAGGCGCTTAATGACACCGCTGTTGAATACATAAACGGAATTGAAGTCATCAAGGCGTTCGGCAAGGCGCAGAGCTCGTATGACAAGTTCGTTGTCGCCGCAAGGGAAGGTGCAGACTGTTACATTGAGTGGATGAGAAGATGTATAGTTCCGCAGACCCTTGCTATGACGGTGCTTCCTGCGACAATGCTTACTGTTCTTCCTGTCGGAGGAATATTATTCAGCAACGGAATGATTGCTGCTGATGTTTTCGTGCAGACGATAATTCTGTCGGTAGGTCTTCTTGCTTCGCTAATTACCGTCGGCGGATATATGGACGATATTGCAAAGGTGGGCACCATCATCGGAGAGGTCACAGATATCCTCACACAAGAGGAGCTTATCCGTCCCGAAAACAGCAAGTCTGTACCGAAAAATAATGATATCTCGCTCAAAGGAGTTACCTTTGGCTACCACGAAAAAGAGGTGCTCCACGGCATTGACATGGAGATAAAGGAGGGCACAGTAACCGCCCTCGTAGGCCCCTCGGGAAGCGGAAAATCCACCATAGCAAAGCTGATAGCGTCGCTGTGGGACGTAAAGGACGGCAGCATTTCCATAGGCGGTACAGATATACGGGATATGAGTATGGAGGATTACAACAGCCGTGTTGCTTATGTTTCACAGGATAACTTCCTTTTTGATACCACGATAATGGAGAATATCCGCATGGGAAAGGCAGGAGCTTCCGATACGGAGGTCATCAATGCTGCAAAGCAGTGCGGCTGCCACGAGTTCATTATGGGACTTGAAAAGGGCTACGACACAGTAGTCGGCGGCGCGGGAGGACATCTCTCGGGCGGCGAAAGACAGCGCATCTCCATCGCAAGAGCAATGCTGAAAAATGCTCCTATCGTAATACTTGACGAAGCGACAGCCTACACTGACCCCGAAAACGAGGCGATAATACAGGCGTCGGTTGCAAGACTGGTCAAGGACAAAACACTTATCGTTATTGCACACAGGCTGTCGACTATCACTGACAGCGATAAGATATATGTTATCGAGGACGGCAGGATAAACTCAGGCGGTACGCACAGCGAGCTGCTCTCAATGAACGGCTTGTACGCAAAGATGTGGCAGGCTCATATTTCTGCTAAAGACAGAGGAGGTGCGGAAAATGTTTAAAACTCTGAAAAGATTTTTCGATTTCTGCGGTGAGAAAAACAAGAAGAAATTTTATCTCTCCATCGTGCTCGGTGTTATAAAGGCGATATTTGAGGCACTGAAGATACCCGCAATAGCAGTTGCGGCACACGGCATTATCAGCGGAGATATGACGGTTACGCACATTCTTTTGTCCCTTGGGATAATGCTTATAAGCATTATAGGAAACACGGCTATCAGCTGTAAAACTACCATGCTCCAGACAGAGGCAGGATACTCTACTTGTGCGAATAAGCGTATTGAGATAGCAGAGCATCTGAAATATCTCCCCATGGGATATTTCAACAATAACAGCTTAGGCTATATTACTTCTGTTGCAACAAATACTATGGAACAGCTTTCAGATGTCGCAACAAGAGTTGTAATGTTGTCAACCCACGGCTTTGTCGTTACTGCGGTTATCACGATAATGATATGCTGTTTTGATATCCGCATAGGTCTTACGGCTATTGTCGGAATAGCTCTGTATATCCTTGTGACAGGGCTTATGCAGAAAAGGGCAAGGTCAGTTGCTCCTGTAAAGGACGAAAGTGACAGACGGCTTGTTGAAAAGGTGCTGGAATATATTCACGGTATCGCAGAGGTAAAGGCATACAACCTCGCAGGAGAAAAGAGCAGGGCACTGGGTAAGGCTATCGACGATAATGCTGCTGTCAATACCAAAATGGAGTTCACTTTTATTCCCTTTATCACTGCACAGGGCTTTATCACTAAGATTACAGGCGTTGTGATATCCGCATTGTCGGTGTATTTTTGTCTGACGGGAAGTATGCCGCTGCTTAATGCCGTAGTGATGGTGATAAGCTCGTTTATACTGTTTTCTGCACTCGAAACAGGCGGAGCATTCACCTCTTTGCTTAAAAATGTGGAGATTGCTACTGAAAAGGCACAGGCGATACTCGACCTGCCTACCATCGACATTGACGGAAAGGATATTCAGCCTGAGTCCTTTGATATTGATGTGGAGAATGTGGATTTCTCCTACGAAAAGCGCAGGATAATCGACAATATATCGGTGCATATCCCCGAAAAGACGACCACTGCAATTGTAGGTCCGTCAGGCGGAGGAAAGACCACTCTCTGCCATCTCATCTCCCGTTTCTGGGACGTTGACGGAGGATGCGTAAAGCTGGGCGGTACTGATGTGCGTGAATACGGCATGGACAGCCTGATGAAGAATTTCAGCTTTGTATTCCAGAATGTGTATCTTTTCAGCGATACTATCGCCAACAATATCCGTTTTGGTCAGCCCGAGGCTTCTATAGAGCAGGTAACAGAGGCTGCCAAAAAGGCTTGTTGTCACGATTTCATAATGTCGCTCCCGAATGGCTATGACACGATCATCGGCGAGGGCGGTGCGTCGCTCTCGGGTGGCGAAAAGCAGCGCATTTCCATAGCAAGGGCGATAATGAAGAATGCTCCCATCATCATTCTCGATGAAGCAACCGCAAATGTTGACCCCGAAAACGAAAAGGAGCTTACCGAAGCTATCGAAGCTCTCACCAAGGAAAAGACAATACTTATGATAGCGCATAGGCTCAAGACAGTCCGTAATGCTGATAATATCCTTGTCATTGATAAGGGCAGAATTGCCGAGCAGGGTACTCATGAACAGCTTATGCAGCAGGACGGAATTTATAAGAGATTTGTAGATTCAAGAGAGCTTGCTATCGGCTGGAAGGTTTGATCCTGTCGATATAATAATGAAACATCGGGCAAGTGATAAACTCACCTGCCCGATTTTTTCATTACATAAGATTTACAATGCCGATAAGTCCCAGCATCGCAAGACCCATGCTTGGCATTATAATGCCGGGCAGATCCTGAAACAGCTTGGGATTGATCTTTCTGAATGTTACACCGATAATTAAAAACACTATGGAATTGAGTAATACAAACCATTTAGGCACATCAATGCAGCCTGTAAGAATTGCAATGACCGATGTAACGCAAGGAGTCATCAAAAGTAAGTAGCCGAGGAAAAAAGGAAATGCGATCGCCTTGTAAAAGGTTTTCAGCACGCTCTCCACAAGCTCGGGGTGACCTGCCTCCACAAGTCTTTTGTAAATGAGCGGCTGAATACAGAGCGATGTGTGTACCAGAATACCGCCCACAGTGCCCGCACAACCCAGAATTGCTGTTACATAGCCTAACGTCTGGTTATTTTCAGCTATCTGCATACCGAGAGAGTAAATTCCCAGCATAACTAAAATATCGCCGAAAAAGGCACATATTATCGACGCAACAAACCGCCAATCAGCCATCTTTATCCAGTTGGTATCAACGTTTCCACCGGGACCTGTTTTCTGATTGCCCTTTCCTTTGAGGTCGAAAAGAATATCGCCGATTGCACAAAGGATACCGCCTATAAATCCTAAAATTGAAAATGTCATTAACATAATTTATCTCCTTTTCTTTTTAGCTTCTTGTCATGATGTAATCGGTGACGGTCTTTGCGTATTCCTCTATCTGCATGAGTGCACCGAGGTGTCCGCCGCCCATATCGTTTATGACGGTAGGCTCGGTCATAAGCTCGCAAAGCTCCTTGCGGCAGTCATCGCTGAAGGTCTCGTCATCGTCGGAGAGGATAAGCAACACCCTGTCACGAAGCTGTGCG
>JAFTVU010000044.1 GCA_017465665.1 Oscillospiraceae bacterium | reverse complement strand
GTTTCCCGCAGGAAGCGGAAGAAGCCTTGAAACTATGGCTGAAGCTATAAAGGATATTGCAGCTTATCACAATCTTCCCTGCTACGATGCCTGGCACAACAGCGGCATCAACCGCTATACGTGGAAATACTTTGCAAACTCCCCCGTTGAAATCAACCCCGATTATGACCCCGAAAAAAAATATATCGCGCCTTACCCCATGTATGCAGATCAGGCGCATCTCAATGCAGCAGGCTACGCACGCTTTGGCGAATGTATTGCTGCCGCCGCTGAGCTTGCATAAGAAAGGAAACCACTATGAACTACACAGCACAAAGATCAAGAGAAAAATTCACAACTGCGCCTCAGCTCATAAAGGAGCTTTATCCCGAGGCTGCAGGACATATTGATGCAGAATATCTCTCTGCCAACAGAAGCAGAGTTCTCGGAATATCCAACCTCCCCTTCAACGCTCCCATCTGCAATTTTATTATGGGAGAGAAGGAGATGCTCGACTATATTGACACCATCGACGGAAACATACATATAGTATATGGCGAAACAATCACCTTAAACGGCTGCGCTGTTCCCCAAAATATCGCTGATATCATAAACGATGCCATTGCATATGCAGCAGCAGGCGTTGGCTTTCTCAATGAAAATGGCGAGCACGTGATAGACCTTAAGGGCGCCTTCGTTGGCACTCACTACACCGTAAACCTTCTTCTTGGCTGCAGAGTTGGATTTGACAAGCCTATGATTACCACTCCCAAGGCTGCTCTTGACGCATTCGGCCGCGGTGCTTTCCGCGCAAGCGCGCATACTCAGGTTTATGCCTCCCGCTGCGTTATGAATCCCGAGGAAGCAGGCGAGCCCTCCAACCGCCAGTTCTATATCACGGAAAATAATCAGCAGATATTCTATTCTGCCGATGCAAATACAAACGTTAAAAGCGCTGTTTGTACTCATAAGCCTAACCATACTGTTATCGAATACGAAACTGAATGTGGGCTGAAAATAACAAGAACTATTTTCATCCTTCCTCAGTACGAGGGTATGCCCGAGGCAACAGAGGCACAGATAGTTAAGATCGAAAACCTTACAGAGCGCGACCGCGATCTTCGTATCGTTATGACAGGTATGCTTGCAGTATGCGACTCTGCTACCGTTATGAATGATATTATGTACGGCGCGATCACCCACGAATCAGGCATCATTATGGACGGAGATAAGGTGCTTGCGCTCTCCCCCGCATCAAATCCCATGTACGCAAAAAAGAGCCGCCGCTTCGCAACAATGCTCGTAAACGGCGAGGCTATGGACGAATTCTGCACTACGTATAAGGATTTTGTTGGCAAGGGATCTCTGGAATTCCCTCAGAACGTGGCACACCTCAATTCCCGCCTCAACAGAAAGAATATTCCCTTCTTTGCTATGGCAAAAAGCTTCTCACTGAAGGCAGGAGAAGCGGCTCACGTTGACGAGTTCGTAGGCTTTACCTACTGCGGCGAAGGAGATGCTCTCCCTCAGCTTGACGGAATGCTGAAGGTGCTCTTTGACCGCTACAGCGACACAACACAGTCCACCCGCGACCTGCAGGACGTTATCGACTTCTATAAAAGCTACTCCTCATATCTCGTGCTCAACACAGAGGATGAAAAGCTGAACGCATACGTAAACAATAACCTTCCCTTCCAGGTGCTTTATCAGTCCTTTCTCTCACGCTCCTTTGCATGGACACAGAAATCCTTCAGAATGATAGGCTTCCGTGAGATACAGGATAT
>JAFTVU010000043.1 GCA_017465665.1 Oscillospiraceae bacterium | reverse complement strand
TTTGAGCAATTCGTACTTGCACAGCTGATCAACAGCGGAGACTTTGAGCGACATATTAACCGTGTTAGACGAAGTTTGAGGAAAAGGCTTTATACATAAACCCCGTTCACAAGTCTTCGATGTAAATGGGTTTTCTTTATTGACTCCGACTCGAATTTTGAAGGGCTGGCGGTTTTTCCGTCAGCCCTCACTTTTATCATCATTCCGATAAATTGGAATTTATAGGACTATTATATCCCAAAGTGTATTACCCACTTGTTTCCTACAAGTGCTTTTTTCAAAAGAACTTTAAGTTCATTCAATTCTGCAACATCTTTGATAACATCTATAAATGCTTGTATAGATGTTGGTGGTATAAGGGTAATGCCTGTGTATGCTATTCCTTTTGCAGGAACATCGAGTGTATGCCAATAAAAATCTATATTGTTTAAATTGGCCTCAATTCCTTCTATATAGTCATCATCAACAGAAATGCAGTTATACTTCTGCGGCTCGTATTCATCATATCTTTTTCTTGGTTTTGGAGCGTTCTGCATAATGCCAAACTTATGTCTTGCCAATTTCTTACCTCCTTTGCAACTTCTTATTTTCCTAACTGTTCGACAAATTGGGATTTATAAAAAACTTCTATACCATTTACTCTTCTTTCTCTAGATACTTCTCAATTGTTTTATCTTCATCAAGATAGTCATCATATATAGTGTATCTCGAATATCCACTACTCCTTTATTATTCCATTTTGTTCAGATACTCCATCGCCCACTCAAGCTCATAGTCCTCACCACTGAATATTTTAAGTGCCGCTTCCTTATCAAGAGGAATTTTAATATCAACAGGATTTCTGCTCTGTCTTGTGTGGTCGATATCAATATTCGGATTGCCATTTTCGTCAAGAATAAGCCCTGCGGGAAAGGCAACAATAGCATTTCCGGGCATATAGACTTCTCCGCCTGTTTCCTGATTTATTCCTGACGGATCGGTAAGACCTGCAACCGTTACATTCGGAAGCCTCGACAGATACAAGACTAAGCCATCTCCTGCCGAACCGCAACTCATACTTGTCAGCACAACGATTTCAAGGTCGCTGAATTCTCCGTCAGCCATTACATATCTGTCATCAACGCTTTTAATTTCCTTGCCGTTTTTTACGCCAAGAGATAAAGCGTACATCTTTTCCTTTGTGAAAAGGCTTGTAAGTGCTGTAGCAACTTCATCATATCCGCCTGTGTTATTTCTAATATCAATTACAAGCTTTGTCATAAACTATTGTCTATGTTCAATACTTCTGCTATGTTTCACACTATAGAGGAATATGATGCCCAACTCGATGGACCACTTAATCTATAGGAGGTTGTATGCTAACTGAAATACTCATAGCAACTGGTGGTGCTTTAATCGGCACCGCATTACAAGTAAATAAATCTTCAAATATTGATGCACAAGCTATGCGCAAATATGCTAAAGCATTTTCTAGAGAGCAAGAAGCTAAAAGGCTCATTGAACAAAAAGAAAAAGAAGCCGATGATAGTATCCTAAAGCTAGCACGTCGTAAAAAAGCCATCATTGACACCACTATAAAAGATTTTCTTGAAATATATGAATCCGTACAAAAAATCAATTTTGAAAACGGAGAAGGAATCAAGGAACTTACTGCACTTACCATATCCAATGCCGATATTGCAGAATTAAACGGAATGAGCGTATCTTGCAGCAAAATGCTAACAGAAAAAGAGTTAGTAGTTGGATTACTATTTAAAGGAATTGCTCTAGGCGGTGGTATCGGTGGGATGATGATAAAAGACTCAGAAAGAACACTATCAGCAGCAAATAGTCAAATGAGAGCAGCAAATGTATCTTATTCGCAAGCCGAAACTATTGCTACTATGTATGATGCCGTTAAAGATAGAGCAGAAAGAATGGCAACTCTTTTGAAAAAAATGAATGTGTTAACAGTAAAAAGCATCATAGAAACAAAGCGACTTTTATCGGTAAATGGAACTAACGTCAAATCATATCAACCATCGGATAAGGTCGTTGTTATGAACTGTGTTAACTTTGTCGTTGCTATGAAAAAGATTTTAGATGCACCATTGTTCAATCAAACTGGTGAACTAGAACAACAATCAATTAAAGCCATCTCTGATGGAGAAGCCTATATCAACCAGATTAATCAAATTATTTAGGAGGAAACTATGAAAAAATTAGCAGTATCTACAGCATGTATCTCTTGTGGTCTGTGCACAGTAACTAACGAGTATCTTCAGGAAGATAGCACAGGACAAGCAATCCCGGTTCCCGGTAAACTTATCAGCGATAACGAATTAGCAACAGTAAAACAACTTATTGATAATTGTCCTGTTAGTGCCATCTCTTTTGTTGAAGTACAGAAACCGATGTCAGCGAAAGATTTTATTGCTGCTGCCACAAAGAAGATTTCAGCCATTGCTACACTTCCCACACCGAAACAAAGTGACTTTCCCTATAACTCATCAGAATTTAGCGTTCCCTATTATGGTGCAGCTGGTCAATACAGATACGAATACTCTTCAGAATCTAGTGCAAACAGTGCTGCTGAACGAGAATTTAATGAAAAAGCGTATTCACAATTGAAACCTTTTGCTCTAAAGCTAGTAATGCAATATAAAAGTAAGTATTTAGCACCATATTATGTATCAGGGCCAACAAGTATTTATGAAAAAAAGAATGCTGAGATCAAATCACTTCTCGCAGAAATTGCTGGCGAGTATGAAAGCATCTTCGGTCAAAAGTTACCTGCTAGTTTTGTTACTTTCGAGGTTTTTCCTGACACTGAGAGAAACTCAATGCTTGATATGTTAAGAAAAGATACTGTGTTCTCTGACGAAATAGCTGATTTAATAGCAAGTAAGCACCGTTCAGAATACCCCATCTCAAATTATCGTTCCACTTGGGATACAGACTACGAAGACAAGTACATAGGAAAAGGTATGTTTGGTGACAAGTATAAAACTGTATATTGCTACAAAAATGTAGAAGCAGCTAACAAAGAGCTTGCAGACGATATGCTAAGAGTGGCAGGATGGGCTGATATAAATGAAATCGCACTTGATAAGGCATGCGTTGTAGTGGATCAGTACAACCGCAATATGAAAAAAGCAATTGAAGAAAAAATTGCGATACTAAAGAATTTATAAGCTTTATACCATAATATAATTACAGCGCAACTGGATAAACCAATTGCGCTGCTTTATATTAAGGTGTAATTACTACCATCGAAACTCAATACTACTTAGAAAAGCTGTGCTATATTATAGTGTATTAATACATTTTATAGTTGATAATTCGTATTAAAACCGTAGTAAACCGACTGCGTAAATACCAAGCTTTACCGCACTTTACCGCAAATTACCGCCATAATAACATACAGACAAGATATTGCCGTGGCAGACAAATAATATTTTATACATAACCATTAAACTCCTTAATTACTGCAAATCAAAGCATTTCAGAGCATTTTGCATTCTGTGATTTTTAATTGTTTCTTTGCAAATCTTCTTATATTTTCTTATAATTTTCTCTGCAAAAGTGGTAAAATTAGTGGTAAATCAAACGGCTTTACCATTTGCTTTTTCAAGAAGATTATCAGCCGCCAAGCGTTTTAATTCGCTCTTTGCATCTTCATAGCCTACATGAGTATAAGTGTTAAGAGTAACGCTTATATCAGAATGTCCCATGGCACACCATTAATATTCTGTACATCTTTATCTTTCCTTCCAAATGTTTATAATCTACCAATATTGCAGCCGAAACTAGGTACGCCGACATCCGTGTCGGCGTTTTGGTTTCGGCGCAACAGCATCCTGCTGTTGCCGTGGCAGACCATTAATATTCTGTACATCTTCGTTTTTCCTTCCTGATATTTATTAGAAATATCTTTCGTTTGCATGAGAGTAATATACTACCTTTGGATGGTGCTCAAGTATATCATTCCAGCATTTTCTGAGGCATTCGTTCTCGTTGTATGCTTCAACTGTATCAAAAGGCGGCAGATCTCCGACTATTGCAGCGCCCTCATCCAGCAGTATCGAAACGCTGTCTTCGCTGTGCGCGGGAGTATGGATCATTTCTCCGCTTATCCCCAGAGAAGCCAGAAATGTTCTGCTTTCAGCGCAGCTTATCACAGCAGCATCGTTTTCGCTTATTGGCGTGTATCTCAGCTTTGTATCTCTGTTGAAGATCTCATCCGGGAAGTGAACATAGTCGAGCTGAACATCCACCAGCAGCAGTTTTATCCCAAGCTCATTCAGCTCGCTTATTAGACCCATGTGATCGGGATGATAGTGCGTTGCAATAACGTATCCGATATCTTCGATGCGGATGTTGCAGAGCTTCAGCGCCTTGTAAAAAGCAGGTAGTGTTCCTGCCCAGTCTGTGTCGATAAGTATTCCTTTGTTTTCTCCGCCGACGAAATAGGTGTTTGTATTTCCGTAACGCAGCAGCTTTATCATATTGCTCCTCCGAAAAAACGTTATATGAACATTATACATTATTACATCAGAAACGTCAACAACGGCAGGAAAAACGCTCCGCAGCAACGGAGCGTTTATGTTATTCAATTACCATAGAGTAATCGCCGTATACGAGATACAGCTTGTCGTTCAGCTGAACGCCTGCGGTAAATCCGCTCTTGTCATCAAACAGAGTATACGCGGTGTTGCTCTTTCCGAACAGCCTGTATTCCGATATCACAGATACACCGTCAAAATAAGTGTAGGCTGCGGCGCAGCGCTGCTCTCCGTCAAGGTAGAATGTATTCGTACCGCACATTTCGGGAGCAACAGGCTGAGGGGAGGTTATAGATTTGATATAGGAATCTATCTCCTGTGCAGTACCGTTGTTGTTTTTGTAAAGGGTCAGCTTCACGAGCCTTTCAGCCGTGCTGCTGCAGAGCGCATATTCATCGCGCACGATACCGTGTGCGGCGGTGAGCTCGGCTATCTTCGGAGCGGTCACCTCTGCGATATCCAGCACCATGATAGCGCTGTCGCCGTTGTAGATATACAGATATCCATCAGACATCCTGATATCCGTTACGGCTGCAGGGATGTTTGTGACAGCGGATACGGGCTCGTAGTCAAAGCCGCGCAGGAACAGTGTAACTGAGCCATCGGCCTGCTTTTCCGCAGTAGCTATCACATTGAACTCGCGCTTAAATTCGGGCGAGCTGTCATACGGCTCGGTATCATCCGCAAGCTCTGACATTACAGTGTTGCCCATATCGCAGGCAAGCAGAGAGCTCAGGTGAGTTGTGATAAGCTCGTTTTCGTTGCCGCGGACGATGATATCACAGCCCTCGGCGTTCTTCATCACTGCCATGAATTTTTCAGCATCAGAGTATATCGGGTCGCCCAGAACGGCAACGGTATCCATGAGCGAGCCGTCCGTAAGGCTGAACTCAGCATACACTGCATAGGAGCAGCCTACACTATTTTCGGGCAGGATTATACGTTGAACAGGCACTGTAGAAGCATCTCCTGCCGCCGATACTATAGGCAGATATTTATCTGTTCTTTCGGCTGAGAAGCTTTCGGTGAAATGCGGCGTGTATACAGTTCCGAAAGAGATACTGCCGGGCTTATCGGTGCAGATATCGGTGAGCACACCCACCTGATGGCAGGTATACAGCACGCTTCCGTTTTCATCATAAGCGGCAAAGCCCACGCTGTCATCATCGGCAAAAACTGCTGCAAGCAGCTCTTTTGTGGTTGCTATCTCAATGAACTCAGCGCCCTCAGGCGGAGCAATGGTGCAGAGTGTAGAGAAAGCTTCATCTTTTTCGGTATACACTGTGATAAGCTCAGGAGAAGCAGCAAATGCGCTGCTGCCCACGTTATACACACCAAGCTCATCGTCGCCTGATATCAGCAGCGAGCCGAACACCTCAGCGTTGTCTGCAGATTGCTGCATAAGAGCATCTCCGCCCACTGCGCCTGCATTGTATGCGTTGTACACCTGCGTGAATATCTCGGTGTGATCCGTTGCGTATGCAGCGGCAGGTGGTTTTTCCTTTGTCAGATCAAGGTTGAATATGTTCATTGCCGCACACAGACCGATAAGCACGCATGAGCCTACAGCGGCCGCTATTATCTTTCCTCCGTGCTTTGGCGGAGCTTCATCGCGCGGTATGCGCTGATATCCGATACTGCCGTGCTGAACATCGTCATACTGAGGGATGGTATCTTCATCATCCACGTATTCATCATATTCATCATCGGGGATGTTTACAGTGAAATCGCTTCTGGGTGAGGTGTCCTGCACAGCCTCTTTGTAAATAACATCATCCCCGATGTCGTCATCAGCTTTTTCCTGTGCTTTTTCAAGCCTTACTGTGAGAGTTCTTTCCCATATCTGGCGCGCAGTGTAGAGCATACGGGTGTAGTCCTGAGAGGTAAGCCCCGATTCCTCCAGAGTTACTATCAGCGACTGGAGATTCATAGCCGGATTGCTTTTTATCTTCTCGACTGCCTGTTCAGGAGCGCCGCAGCCCTCCAGCAGATACAGGAAATCCGCCGAGCCTATTCCGAGTGCGCGCACTCTGTTCAGAAAGGTGAATGCGTCCAGCTCAGGAACTGTTGCGTCCTCGTCCATCAGGCAGGCAGCAATGTTCTGGGGCATGACGCTTTCAGGCACTACCTTTTCCGTCATGTATTCATGTATCTTTGATACCGTCAAGCGTATCCCTCCTTGTTATTGATCCAGTTCAAGCGAAGCCAGTGCGCGATCCAGCTTACGTTTCACGTTTGCAGAGGACAGCCCCGTGAACTGTGCTATCTCCTCGCACCTGAAGCGGCCTCCTACATAGAGTGAGGCGACCAGCCGCTCGGTATCCGAAAGGCGGTTGAATTCCTGCTTGATATCCACACCGTCTGCATTCGGGTGTAAGCGGAAAGCGTCATAGCTTATCACCGTGCCGTCCTCGGTATAATCTCTGAAGCAGCTGCGGATCTTTGTGCAGAGCGTTTTCATCATGTACAGGCGAAAGGACTGCTCAGTGTGCAGTCTGCCGATATTGCCGAAGCCCTCGCGGACTGTTTCGGTGATGACACGCACGGCGTCACCATCGTTAGCAAGGGAATAATATGCAGCATAGTACATCTCACGGTAAATAGTTTCATACAAACGGGAAAAAGACTTCATATCACCGTTTGCCGACATTGCAGCCAGCTCCTTGTATTCCTGCTTGTCCATACCAGCATCGTCCTTTCCTGTGTTGATATATAACTTGTAAGGACACGGCAAGCCGTGTCCCTACTGATAGAAATTATTCCTCGTTCTTTTCGATGATAGCGATACCAAGCTCCTGAAGCTGCTCTTCGGAAACTATGGAGGGAGCCTCGCTCATCAGCTCGCTTGCGTTCTGTACCTTGGGGAATGCTGTAACGTCACGCAGGGAGTCGCAGCCGCACATGAGCATCGCAAGTCTGTCCAGACCGATGCCTGCGCCACCGTGAGGAGGTGCACCGTACTTGTATGCATCTACAAGGAAGCCGAACTTCGCGTCGATCTCTTCCTTGGTGAGACCCAGCAGCTCGAACATTCTCTGCTGCAGCTCGTAATCAGTGATACGGATAGAGCCACTGGACAGCTCAACGCCGTTCAGTACAAGGTCATAAGCCTTTGCGCGTACCTTTTCCTTATCAGTCTCAAGGTATTCAAGGCACTCATCCATAGGCATAGTAAAGGGGTGATGCATTGCGAGCCACTCTCCGCTTTCCTCGTCGTACTCGAAGAACGGGAACTCGGTGATCCACAGGAAGTTCCAGCCCTCGGGGATGATATCAAGCTGCTTTCCGAGCTTCAGACGGAGTGCACCGAGAACAGGCAGAGTAACCTTGTTCTTATCTGCAACGATCAGAGCAACGTCGCCCTTTTCACAGCCGAGAGCCTTGAGGATAGCCTCCAGCTCACCCTCGCCCATGAACTTTCCAAAGGAGCAGTTGGGAGTGTCATCCACCCATCTTACATAAGCAAGACCCTTTGCGCCGATACCGCGTACAAATTCAACCTGCTTGTCTATCTCTTTTCTTGTAAGCTTATCTGCTGCGCCCTTTGCAACGATACCACGTACAGAGCCGCCGTTTGCGATAGCGTCTGTGAACACGGAGAAGCCGCAGTCCTTAACGATATCGGAGATATCTGTTATCTCCATGCCGAAGCGTGTATCGGGCTTATCGGAGCCGTAGCGTTCCATAGCCTCGTTGTAGGTCAGTCTGGGCAGGGGAGTGGTGATATCCACGTTCAGAACCTGCTTGTATAGGCGCTTGATAAAGCCCTCCAGCATCTCAAGGATGTCCTCAACATCAACAAAGGACATTTCAAGGTCGATCTGAGTGAACTCAGGCTGTCTGTCAGCACGCAGGTCCTCATCACGGAAGCAGCGTGCAAGCTGGATATATCTGTCCATACCGGAGATCATCAGCAGCTGCTTGTAGATCTGGGGGGACTGGGGAAGCGCATAGAACTTGCCGTTGTGGATACGGCTGGGAACGATGTAGTCACGTGCACCCTCGGGTGTGGACTTGATCATCATGGGAGTTTCTATCTCATAGAAACGGTTCTCATAGAAGTATTCACGGGCGCACTTTGCTACCTCGTGGCGCATCTTCAGATTATCCTGCAGGGGCTTTCTGCGAAGATCGAGGTAACGGTGCTTCAGGCGAAGCTCCTCGTTGGTCTTGCAGTTGTCTACTATTTCAAAGGGAGTGGTCTGGCTCTTGGAGAGGATACGAAGCTCTGTAACCATTATCTCCAGATCGCCTGTCTTGATATCCTTGTTTACGCTTTCGCGTGCACGAACATTACCCTTTGCCATGAGCACATATTCGGAGCGCACGGACTTTGCCTTTTCAAATACGCTCTTTTCGGTTGTCTCATCAAAAACCAGCTGCACGATGCCCGAAGTATCGCGCAGATCGATGAATATAAGGCTGCCCTTGTCGCGGACTCTCTGAGTAAAACCGCCTACAACGACTTCAGAAGCGTCGAGTGTTACCTCGCCGCAGTAATGTGTTCTTTTCATACCCTGCATTGTATCTGCCATGGTAGTTTTCCTTCTTTCTTAGCTTAGATTAGGAGTGATAGACACACTCCGACATACTATAATATTATATCATTATCTTTTCGCTTTTTCAAGAGGTAATATGCGTATTTTAAGATTTTTTTACATATTATCAGCTATATTTTGCGGCAGAGCAAACTGCACAAAAAAGCGCGGTTGAATATGTGCAAACTAAAACAATTTAACGATTTTATGTTTTAAAGCGATAAATATTATTGACATCAAAAAAAAGAAGTGCTATACTAATACTCGGAAATTGAAATTCAAAAGAATAGGAGAAACAATATCATGTCAATGAACTTCAAGAGAAAGCTTCCCGTTCCTAAGGAAGTCAAGGAGATGTACCCTCTTTCCGAGGAGATAAAGCAGGTCAAGGCTCAGCGCGATATCGAGATCGCTGATGTATTTACAGGCAAGAGCGATAAGTTCCTGCTCATCATCGGTCCCTGCTCCGCAGATAATGAGGATTCTGTAATGGATTATGTAGGCCGCCTTGCAAGACTGCAGGAGCAGGTCAAGGATAAGATCATCATCATCCCCAGAATCTACACCAACAAGCCCCGTACAACAGGTGAGGGCTACAAGGGCATGGTACACCAGCCCGATCCCACAAAGGGCGAGGATATGCTGGAGGGTATCGTTAAGGTAAGAAAGCTGCACACACGCGCTATCGCTGAAACAAAGCTCGTTTGTGCCGATGAGATGCTGTATCCCAGCAACTACCGTTACCTCAGCGATCTGCTCAGCTACGTTGCTGTAGGCGCACGTTCCGTTGAGGATCAGGAGCACAGACTGACAGCCAGCGGCATGGAGTGCCCTGTAGGTATGAAGAATCCCACAGGCGGCACACTTTCCATCATGCTGAATGCTATCCGTGCTGCACAGGCTCAGCATACATTTATCTACAGAGGCTGGGAGGTCACCACTGACGGTAACCCGCTCGCACACGCTATCCTCCGCGGCTTCCAGAACAAGCATGACCAGAGCCTGCCCAATTACCACTACGAGGATCTCAAGATGCTGTATGATATGTACAGCCAGATGAATCTTCAGAACATTGCCTGCGTTGTGGATACAAACCACGCAAACAGCGGCAAGAAGTATCTGGAGCAGGTTCGTATCTCCAAGGAGATCCTGCACAGCATGCGTCACTCCAATGAGATCAGGAGCATGGTAAAGGGTCTGATGATCGAAAGCTACATTGAGGACGGTGCTCAGAAAGTGGACGAGGGCTGCTACGGTAAGTCCATCACCGATCCCTGCCTCGGCTGGGAGAAGTCTGAGAGACTTGTACTGGACATCGCTGATCTGCTGTAATAATTATGAGGGCGGCTTTCCGCCCTCTTGACATATTCTGATTTGTATGCTATAATTCATCTAGTTGAATATTCAAAGCGTTGACGGGAACAAAGTAGCTCCGTTTATCCTTTCCAGAGAGCTGTCGGGCGGTGTGAGACAGTAAGATAACGGCAGACGAATTACATCCCTGAGCGGCTGTGCGAAGCGGTTTTTCTGTGAGTAGTGCGGCACGGGTAAGCCCGTTAAAGCTGTTCGAGGCGGCATTTGTTATGCCGTAAACCGAGGTGGTACCGCGATATATTCGCCCTCTTGCAATATGCAGGAGGGCTTTTTTATATTACTGAAAGGGGTGGTATCAGTGGAATTTTCGATAAATTCCATCGTTTATGGAGGTTACTCGTCAGATTAGTTTTTGAAAGGAGTAACATATGATAAGAAAAGCGACTATCGATGATGCAAAGCAGCTTGCGGTATTGTTCAGGCAGCTTCATGAGTATCATATAAGAATAGCTCCCGAAAGCTACAGGACTCCGTTTCCGCAGTATTATGAACTGGAGATGCAGTCGTTTCTGGAGGACAGGGAGCTTGAGATCCTCATTTCCGAGGAAAAGGGAGCGATCTGCGCATACGCAGTGTACCGTATCTTTGACCCTGAAAAAGCGGAGCGTACACCTGCGAGGATATGTTACATCGAGCACTTTACGGTAGCAGAAGAACACCGCAGGAGCGGTATCGGGACGGAGCTTTTTGAAGCAGTTAAGTGCTTCGCTCTGGAGCGCGGATGTGACCGCATCCAGCTGGGCGCGGCAGCAGCAAATTCCGAGGCACTTCGCTTTTATGAAAAGCAGGGTATGATCCCACGGACGATAAGGCTGGAGCTTACGCTGTAAGGAGGCGCTATGGCAGACAAGACAGATAATAAACCGGTTGAGTGCGGCTTTGACGGCACACCCACCGTAAAGCATTTGCTTACTGCGATGGTGGTGATACCAATGTTCGGTTTGATCTTCCTGTTTTTAAGCTGTGTGTATTTTGTTGTAAATGCGGTGGTCGGTCTTATCGGATTTCTTTTCTGCAGTGCTGTTATGCTGGCGGCATGTATAATTCAATTAAAGCTAGACAAGGGCACTATTACGACTGATGGAAATGACGTTTATGTACACTATGGCTTTCTCAGCAGAAAAATTCCGTTGATCGAGATAGCAAATGTCCGTTGCGAGGTGGAATCGCAGGGAACACGCTACGGCGGCGTTATTTACACGATGTTTCTGCTTATCGAAACCAAGGACGGCAAAAGCTACCGCTATGAGCAGGAGCTGAATGTTGACAAGGACTACCCCACAAATCATCCCGTGGAATACAGAACCTATCTTAATAGTCAGCCTATGCGAAAGCTGAGCGAATTTATCAAAGCAAGAGTGTAAACGCACTTTTTAAATACAAAATCAATATAATGCGGAACAAAAAAGCGAACTCGTTGTATGTGAACTTGTCGCGCAGGTAACGGATGAAGTCGAGAACGATAAATATGGAGCTTACGTTGTAAGGAGGCGCTATGGCAGACAAGACAGACAATAAAGCTGTTGAGTGCGGCTTTGACGGCACACCCATAACAAGATTTGTTATTCTGGCGATGGCGTTCATTCCACTGGTGGTGCTGTTGTGCTTGTTTGCTAACTGCGTGGATATCAGCAGCGTCGGAGGTCTTTGTGCGTATCTTGGCTGTGTGGCGGTAATGGTTGCCGCACTGATCATCAAGCTGAAGCTCGGCAGAGGCAGGATAACCGCGGAAGCGGAGTATGTGAATGTCCATTATGGCTTTCTCAGCAGAAAGATACCGTATTATGACATAACGTGTGTACTGTGCGATGTTGAAACGCAGAACGACAGATACGGCATCACATATACTATGGTGCTCACCATTGAAACGTCAGAGAAGAAGTATTACTACGAGCATGATCTTGATGTGGAGGATGATTTCCCCGCGAAGCATCCCGAGGAATACAGAAAGTATCTTGACAGACAGCCGATGCGGCAGGTATGTGAATACATAAGAAAAGAGTGTAAACGCACTTTTGAAAAATAATAACATTACTATAAAAGGAGAACACAAAAATGCAGATTTATGACGAACTCGTTGCCCGCGGTCTTATCGCGCAGGTAACGGATGAAGACGAGATCAGAAAGATGATCAACGAGGGCAAGGCTACTTTCTACATCGGCTTTGACCCCACAGCAGATTCCCTCCATGTAGGTCACTTCATGGCTCTCTGCCTTATGAAGAGACTGCAGATGGCAGGCAACAAGCCTATCGCGCTTCTGGGCGGCGGTACAGGTATGATCGGCGACCCCTCAGGTAAGTCCGATATGAGAAAGATGCTCACCAAGGAGGATATCGAGCACAATATCGCCTGCTTCAAGAAGCAGATGAGCCGTTTCATCGATTTCTCCGATGACAAGGCTATCATGGTCAACAATGCTGACTGGCTGCTGGACCTCAACTATGTTGATGTTCTGCGTGAGGTAGGCGCTTGCTTCAGCGTAAATAAGATGCTCACATTCGAGTGCTACAAGCAGCGTATGGAAAGAGGTCTGACTTTCCTTGAGTTCAACTACATGATAATGCAGAGCTACGACTTCTACAAGCTGTTCCAGGATTACGGCTGTAATATGCAGTTCGGCGGCGATGACCAGTGGGCTAACATGCTCGGCGGTACAGAGCTTATCAGAAAGAAGCTGGGTAAGGACGCTCATGCAATGACCATCACACTGCTGCTCAACTCTGAGGGCAAGAAGATGGGTAAGACAGAAAAGGGCGCTGTATGGCTGGATCCCGAAAAGACTTCTCCCTTTGAGTTCTTCCAGTACTGGAGAAATGTTGCTGACGCAGACGTTATGAAGTGCATCCGTATGCTGACATTCCTGCCTCTTGAGGAGATCGAGAAGATGGACGCATGGCAGGGCAGCGAGCTGAACAAGGCTAAGGAGATACTTGCATACGAGCTGACAAAGCTGGTTCACGGCGAGGACGAGGCTGACAAGGCACTTGAGGCAGCAAAGAACCTCTTCGGCGGCAAGGGCAACACCGAGAATATGCCTACTACAAAGGTAGAGGTGGTTGACGGCAAGATCGGTATTCTTGATCTGCTGGTTGCTACAAAGCTTGCTCCCTCCAAGAGAGAGGCAAGAAACCTTGTTGCAGGTAAGGGTATCGCTGTTGATGATGTTGTCATCGAGGATGCTAACACTCAGATCGCTATCGAGACAGAGGTCATCATCCGCAAGGGTAAGAAAGTATTCCACAAGGCTACAGTATAATATAAGCAGAACGGGCCCTGTATCATTGCAGGGCCCGTTATAAATTATAAGCTGCCTCTGAAAGCTCAGAAGCAGCTTTGTTTTATGCTACGATACCGCTTGAATTACCTGTACCGTTCGATATATTATCGTGCGTGCCGCCTCTGCTGCTCGGTCCGTCGCCGCATACTCCCTGTGAAGCGGTAAGAGAGGTTATTTCAGCTTCATCGGCGTATATGTGGTATTCCTCGCCGCTTATCAGTTCCTCTGAGGAGAATATCACCGTGCTGCAGGCTTTGGGGAGCACTGTACTGAACAGTATATCTCCGCTGCCGCTTTCTATCCTTACAGCAGCGCCTGAGGGTATCTCAGCCATTACGGAAAGGCACACGCCTGATACCATACTGGGCGCTCTTGTGAAGCCATCTGAGCCGAATGCTGCAAGCGTACCGCCGCTAAGCGCAAAGGAATCGCTGTAATCCAGTGAGCCAAAGCTTTTGCCTGCCGCTGAGTATATCGTCATGCTGCCGCCGCTCATGGCAGCAGTGCCGCCTGCATCTATGCCATCGCCGCCTGCTTCTATGACTGTATTTCCGCCTGAAATACTGACATAATGCTCGGAGCTGTCATTATCACCGTGGTAGAAGCTCATATCGTTGCCGCCTGCGGTCTTTATTCCGTCGCGGCAGGAGGAAAGCCGCAGCTCACCGCCGCCGATATCCACCGCCAGCGCCTCCATTGCGGTATAGCTGTTAAGGACGTTGATACTGCCGCTCGTTACATTTATGATACTATCTGAATGAAAGGCGTCGTCGCCGCTGGAAACAGAAAGCTCACCGCCGTTCAGAATGATATTTCCGCTTGAGGATATAGCGTCATCGGCGGAATCTATCTTCACAGTTCCGTTGTCTATGCGTATTATGCCGCCGCAGCTTATGCCCTTTTTGCTGTCGGGCAAGGCGCTGTCGCCTGAGCTCAGCTCGTCAAAATCAAATTCCTCCGTACCATCGGTAAAAAAGCCGCCGTGTCTGCCGTAAGGATATTTGCCGCCCGATTCAATGAACATTACCGCAGAGCTTCCGCCGCCGCAGTCAAGCTCAGTTTCGCCGCCCGAAACGAACACCGCTTCAGGGGCACGCAGACCGTTGCCATCGGATGTGATAGCTATGCTTCCATCCGTTATGCTGATATAGCTGTCGGAGGTCGTTATGGCATCTGAGCCGCTGCGTATTCCGAGAGTAGCTCCTGCGCAGATCACATAACCGCCACAGCTTATTCCGCTTGCTTCGGCCATAAGGTCAACAGTGCCGCCGCATAGCTTCACTGCACCATCGGAGTATATACCGTTTTCTGCTGTTATATTAAGCTGTCCTGTGCCATTTACAGTGATATCACCTGTTCCGCTTATGCCTGCAGATGCGTTTGTGTTTACAGTGTTTATACTGTTATCTGCCAGTGTCAGCTTTATCTGTGCTGCTCCTGTGCTTCTGATAGGCGCATTGAGCTCCGCACCGTCAAGTATAAGAGAGATAGCCTCATCGCATTCGATCATCACAGGCAGTGTGCCGCTGCCGCTGAGCCTGTACGCTCCTCCGCCTTGTATCTTCACTGTATCTCCGTCACAGACTGCGCCGCTGCCCGTGATCTCTGCACCTTGTGCGCTCAGCTCTATAGTGCAGTCAGCGAGCTGTGCAGGTGTGATATCTTCTTCTGTGGGGGAATAGGGCTCGATCAGGCTCTCGCCGTGGTTTCCCTCCGTGAAGATAGGGGAGATCCCTCCCGATGAGCTGTCAGCAGGTGCGCTCTCGCAGCCTGAGCTGAGAGATACCGCCACAGAGCACAGCGCTGCCATCGCCCTGAAATTCAATTGCATTATATTTTCACCTCAAAATGGTATGAGCCTGTTATCAATGATTACAGTATACCCTATTATTGTGATAAGCGCATGAAAATATGAGAATATTTTGCAGTTAAATACATTGAACGATATAAAAGCCTGAGAAGAGCTGCTGTCTTCTCAGGCTTTATAGATATGCCGACTATGGGTTATCAGAGCTTAACAGGCTTGATGTGCCATATTTCTTCTGCGTACTGTGCGATGGTTCTGTCTGAGCTGAACTTGCCTGCGCTGCACATATTCATCCAGCACTTTTTAGCAAATGCAAGGCTGTCCTTGTAATCCTTGTTTGCGCGCAGCTTTGTCTGCACATAGCTGTCAAGATCGCCCAGAACGTAGTAATGATCGGGCTGGTGCCAGCTTGCGCCTGCCATGAGCGCGAAGTACAGCTCTCTGAACACCTTGTTTCCGCCGTCGTTTACTGTGCCGTTGATGAGTGCATCAAGAACGCGCTTGATCTTAGGATCGTTTTCTGTAACAGAGCGAGGATCGTATTCGGGCATTATCTCGTCAAGCTCCTCAACTCTTGCGCCGAAGATGTAGTTGTTCTCTTCGCCTGCTTCCTCAACTATCTCAACATTGGCGCCGTCCATAGTGCCGAGAGTTACCGCACCGTTGAGCATCAGCTTCATGTTGCCTGTGCCCGAAGCCTCTGTGCCTGCGGTGGAGATCTGCTCGGAAATATCACACGCGGCTACCAGCTTTTCTGCGTAGGATACTCGGTAGTTGCTGATGAATACTACCTGAATGAGATCCTTTGTATCGGGGTCGTTGTTTACGATATCTGCGATCTCGTTGATGAGCTTGATTATGCCCTTTGCGCGGTAGTATCCGGGAGCAGCCTTTGCACCGAAGATATATACAGTGGGTGTGAAATCCTTTATGTTTCCGTCCTTGATCTCATAGTAGAGATAGAGGATAGAGAGTGCGTTCAGAAGCTGGCGCTTGTATTCATGCAGGCGCTTGATCTGGATATCAAATACAGCATTCGGGTTGATCTTTATGCCCTCGCACTTTTCGATATACTCAGCCAGCTGCACTTTCTTTTCGTGCTTGATATCCATGAAGCGGCGCAGGGTCTTTTCATCGTCTGCGTACTTTTTCAGCTCAGCCAGCTTGTCGAGATCGGTGATCCATTCATTGCTGCCCAGCAGTTCGGTGATGAGTGCGGAAAGCTCGCTGTTGCACAGCGCAAGCCATCTTCTCTGGGTGATACCGTTGGTCTTGTTCTGGAAGCGCTCGGGATAGAACTCATACCACTCCTTGAGTACAGTGGTCTTGAGCAGATCGGAATGTATCTGAGCAACGCCGTTTACATAGGAAGAGCCGAACATTGCAATGTTTGCCATGTGTACGGTATTGCCGTTTATGAGCTTCATAACATTCTTTTTCTTTGCAGGCACCTTGAGTCTGAACATCTCGGATTCAAACTTTTCGTTCAGCATGATAATAACGGCATAGACATCGGGAACTACTTCCTCGATAAGTCCTGCATCCCACTTTTCCAGTGCCTCTGGCATGATGGTGTGGTTGGTGTAGGCGAATACTTTCTGTGCCATGTCGAATGCCTTGTCAAAGGTGTAGCCCTCCTCGCGGATGAGAACACGGATGAACTCGGGCAGAGCAATAACAGGATGAGTATCGTTCATCTGGATGGAGTTGTATTCAGCAAAATTATCAAGGCTGCCGAACAGCTTCTTGTGCTTTCTTATGAGGTCAGCCACAGCCGCTGCACTGAAGAAGTACTCCTGTCTGAGACGCAGCTTCTTACCGTCGTGAGTTTCATCGTTGGGGTAGAGAACTCGGGAGATATCCTCGGCGTAGGTCTTAGCATCGCTTGCTCTTGCGAAATCACCGCGGTTGAACAGATCAAAGTCAAATTCCTCTGCTGCTTCAGCCTGCCACAGGCGCAGTGTGCCAACGTTTTCAGTGCCGTAGCCGATAACGGGATAATCATAGGGAACAGCGTTTACAGCGCCGTCACCGTAATTGATGACAACTGTATCGCGCTCACAACGAACGCCCCAGGGATCGCCGAACTTCTGCCAGTTATCCGCAGTCTCCGTCTGGAAGCCGTTCTTTATGCCCTGCTTGAAAAGACCATACTTGTAGCGGATGCCATAGCCGTCAAGGGGAAGATCAAGTGTTGCGGCACTGTCAAGGAAGCAGGCTGCAAGACGACCAAGACCGCCGTTTCCGAGAGCAGCATCCTCTATCTCCTCCATGTCTGAGAGCTCAGCGCCAAGCTCGCCCAGAGCGGTCTCGGCGTCCTTTAAAAGATCAAGACACAGCAGGTTGTTGTAGATAGCTCGGCCAACAAGGAACTCCATTGAAAGGTAGCTTGCCTTGCGGGTGCTGTCGTGTGCAGCCTTGCTCTTTTCCCAAGCGGGAGCAAGCTCCTCCATCACAACACCCGAGAGGACGTTGTGCAGCTGCTCGGAGGTACATTCCGAAACATTGCAGCGATACTGCTTGAGTGCAGCGGCGCTGAGTTTTTCTTTAAGGTTTGTTATATTCATAATATTTCTCCTTTATCTCCGTAAGAACGGAGTATTAAATATATTTATTTTACCATAAAAACAAACGCAGCAGCGTTTGGGTGCCGACAAGCACAGACGGCGACCGCCGTCTTTTCAACCGTTCAATAAAAACAGCACAAAAGCGTCAGTTTTTAATTAAAGTAGTTTTTATTATACTATGACCCCAAACACGAAGTGTTTGATGGCTGCATAGCAGCTAGCCGCTGAAAGCGGCTAGGTCAGCCGTTCAATAAAAACAGCGCAAAAGCGTCAGCTTTTGATTAAAGCTGTTTTTATTATACCATAATATTTCCTGTTTGGCAATGGTTTGTATCAATAAAAAAGGCGGCATTCCTGCCGCCTTTGATGTGTTGCGCTTTAAATGAGTATATATTTCAGTACGAACAGCACAGCCAGAATGTACATCAGCGGAGATATCTTCTTGAACTTTCCGCCGATCATGTTGATGACAACGTAGGAGATAACGCCCATTGCGATACCCTCGGAGATGCTATACATGAATGGCATTGCCATAATTGCGATGAACGCAGGGATCGCTTCGGTATAATCGGAGAAGTCTATCTTTGTGATGGAGGTCATCATAAGGAAGCCTACCATTACGAGCGCAGGCGCGGTAGCAAAGCCAGGGATCGCAAGGAAGATAGGCGAAAGCACCAGAGATATTCCGAACAGCAGTGCGGATGTAAGCGCGGTGAGACCTGTTCTGCCGCCCTCTGCAGCACCTGCGGCACTTTCTACGAATGTGGTGACCGTGGAGGTTCCAAGCATAGCGCCTGTTGTTGTTCCGATGGCGTCAGCCATGAGCGCACCCTTGATCCTGGGGAGCTTTCCGTCCTTATCCAGCAGATCAGCCTTAGAGGCAACGCCCATCAGAGTTCCGAGTGTATCAAAAAGGTCAACGAACAGGAATGCGAATATTACCACGAGGAAGTCCAGCGAAAGGAAGTTGGAGAAATCCATCTTGAAGAAGATAGGCTCCAGAGAGGGAACGGATATTCCGCTGCCGAAATCGGGGAACAGGCTGTAGCAGCCGAGCTCTGCGTTTGGCACATACAGACCTGTTAGCTGGCATATCATACCAAGCACCCATGTTCCGAGAATGCCCCAGAGTATACCGCCCTTGACCTTTTTGACCATGAGGCCTGCGGTAAGGAGGATGCCTATAAGTGCCAGCACTACGCATATACCCTGACTGCTGAACGTGCCGTTAGCCACAGACTGCTTGAAAGAGAATACGGTAACAAGCGTGGAGGAATCCACAACGATATCTGCATTCTGAAGACCTATGAATGCAATGTATAATCCTATGCCCACTGTTACGGCATGCTTCAGGTTGAGTGGTATTGCATTGAATATAGCTTCGCGGACATTGGTAAGCGACAGTATGATGAAGATGACTCCCTCTACCAGTACGGCTGCCAGAGCCTCCTGCCATGTATAGCCCATATTCATTACAACGGTATAGGTGAAGTAAGCGTTAAGACCCATGCCCGGTGCAAGCACGAACGGATAGTTTGCCATGAACGCCATGATGAGCGTTGCAAGCATAGCGGTGAGGGCAGTAGCGGTAAACACTGCGCCTCTGTCCATTCCTGCTTCGGAAAGGATGTTGGGGTTTACTGCAAGGATATACGCCATTGTCATGAATGTGGTTATACCTGCAATGATCTCGGTCTTGATGTCGGTCTTGTGCTCTTTAAGCTTGAACAGCTTGTCCAGAACTTTCATGTCAGACACTCCTTTTCATATAATATTAATTATATAATACCATTTTATCGGTCTTTTTGCAACATAAATCATAAAATTATTCCAAATAACATCAAAACAGTCAGCATTGCAAAGTTTACCGCAAGGAACACCAGCATATATCTGCCTTTACGCGCATCCTTTGCAGCGCAGTAGAACCGATAGGAGATAAGACTTGCAAGCGACGCAACGGGAGTTCCGAGACCGCCTATGTTCACACCGTGGAGCAGCTCCGTTGCGTTATCTGTGAAATCTGCCAGCATAGCAGCGGCAGGCACATTGCTTATCACCTGACTGAGCGCTGCGGATACAAGCAGCTCCCTGCCTGCCAGCAGCTGAGTGATAAATTGCTCAACAGCGGGGATGTTGCCGAGGTTTCCAACGAACACGAAAAAGCATACGAATGTAAGCAGCAGCGGATAATCTATTTTGGAGAACAGCCGCACATCAGCGGCGAGCATTGCTATTACCGTGACTGCAAGACAGATGTAAGCGCTGATGATATCTGCGACCGAGAGTACGCATATTACAAATACCGCTGCATATACCCAAAGCCGCCATCCTGCTCTTATGGATGATGCATCATCGGGGGAGGGGAGGTCGTCCTTTTTTACAAGCAGTACAGCGATACACAGCATTGCATAGCTGACTATACCGAGCGGCAGTACAGCGGAAATGAATTCGCTGCCGTTCATCTCAAAATGGCGGAACAGGAACAGGTTCTGAGGATTTCCGATGGGAGTCATCATACTGCCGAGATTTGCAGCGGCGGTCTCGATCACTATCGTCATGATAAGCTGCGAACTCATCGTGCTTCCAGCGTAAAGACCTATGGTCAGCGGTACGAAAGTAATGAGTGCAACGTCGTTTGTTACAAGCATTGAAACGAAGAAGCACAGGTTCATCAGAATGAAAGCTATCATCCGTGTTGAGCAGGTCTTTGAAAGCAGCTTTCTGGAGAGCGCGTCAAAAACGCCTATGCCGCGAAGACCGGCAACTGCCGCCATAAGACAGAACAGCAGGATGATAACAGGCACATCCACATATCCTATATAGTCCTTGTTCGGCGGCACTATAAATGCGGATATAACCGCTACGGCAAGCGATATCGTCAGCACCGCATTGCCCTTGAAAAAACCGATTATTTTTTTCATTTTTCTCACAAAAAATGTCCGCCGAAAAGCGGACATTTTCCTTTACTGATTATTTTACTTCTTAGCAGGAGCAGTCTTCTTTGCAGGAGCCTTCTTCTCTGCCTTTGCAGCAGGCTTAGCTTCAGTCTTTGCTGTTTCCTTCTTAGCGGGAGCAACCTTCTTTTCAGCCTTGGGAGCTTCCTTCTTTGCAGGAGCCTTCTTGGCAGCGGGCTTCTTTGCTGCTTCCTTCTTCTCTGTGGGGATCAGTGCAGCAAGTGCCTTGAACTTAGCTTCGTCGCCTTCTATCTTAACATAGCCTGCGGAGATCGCTTCATCCATTGCGAGAGTGCCCGAGAACAGCTTATCAAGCACCTCGGTGGAAGCTGTAACTGTTGCCTGTCTGTCGTTATATTCGTAAGGCATTACAGAGATAACTCCATCCTTGATCTCGATGTACATATTTTCGGAAACATCCAGAAGATTAAAGTGTACTGCAACAAGCTCCTTGATCTTCTTAGCCTTTGTTTTGCTGCCCTTGAGATATGTGCTTATCTTTTCGCTGAGCTCGATATTGTTCATAACCGATCCTCCTAATATGTTGATTGATTCTTTGCCCTCATACAGGAATACCATATTCCTTGTAATGTAGTATACCATATCAACCAATTATTTGCAATAGTCAATTTCTATAAATTTACTGGTTAAACTGTTTGTTTTTCATATAATTGATGAAATGTATGGCTTATCTGAGTCTGCTGGTGACTGCTGCTTTGGCCAGTGATCCAGGGGTAGGAGCTACAATAGGCTGACGGGGTTTAGCAGTGAGCAGTTCAAGTCTTACCTTGTCCTTGTATTCAGGCTTTACCATATAATATACATAGCTTTCAAGAACGTTATATTTGCTTATTACTCTTCCTTCTATCTTGAAGTTGTTAAAGCCCATTTCCATATAGCGATCAAGATTCTCGCGAGGAACAAAGGTACTGAATTTTGTGATCTGATAGAAATTAAAGAATGTATTGTCACAGTTGAAATCGGTTGCTCCTGACATTGCTTCCAGGTTAGTAAGATCGCTTGTGCCATTTGATACAGCAGCGCATTTTCTCTGGCATTCGCCGAGAACTCTGTAATGCTCTCCGCGTCTCTTGCAATGAGGAATACAGTAGGGGTTTATGAGTATCTCGCAGCGGCTGCGGTATTCTTCGGGGATCATAGCAAGACGCTCGAAATCATTGTTCCAGTTATAATCCAGAACGATCAGCTTGTAGTCTTTTTCAAATTCCGCCATGAGCTGATCGTATTCCTCCAGCTGCTTGCAGGTGGAGGAGATGAGCGGATATTTCGGATATTTTTCACGGATGTATTCTTCAAGAACAGGTACATTGCAGATGAGTTCATTGAAGCCGTTTTCCGCCATTTTACAAAGACGGTTGCAGAACGGATCCTTCAGATCCTTTTCGGTGATAGTGGGATTTGTGAAAGTATAACGTATTGGAACATTACGCTCGTTGAACCATTTGATGGTATTGCTGATCTGCTCTCTGCTGGTATAGCCGCCTAAGGCTCTGCCGCCGTTCCATAATGCGGGGGCAAAGCATCCGAAGCAGGAAGCTATCTCAACACCGTCATAGAAATATTCGGGATGCTCTCTTATCATATCTATGAGGTTGAGATTCAATTCCCAGTGCTTCCAGAAATCAGGAATATGGAATTTCATTTGCATATTATTTTTCTCCTTGAAAAGTTTTGAACTGATATACTCTATATTATATAACATGATTTGTGTATTGTCAAGAAATATGTCAGATAAAATGACAGAGCTGTGCGATCATTCGCTTATCTGACTGTGCTTAGGCGCGTGACCGTAATTTTTAATGTACGCCCTGTAAAATGCGGAATAATCCCCGAAGCCGCATCGCTCTGCCGCTTCCTGTGCTGAAATCCCGTTTCTCAGCAGCTCTTTAGCAATGGTAAGCCGCTTTTTGATCACATACTCCCACGGAGCAGCGCCTGTTGCCAGCCTGAATACACGGTTGAACTGTGATGGACTGATATAGAAGTGCTCCGCTAAACGCGGAACAGAAATATCCTCTGTAAGGTGTTCGTTCACATACATCACGATGCGTTCTGCCATGCTCTGCTGCCTGTGGCCTGTTATTTTCTTTTCGCTCCATGCGCGGTTTATCATATCCAGCAGGGTTATAAGGTGAGTATTTATGGTAAGCCTTTTTCCGTAATCTTCACTATCGGTGCACATTTCGGAAAACAGCTTCTTTGCCAATACCATATCCATTTCAGGCGCGCTGAACATATTGTCCTTTCCAAGCTGACGCTCAGAAAAGGCTTTTGTCAGCCAACCGTCGGGGTCGATAGGGCTTGCAAAAGAGAGCGGAAAATTTATTGCATAGCGCTCATAGGTGCTGCTGCCTGTTATCTTCGGCGCGTGAGCTTCCGCAGGACGCATTATCATAAGGCTGTTTTCGTTCAGCGGGTATTTTGAGCCTTCCACAAGATATTCCACGTTTCCGGAAACAAAAAAGTATATTTCACAGCGGTCGTGTATGTGCATGGTGAAATCTGTTTCATCAGGGGAGTGATCTATTGCGTGACGGATATAGATATCCCCGAAGCTGTATTCATTTAGCATACTATCACCTCTGACAGTATTGTATCATATATTGCGCGGATTTGCAATATATTTTGCTTAAAAAGACAATGGAAATGCTAAAACGTTCATGCTACAATAAAATCAGAAAATGAAACGGAGGTATTCCTTATGAAATTCAGACTTGCAGCCTTTGCCGATGAGGCAGATGGCAGAATATCCGAGCAGATCAAGGCAATGAAAGATAACGGTGTGGACTTTCTTGAAATAAGAGGTGTTGACGGACAGAATATTTCCGAGATCACACTGCAGAAAGCAAAGGAAGTCCGTAAACAGCTTGACGATGCGGAACTCGGTGTCTGGTCGCTGGGCTCTCCCTATGGTAAAACAGGTATGGGTGATGGCTTTGAGGAGCATCTTGATTATTTCAGGCGCGGACTTGAGATCGCGGATATCCTCGGTGCAAAGCACATCAGAATGTTCAGCTTCTATGTTCCGTCGGGCGAACAGGAAAAGTACAAGGATGAGGTCTTCAGAAGACTGGGCTGCTTTATCGAAGCAGCTAAAAACAGCGATGTTATCCTCTGCCACGAAAATGAAAAGGGCATCTACGGTGATATAGCAGACCGCTGTGCAGAGATACATAAGGAGTTCCCTTCG
>JAFTVU010000042.1 GCA_017465665.1 Oscillospiraceae bacterium | reverse complement strand
GTTGGCGGTGCATACAAGTACAACTACGAAACAAAACAGTGGGATCAGCTTTTCGGTTTCCTTACTGAAGCTGACAGAGGTCTCCTCAGCGTAAAGGGTATCGCTATTGATCCTACAGATGACAACACAGCTTACTTCCTCTGCGGATGTGCTTACTTCTCAGGTGCAAAGACTTCTATCTTCAAGACAACTGACGGCGGTAAGACTTTCACAGAATCTGACGTTACAGATCTTATTCAGGTTCACGGCAACGGCGACGGACGTGAGTGTATCGAGCCTATCGCTATTGACCCTGACAACCCCGATACTATCTATGCCGGCGGCGATGTTACCGCAGGCAGCTCCGCTCTTATCAAGTCTACTGACGGCGGTAAGACATGGAAGCCCGTTGACGGTTACGACGCTCTCGGTCTTTTCCCCGGTGAGCTTAAATATCCTATGTGGACAGATCACATGGTAAGAGGTACTGAACCCTCAAAGGAATACAATCAGCAGAACGGTATCGGCTGTATCCTTATAGAGGACGGCAAGGTTTATGTAGGAACTTCTGTTACAGGTCAGGCAAATATCCACGTTGCAAGCGTTAAGGACGATAAGTTCGCTTCGCTTTCAGCTGACCTCCCGACAGCAAACTATCCTTGCTCTATTACAAGCGACAACAACGGAAATGTTTTCTTCACATACATTGCTGGTCTCGCATTCAGCGGTACTGCCGGCGGTGCTTTCAAGTATGATACTGCAAGCGGCACTGTTACCGATATCTCTCCCTGCGGAAACGCTATCGGCATGATCGAGGCTGACGAAGAAAATCCTGACAAGCTCCTCGCAAGAACATGCGGCGTATGGTCCGATCAGTGGTACGAAAAAGAATGGACTGACACAAGCATCGCATGGGGCGACCACTTCTACCGCTCTGAAGACGGCGGAAAAACATGGCAGGATATCACTCCCGGTGCCGGCGAAACTATCTACGGCAACGGCGATCCCTACAAGGAATTCGTATCACTTCCTATGGACACAAACGGCTATGACTGGATCTACGGCAAGGCTTGTCACTGGGGAAGCGGTATCATCCTTGACCCGAGAAATCCCGAAAGAATCCTTCTTACATCCGGTAACGGCGTTTTCGCATGCGATAACGTCTGGGATGAAAAGGAAGTTCAGTTCTACTTCCAGCCCGACGGCGTTGAAGAAGTCGTTGCTCTTGACTTCGTAAGCGTTCCCGGCGGTGCTGCATACTCCGCAATCGGTGACTACGACGGATTCGTACACAATGATACAACTTCAATCCCTCCGCAGTATAAGCCAAATATCGGCTCAACTTCCGCTATTGCATACTGCCCCACTGATACAAAGATAATGGCTCGTGTAGGCGAGCACGAAGCTAAGGGTTACTACAGCGAGGACGCCGGCAAAACATGGAAGGAACTTAAAGTTTCCAGCGGCGGCGGAAAGCTTGCTATCACAAAACTTAAAGACGGCACAGTGAGAATCTTCCATGCAAGCGGCAGCAACGCAGCTATCCAGTATACAGATAACTACGGCGCAACATGGACTGCCGCTGAAGGTCTCAAAGGCTCAAAGACAACTTATCCTCTCGTTGACCTTGCAAATCCAGCTATTGTTTACGGCTCCGGTGTACATTACAACGATTACTGGGCTTCTGATATAAACAAAACGGAACCCACTCTCGACGATGCACAGTACAGCTTCTACATCAGTACTGACTACGGCGCAAAATTCAAAAAATACACTGTATGCAAATATGATATGTGCGATCACACTGGCGATCTTGCATACATCTCCGAAGACAAGGTTGCTATGGCTGTAGGCTGGAATGGTCTTTACATCATCACCGATAAAGGAGAAACTATCACAAAAACAGACGTTTTCTACGCTAAGTCAATAGGCTACGGCGCTCCCGAAAAGAAGGGCACAGCAAATACGCTCTTTATGTACGGCAAGCCGGAAGCTTCTGACCCTGAGGGAATCTACCGCTCAACTGACGAGGGAAAGACATGGGTTCTCATCAACACAAACAACATCTACGGCGGTACAGGAAACGGTAACTTCCTCGTTGGCGATATGAACGAATTCGGTAAGGTTTATATGTCAACAGTAGGCTGCGGTATCGTTTACGGCGAGCTTTCTGACGGCGAAACTCCTACTCCCGATCCTGTTCCTGATCCTGATGTAGTTTACGGTGACGCTAACGGCGACGAAAAAGTTGCTCTTTCTGATGCTGTTCTTATTATGCAGTATATCGGAAATCCCGATGCATTCGGTGTTAACGGCACTGACAAGAATCACATCACAGCTGAGGGACTTGAATGCAGCGACGTTGCTAACAGCGGCGACGGTATAACAAACGCAGACGCTCTGGCTATTCAGAGATATCTGCTTAAACTTATCGACAAGCTTCCCGAATAAGCAGCGTGAGTAATAATAAAAAAACGGCGGTCATTATGACCGCCGTTTCAGCGTGTTGATAAACATATCAGGAACATCGCCGTTACGCATTATCACTATCCGTTCAGCATCCGTTTTCCGGATAGCAATGACCGTTCCGCTGATGAGGTATGCCGCCGGATCGCCGCCGGAACTTATATGCAGACACTCAGCCGCCGCTCCGGAAATAAATCCGAGATCCATAAGACGGCTGCGCATTTTTCCGGTCATGTCAAGCCTTACAATACGGCAGCTTTCCCCTTCTTTCATCATGCTGAGACTTGTTGTATTCATCATTAAAAAATCCTCCTGATATATTATACTCAGGAGGAATTTTTTTGTGTATCAGAATTTATCATGATATACGCTCAGCTGTGTGAAGACACCTTTCGCTGAACCGCTGATTTCAATGCCCTCTATGCGCTCGGAATTTATACTGCCGAAGCTGACGATATCCGAGAGATCTTCGCCGTTGTATCCGCTGTATGTGCAGAAAAACACCTTCTGCTCCCTTGAAGCGACCTTGTCGTAAAACTCAAGAGCTTCATCCGGATCATAGAGAAATTCCCTGTCGATCTCGCTGTATTTATGACGTACTATCCCGTATGCCGCCGCATCCGGATTTTCCAGCTCAAACTGACCGTCTTCTCCGCC
>JAFTVU010000041.1 GCA_017465665.1 Oscillospiraceae bacterium | reverse complement strand
GTCCTACGTGGATGGTGAGAAAGCTGCTACTTATGACAGCGGCTTAACAGCTGCAGCTTGTGATAAGGCTGCTGATTTCGTAAACTTCTGTGATGCTTTCGAAATCCCGGTACTTACACTTGTAAATGTTAACGGCTACAAGAACTGCGCTTGCAACGAGAAGAAGATTGCAAAAGCAGCAGCAAAATTAACACACGCATTTGCTAACGCAAGTGTTCCGAAAGTAACTGTAGTTTGCGGTACAGCATTTGGTACAGCTGGTCTTGCTATGAACAGCAAATCCATCGGCGCTGATATCGTTTACGCTTGGGAGAACGCTTCTATCGGTATGATGGATGCTACACCGGCAGTTAAGATCATGTACGCAAAAGAGATCGCTGAGTCCCAGAACCCGGCAGCTCTGATCGCTGAGAAAGCAGCTGAGTACACAGCTATGCAGGCAAGCGCTATGGCAGCAGCTAGAAGAGGATATGTAGATGATATCATCAAGGCAGCTGAGACAAGACAGCGCGTAGTAGCAGCATTCGAAATGCTGTTCACAAAGAGAGAGGATCGTCCGTCCAAGAAACACGGCACAATCTAATACGAGGTGGCAGATATATGAAAAATATTAAGAGAATCTGGCTTGCTCTTTGCATGAGCTTATGTCTGTTTGCTCTGACTGCTTGTTCTGGTTCTGCTGAAGCTGAAGTTACAATTGAAGAAGAGGCAGTTTCCAATATGCAGATGCTCGCTGAGAACTACATCACTGCATTCAGCGAGATGACTGATGAAGAACTGGCTACACAGCTTGCAGCTGCTACAAAGAGCAAAGATTACACAATGCAGACAGCATTCAAGTCCTGGGAATCCGTAAAAGGTGACCTTGGCGCTCTTGTTTCCTATGAGACAGCAACAGTATCTTTAGGCGTCGAAGGCTATATAGCAAGAATGAACACTGTATTCGAGCAGAGAAATATGGAAATGACTCTTATGGTTGATGAGGAATTCACAACAATTCAGGGTGTTTCCTTTGCTCCGGAATATACAATGGCTGAGAATATGACAAAAGCCGGTATGAATACTCTTATGGGTATGGGCGTTGTATTCGCAGTCCTGATCTTCATCGCTTGGGTAATCAGCATGTTCAAATACATCAGCGTATTTGAAGAGAAGATGAAAGCGAAAAATGCTCCGGCACCGGCGGCAGCTCCGGCACCGGCAGCAGCTCCGGCTCCTGTGGCAGCTCCGGTTGTTGAGGAAGAGGAGTATGTTGATGATACAGAGCTTATCTCTGTAATCGCAGCAGCAATTGCAGCATCTGAAGGTAAGACATCTGCAAACGGACTTGTTGTTCGTTCCATCAAACGTGTTCCGAACCGCAGCTGGAAATAAGAGTCAGTTGGGTAGGACAGTGTGTGGCTGATAAAGAATACAGCTGCACATAACCTATAATTTCAGGAGGAATTAAATAATGAAAAATTATACAATCACAGTTAATGGTAACGTTTACGAAGTAACAGTTGAAGAAGGTTTCACAGGCGCAGCTTCCGCACCGGCAGCAGCACCGAAGGCAGCACCGAAAGCAGCACCGAAGGCAGCAGCTCCGGCACCGGCAGCAGCTCCGGCAGCTCCGGC
>JAFTVU010000040.1 GCA_017465665.1 Oscillospiraceae bacterium | reverse complement strand
GAAAACGGCGAAATGAACGCTATGATCACAACTGAGATCCCTGAGGACATCAGCGTTATCGAAAGCTATAAGGCTGTTGATGTTGTGGCTGCAGCCTCTGTTAGTGAAAAGGTGGTTTATGCAGCAGAGGGCGAGAAGAAGTATAGCGTTACTCTCGTTGACTACGGCACAAGAAAAGCTGTTATAAACGATCTCACAAAGATCGGCTGCGAGGTTACAGTAGTTCCCTATAACACAAAGGCAGCAGATATCCTTGCAGATGCTCCCGATGCAGTCGTTCTCTCCGAGGGCCCAGGTGATCCTAAGGCTAACCCTGAGGTGATCGAGGAGATCAAAGCACTTATGGGTAAGACAGTTATCTTCGGTATTGGTCTTGGACATCAGATGTTGGCTCTTGCAAACGGCTGCGACACATATAAGATGAAACACGGCCACAGAGGCGGCAACCAGCCTGTAAGTGAGCTTAACGGCACACATACGTGGATCACAACTCAGAACCATAGCTACGCTGTTGACAGCGCAAGCGTTAAGGCTCCTGCGGTTGTAACTATGGAAAACACAAATGATAAAACCTGCGAGGGAATTGAATACGAGGGCCTTAAGGCATTCTCCGTTCAGTTCGCTCCCGAAACAGCTTGGGTTCCTCTGACACCCAATGCACTCTACGAAAAACTTAAGAAGCTTATGGAGGAGAACTAATATGCCGCTTGATAGAAGTATTAAAAAAGTTTTGATGATAGGCTCAGGTCCTATCGTTATTGGTCAGGCTGCTGAGTTTGACTATGCAGGCGCGCAGGCTTGCCGCGTGCTCAAGAACGCAGGCGTAAACGTTGTTCTCGTTAACTCCAACCCTGCTACGATTATGACAGATAACGCTCTGGCAGACGAGATCTACCTTGAGCCTCTGACAGCAGAAACAATTAAAAGAATTATTGAAAAGGAACGTCCCGACAGTATGCTTGCAGGTCTTGGCGGACAGACAGGTCTGACCATCGCAATGCAGCTCTCAAAGGAAGGCTATCTTGAAAAGGCAGGCGTTCGTCTTCTCGGTACAACAGCCGAGGCTATCGACCGCGCTGAAGACAGACAGATGTTCAAGGATACAATGGAGGAGATCGGACAGCCCGTTATTCCCTCCGATATTTCCAACACTGTTGAAGGCTGTATCGAGGTTGCTAACCGCATCGGCGGCTATCCTGTAATCGTTCGTCCTGCATTCACCCTCGGCGGTGGCGGCGGCGGTGTTGCCTACAATGAGGAACAGCTCCGCATTATCGCAAGAACAGGTCTTGACACATCTCCTATCACTCAGGTTCTTATCGAAAGATATATCGCAGGATGGAAAGAGATCGAGTTTGAGGTTATGCGTGACAGCGCTAATAACTGCATCGCTATCTGTTCTATGGAGAACGTTGACCCTGTAGGTGTTCATACGGGTGACTCCATCGTTGTTGCTCCTGCAATGACACTTTCTCCTCTGGAATTCCAGATGCTCAGAAAGGCATCTCTTGATATAGTTTCCGCTCTCGGTATTGTTGGCGGATGTAACTGTCAGTTTGCGCTTAACCCCAATTCTCTGGAATATGCGGTTATCGAGGTTAACCCCCGCGTTTCCCGTTCCTCTGCTCTTGCTTCCAAGGCAACAGGATATCCTATCGCTAAGGTTACATCTCAGCTTGCACTCGGTTATACACT
>JAFTVU010000039.1 GCA_017465665.1 Oscillospiraceae bacterium | reverse complement strand
CGTAAACGGGAGCTTCTACAACAGGCTCTTCGTAAACGGGAGCTTCCACAGCAGGCTCTTCGTAAACGGGAGCTTCTACAACAGGCTCTTCGTAAACGGGAGCTTCTACAACAGGCTCTTCGTAAACGGGAGCTTCCACAGCAGGCTCTTCGTAAACAGGAGCTTCCGCAACAGGCTCTTCGTAAACAGGAGCTTCCGCAACAGGCTCTTCGTAAACGGGAGCTTCCACAGCAGGCTCTTCGTAAACAGGAGCTTCCGCAACAGGCTCTTCATAAACAGGAGCTTCCACAGCAGGCTCTTCATAAACAGGAGCTTCCACCACAGGTTCTTCGTAAACGGGAGCTTCTACAGCGGTCTCTTCATAAACAGGAGCAGTTTCGTCTGCTGTATACGCATCGGACAGCGCTTCCGCTGCAGCTACACCTGCGGCAGCAGCAAAGAGAGGCGCGGCATCATCTTCGTTGGAGGTATTTTCTTCGGGTTCGTATACAGGGGTTATATCCTCAATCGCTTCGGGGGTCATTTCGAAAGCATTGGGATCTTCGGGCTCAGGCTCATCGGGATCGAATTCCATAGACGCACCCTCTATAACAGGCAACGCGCCCTGATCCACATACTCATCATCAACATAGGAGCTATCCATAGCAAAGTTCTCCACCTTGATGATCTCATCCTGCATTTTTGTATCCTGCGAGCCTATTGCAGGCATTTCGTTATTGGAAGACGGCTGTACCATGTTTGCAAACTGCGCGGTGATAGCGTCTATCTCAGCAGCAGAGCCGCTTATATCAGGCATAGTGCTTCCGTCAGCACCTCCGATGGCGTTGGCAAAGGTATCCCCTGCGCCAATTTCGCTGTAATCCTCATAATCGGAAGCGTCTGCGATACCGCCGCCGTTCATAAAGTTGTTGATCTGTTCTATCTCTCCCTCGGACATGGTCTCATAGCCATAGTCAACGCGCTCGGTGTTCCACAGCGGAACTTCACCGTTCTTAGGCAGATTTGAATAAGAGTTGCCGCCTGCATTGCTCTGTAACTGCTGGCCGCACTTTTCACAGTAAGCCGTTGAGGACTGCATGTGCATACCGCAGTTGGGGCAGAACACCAGTGTGCCGCCCTCGTTGGAAGCAGGTTGTATTTCGGGCATACCCATGGGCTGTTCATCAGCTGTCTGTTCGGGCTCGACATTTTCGGGCGGAACGGGCGTACCGCATTCAAGACAGAAATTGTAGCCTCTTATAAGGCTCTTTCCGCAATTTTCGCAAAACATAAATGATCCTCCTGCCGTACATTTTTATTGTACAGATATCGTTTACCATCATCGGCTGTATAGCGGATAATAGTATTACAATCCATTCTTTAGTATACTATATTAGTTAAGAAAAGTCAATTATTTTACAGCAATATTGTTAAAATGAAATAACAATCGAACAGCCCATTTGTGCATAAATTATATTTGCATATAACAAAACTCCGCCATAAGGCGGAGTTGGAAGCATATATGACATTCAGTTTATATCACAGAGAAGTAAAGTCCCGCAAATACACCTGCAGCTATTGCCATTATTGCGGCTGCGCCAAGGCAGAGCATAATATGGCCGAAGGTGTAGTATTTTTCTTCCTTGACAGGCTTTGTCGGCGGAACGGGAGGCTCGGGGATATACCCAACAGGCGGCTGAGGGATGGTGTACATCTGTGCAGCAGGCTGAGGAGCGGTATACGGCTGCTCGGTAACGGGAGCGGCAGGCTCGGTTACGGCTGTCTGCACTTCGGCAGCTGCAGGCTGATTTACGGTATCCTCATTCTTGGCGCCGCAGAAGGAGCAGAAAGCGCCCTGCTCGGTGAGTATATTTCCACACTGGTTACAATACATTTTATACATTCCTTTCGGTAATTTTATGTAATATTTTACTTGCTGTTATTTAATCCGCCGTTGTTGCGGACATAATCAAAGAGATACTGCTGGGCGATACCCTCTATTCCCAGGGTGCATTCCGGTAATCCGTCAGGGTAGAATTCCGCCATCAGTCGTTTGACCCAGACATCTTTAGGGAACGCATTGCGTCTGGCAAATCCGAACAGCAGCACACAATCAGCGACCTTATCGCCCACGCCTACGATGAGCTTCAGCTTTTCTCTTGCTTCATCCAACGGTAACACAGCTATTTCGGAGAAATCCACCTCGCCGCTGTTTACTTTGTTCACTGCGTCGCAGATATAGCGTGCTCTGAAGCCTGCACGCAAGGGCGCGAGGTCATCGGGAGTTATGCCGTTCAGCTGTTCGGCTGTCGGGAATGAGTAGCCGCCGTTTATTTCTGTTCCGAAGCTTTCGCACAATCTGCCGATTATTCCCGATATACGGGGGATATTATTGTTCTGGCTGATTATGAAGCTGATAAGAGCTTCAAACGGCTCCTGTTTCAGCAGGCGTATTCCTCCCGAGCTTTTGCAGGCAGCGGCAAGAGTTTTGTCTGCAGAAAGGCGGGATATCATTTCTGCATAGTCAGTGGAGATGTCGAAGTAGTCCTCCCAAAGAGGTATATCCTCCTCTGAGATATCGTGGAGAGTAACACATCCATCACCTTGCGACAGCGAAATGTATCTTCCGTGCGCGATTCCGTGAAAGCGACCGTCCTCCCGTTCCTGCCAGCGGAAGCACTGACCGCAAAGGAAAGTCTGCTTTATATCAAAGTTGCTGTTTGTAATAGTGAAATCCATTATTTTTTTGCCAAACCCCTTGATTATTTATCTTAATTATAATACAATATAAATGTAAAATCAAGTAAGCAGGCTGTATTTTCAGCTTTTTATCACCATTTTTTCTGAAAAGGAAGGTCAAAAGCCATGCGAGAAAGTATACTCACTATCCCGATAAATGAAGTGTTCGAGCCGCGCGAGGGCTGCCCTATCTGCGCCATGAGAAACACCGTGGAGCAGCACATCTCCGAATACATCATGGGCGCTGCCATGATGGAGCCTGATGTGCGTATCGAGACAAATCGTCTGGGCTTCTGCCATACGCATTTCAATTCCCTGCTGAAGCAGAACAACCGCCTTTCTCTGGGACTTATGCTCAATACATATCTTGCCTCGGTAAGGAATAATGTATTCGAGAACAAGAGCATTTTCTTCACCAAGGGCGCAAAGGCAAAGAAGAGCAGCGAGATAGAGGAGACCTGCTTCGTATGCAGCAAGGTAGACTGGGGCGTTGAGCATATGCTGGAAACGGTGTTTACCATGTTCAAGGATGACGCGAAGTTCCGCAATCTGTACTGCTCACAGAAGTATATATGTGTTCCGCACTATAATCTGCTGATGTCCCATGTGCCGACAAAGCTCCCCAAGAACGAGCAGAAAGCGTTCATCGAGGCTACAGACCGCCTTATCGAGAACTATATCAAGGAACTCAACGATGACGTTAATGAGTTCTGCAACAGCTTTGATTACCGCAACGCAGGCAAGCTGCATAATGAGGATATGGAGCACGTGCGTAATTCCATCGAGCGTGCAATAGAGTTCCTGACATCCCGCAAGCCGGATGTGAAGTAATATATACACCAAAATTTCGAAAAAAGGACAAAAGATATGGATATTCTTGCAATAGAAAGCTCCTGCGACGAGACTGCGGCTGCGATCATCCGTGACGGCAGGGAGATAATAAGCTCCGTTGTGGCGACACAGATAGAGGAGCATAAATTATACGGCGGAGTCGTGCCTGAGATAGCCAGCCGCCGCCACTGTGAAAGCATAATCGGCGTAGTGAATGAGGCTCTGGAAAAGGCAGGAAAGACCGCCGCAGAGATAGACGCTATCGCTGTGACATACGCCCCCGGGCTCATCGGTGCTCTGCTTGTTGGCGTGAATTTTGCAAAGGGACTTGCGTTCTCGCTGAACAAGCCGCTCATTCCTGTCCACCACATCCGCGGACATATCGCGGCAAATTACCTTGCTCATAAGGAACTTGAGCCGCCGTATATCTGCCTTGTGGCATCGGGCGGTCACAGCCACATTGTAAAGGTGAATAGCTATACTGATTTCGAGACCATAGGAAGAACAGTAGATGACGCTGCAGGAGAAGCATTTGATAAAGCGGCAAGAGCAATGGGCTTCCCCTACCCCGGCGGAGTTCATATCGACAACGCGGCGAAGCTTGGCGACAGAAAGAAGTACGCACTTCCCCATCCCAAGACAGCAAATCCCTATGATTTCAGCTTTTCGGGTCTGAAAACGGCTGTGATAAACCTTATTCACAACGCAAAGCAAAAGGGCGAGGAGATAGATGTGAACAGCCTTGCGGCGTGCTTCCAGTACACTGTAAGTGATATACTTACCTCAAAGTTCATCCAGGCTGCCAAGGACAGCGGCTATAAGACTATCGCTCTTGCAGGCGGCGTAGCGGCAAACAGCGGTCTGCGCTCCATGCTTGAGGAAAGAGCTGCAAAGAACGGCATGACGCTTTATGTGCCTCCGCTCTCCCTGTGCGGCGACAATGCGGCGATGATAGGCTGTCAGGGCTATTATGAGTATCTGGCAGGACATACCGCAGGTACCGATCTCAATGCAGTGGCCACCATGAAGCTGGATAAGGTAACATATTGAGAGGTGGATCATGACCGAGACAGAAAAGATGCTTGCAGGCAAGATATACGCCCCCTCCGACGAGGAGCTTACAAAAAACAGAGTTCAGGCGCACAAGCTCTCCAAGGACTTCAACGATACTTATGAGGACGAGGAGGAAAAGCGCGCGGAGATACTGAAAAAGCTAGTGCCGAATTTAGGCAAGGACAGCGGCTTCATGGGCCCGATAATCTTCGATTACGGTATCTACACCACCATCGGCGAGCGCTGCTTTGCGAACTTCAATTTCACTGTACTGGATTGTTGTCCCGTCAACATCGGAAACGATGTGTTCTTCGGGCCTAACTGCACGATAGCAACACCTATACATCCGCTTCTGAATGAGGAGAGAAAGCTCCGATACAAGGAGGACGGCACTCTGTACGATCTTGAATATGCAGCGCCCATCACAATAGAGGATGGCTGCTGGCTGGCTTCGGGAGTTACCGTATGCGGTGGGGTCACCATCGGCAAGGGCTGTGTTATAGGTGCAAACAGCGTTGTTACAAGAGATATCCCTGCAGGCGTATTTGCCGCAGGAAATCCTTGCAGAGTCATCCGTGAAATAACAGAGCAGGATTCCATCTATCTGAAGAAGGATCTGTTTTAAGGAGTGCAGGATGAAAAGAGCTCTTCTGATAACAAGTATTATATTTGCTGTTATCTCGTTGATCTTTGCTGTTGATATGTATGCTGTAAAAGGCGGTTGGTACAGTGCTGAAGCCACTATTGATTTCATCGGGCTTCCCGTTGGAGCGGTGTATGGCTCGTATGTCGATGAGGGCGGCTTGCAGCATACAGAAGAATGGCTTTTTCCTACACAGCTTATCAAAGGTAACGGTACAGATGTGAATGAACTTGTGAATAGCTTTTACGGAGATAAGATAAGTATTCTGATATCTCCAAAAGGAGAGATATGCTGCTATGGACATCTGTTGTTGCGATGGATGGTGCCTGCAATGATCTCAGCGGCGTTATTGCTGATATGGTTTATACTATTGCTGATACGGCTGATACAGCGGCGCAGAAATGCTGCGAGGTGATATGATGAAACGAAATATCCTGTATATAGCATTGGGAGCACTTCTGCTGACAGCATGCGACAGCTCCCCGAACGATACACTGGTCATCTCGCAGAATGCCAACGGCTCCAGCGGTGAATACTGGGAGTATGAGTGCAGCTGTGAGGGAGTGCTGACTGAGATATCTTATGAAGAAACGCGCAATCCGCTGAACTTAGGCCCGGGGTATTCACAGCAATGGACTTTTGCGGCGGAAGCCGCAGGAGAAGTCACCATATACTGGACAGCCTACGAGAGTGGCACGGATATATCGGAGGATAAATGCTACAGTGTGACATATATCGTTGACGAAGATATGCACATCACAGAAAAATAAACTGAACAGAACAGAACAAAGGAAAGACAGCATGAAAAAGAACATAGTTCTCATCGGAATGCCGGCTTGCGGAAAATCCACTATCGGAGTTCTGCTGGCAAAGGCGATGGGATATAGATTTATAGATACGGATATAGTTATCCAGAACGATACAGGCAGACTTCTGCAGGATATAATCGACAGCGAGGGTCTGGATGCATTCTGCATCGCGGAGGAGCGCGCTATCCTCTCGGTCGATGAGGATGGCGGATGTGTTATCGCGACAGGCGGCAGTGCGGTATATTCCCGTACAGCTATGCTTCATCTGAAGGAGCACGGGATGATATATTATCTCTCCCTGCCCGTACCTGAGGTAGAAAAGCGCCTGCACAATATAAAGAGCCGCGGAATAGCCATGCGACCAGAGGATACTATTCAGCAGGTGTTTGAGCGCCGCAGAGCTCTCTATGAGGAATACGCGGATATCACGATAGAATGCCTCGGCAAGAGCTTAGAGGAGACCGTAAGTGAGATAGCGGATTATCACCGCCTTATCTCAGAGTAAGAAAGGAGAACACATGTCAGAGGAAATACTTGTGCCGGAGAACGAAGCCGTTCCCACCGAAGATAAGATGCGGAGCTTCAAAAGCGTCTGCGTTCGTATCGGCATTACAATGATAGTTGTATTTGTTGCACGTGCAGCGGCAAGCATACTGCTTGCGCTGATAGCACCAATGTTTGAGGAGATGGATCAGCTTGCGGCATACGCAATAGAATCTGTTATATCGTTTATTTTTCTTTACATCATCCCTATAGCATCGGTGCTTCTGCTTCTGGGCGAAAAGGGAATGTGCAAGCGTATTTACAAAAAGCCGATATATTTCAGCAATGCTATGGGAATGTTCCCTGCATTCTATGGTCTGGCTATTTTTGTGAATATCCTCACAATGCTTGTTTCCCTGCTGTTCAAGGAGACTAATCTGAACGATTCGTTCAATACAGTAAACGAGCTCCAGCCCGAGGGTATAGGCAGTGCGCTTATACTTCTGGTGCAGCTTGTAGTTATCGCCCCTATATTTGAGGAATTCTGGTACAGAGGTGTTGTTCTGGAGCGGTTAAAGCCCTACGGAAACGGCTTTGCGATATTCGTTACAGGCATACTGTTCGGTCTTACTCACGGCAATCTTCAGCAGGTCTTTTACGCAACAACGCTTGGAATATGTCTGGGATATATCGCGGTGACAACAAAGTCCATCGTGGTCACTACTATTATGCATGCTATGTTCAACAGTATTTCGGGTCTGCTCCTGCTGTTCATGTCTGTACCTCAGATACAGGATTATATGCTTGAGCTGCAGCGCGGCGGAGATCCTGAGGAGGGCGGAATAGTTATCCTCTACTTCATCTATATGTTTGCGGTGGTAATGCTTCTTATTACGGGCGTACTCATGGCGGTATGGAAGATGCGCAAGATAAAGAAATACCGCGTTGAAAAGGTCTGGGAGGTAAGCGCAGCAAAGCGCTGGGGCATTTTCTTTTCCCGTATAACTGTTATCATCATGCTGATACTGGCGGCAGATACCCTTACATTCCGCTTTATTCCCACAGCAATTTATGAGCTTATTTCAGGCTTATGAGTGATTTTATAAAACGAAACGAGGACTTGTTCAAAGTCCTCGCGGCTTTTATTACAGCCCAGTTGTGCGGAGCGCTGCTGGTGGTTCTGCTTTCGGGACTTTACAAGGGCTATGCTTATAACATCCTGCTGAATATCGTTTGTACACTGGCGCTGAATGTGGTGGTGTTCCTGTTGTTCTGCGGCGGAATAAGATTGCCACAGAGAGCGGACGGATATTCTCATATAGAGCCGTTTATGTTCTTTTTTGCAGCGGTGTTCCTTTCCTGTCTTGCGGGGATGATAGTAAAGCTGTTTCCGCCGGCAGAGAGCACGTCTGCTATGCCAGAGGGCAGTGCGTTGATATTGTATACCGCATATACAGTTGTCTTAGCGCCTGTCGCGGAGGAGGTTGCGTTCCGCGGCGCAGTACTGACAGCACTTTCGCGGCGCGGCAGGTTCGTTTCAGTTCTGATATCTGCGGTAGTATTCGCGGCATATCACATGAACCTTGCCCAGTTTCCTTACACCTTTGTGCTGGGATTTTTCCTTGCACTGCTGGCACAACGCAGCGGCAGGCTGCTGCCTTGTATAATGATCCATGCAGCCAATAATGCGCTGACACTTGCCGCGACATACTCCGATACAGTGAGCAGGATAACGGATATTGCACTGCCTGTATTAGGGTTAGTTGCACTGTTGTGGTTGATATTCACAGGGCGTTTATCAGGCAGATCAAAACGTTAATCCAGTAGCGTTTATCGTGTTTATAACAAAAAATCACCCTCCTGTTTATCAGGAGGGTGTTGTTTCTATTAAAGCTCGATCTTTCCGTAGAGAGTTGCGTTTCTCTCTGCGTCTACGGTCTCCTTGGAGAACTCGCCTGCGTTTGCATTCTCATCAGGCTCGTAAACTCTGCGCTTGTACTCGCGCTCAAAGCTGGTGGAGAAGCCGCTGGAAGCCTTGTAGTTTCTTGTGGAGCGAGCATCGCCGCTGCTTCTTTCGCGTCTGTCTCTGCGGCGGTTATCAAACTTAGGCTTGTCCGCGTAGATAACTACCTTTCTGTAAGGCTCAACGCCTGTAGAGTGGCTGGATACGCCCTCTATCTCAGCAACACAGCTGTGGATGATGCGCCTTTCATAAGGATTCATAGGCTCAAGAGCGATCTTTCTGCCCTGCTTGATGACCTTAGCGGAGGTTCTCTTTGCAAGAGCTTCAAGAGTTTCCTTGCGCTTGTCGCGGTAGCCGCAGCAATCAACGGAGATGCGGCAGTAGGATTCCTCTGTACGGTTGCTTGCCAGAATGGTGAGGTACTGGAGGCTGTCCAGAGTCTCGCCGCGTCTGCCGATAACAACGCCCAGCTTTTCGCCTGTGATATCCAGAACGACATTGTTGTCCTTTCTGATAGCGTTGATCTCGAAGTTTTCAAGACCAAGAGCGTGAAGCACATCGGTCAGATACTGCTTTGCTGCCTTTACCTTTGCGCTGCTTTCGATATCGAAATCGGCAGGAAGCTCAGCTTCGCCTGTCTCCTCGTCGTCAAAAGCTGCGGGAGCAGCTTCCTCGACAGGGGCAGCTATTTCTTCAACTGTTTCCTCTGTGTAGATAGCCTTAACTCTTGCCTCGCCCTTCAGTCCGAAAAGACCCTTACGGGGCTGCTCAAGTATCTCAAATTCGATCTCGTCAACGGAAGCGCCGAACTCCTGTGCGGCAAGAGCCTTAGCTTCATCGACGGTTTTTGCGGTAAATTCCTTTTCCATGTCGGTTCCCCTTTCGTTAGGTCAGATGTCGTCCTCGTCCTCGTTGTATTCCTCGCCGTACTTGATAGCGTCCTGACGGCGTGCTTCTGCGAGCTTTCTGCGGTTGATCTCCTTCTGAGTCAGCTTTTCGCCCTTATACTCGGATACGGTGTTGTCATAATCGGTGTTGCGGCGTCTCTGCTGCTGCTCCATCTTCTTCATGTTCTCCTTGTACTCAGCCTCAGCCTGTGCTCTCATCTTTTCAGGGCTGAACACGGTATTCAGCAGGAGGGTCTGAGCGATACCGAACACATAGCTGATGGTCCAGTAGAAGCCTGCACCCGCAGGTACTGCGAATACGAAGAACAGAGAGAATATCGGCATGATATACATTGTGGCTTTCATACCGCCGCCCACTGCGCCGGGGTTGCTCTTTTCCATGTTGCGGTTGGAGATGAATGCCTGTATCAGTGACAGGATAAGTGCAACGATGGGGATGAGCAGCATCGGGAAGCCAAGGTTATCCTTGGGCACCTGAGTGAGCTTGATTCCGAGGAAATCCAGATTATCATACAGCTCTGTGATGCTTTCGGGATCGTTGGCAGAGCTGAAGAACTGCTTGTAGCTAAGAGTTGTACCGTCGCTGTAGGTCTTTTCCGTACCAAAGGTATCCAGTACATAAAGCTCTCTCTGAAGCGCGGTGCTGGGAGTAAATACTATTTCTCCGTCGGCGTTTGCCTTGTAATAGCCGAACTGTGTCTGCATAGTAGTAAACAGGCTTGTAGTACCCTCGCCAAAGGAGTGCTCGTCTCTGTATGCCTGCTTTTCGGCAGAGTCCTCAATGGAGGAGAGCTCCTCTTTTTCCTTAGGCAGCTTGTTGCCTGCGGCATCAGTGCGCTCGTAATTTGTTATAGAGAAGAGATCGGTCTCTGTCAGTAGGATCTCCTTACCCTTGTCCTTGTTGTTTGCCTTTACTATATCGTATTCGTTGAGCAGGGCAGCTTCAACGACATTCTGAACTACATTTATAGTTTTGCCGGAGAGCTTTGTCCAGATGCTTTCATCGGCAGGCTCAGCGCCCTCGGGGAGGTTTGCGTTGTAGTATTCCAGTATCTTTGCAGCGTCGCGCACGATATCATTGTGTTTTTCAAGGGAATCGCCCTTGAGCTCGCTGATGTTATTGTGCTCGTCAACGATAAGGGAGGCGAGCTTTATGCTGTAGCCCTCCTCAATCATCTCCACTATCTCGGTCTTGTCAGTGTGGAGGATATGTGTCATGGGCTTATATACTACGTCCAGCACGCCGAACAGCAGCAGGAACGTGAGTATCATGGAGCCGCAGCCGTTCATAGGGTTGTAGCCCTGTGACTGGAGCTTCTGGAGCTCTTCCTGCTGCTTTTCCTGATTGTTTCTGTATTTTTCCTGTATCTCACGCACCTTGGGGGCGAAGATAGCGGATTTAGCGGAATTTTTCTGCTGCTTGATAGAAAGCGGCAGCATAGCCAGCTTAACAATAAACGTAAAGATGATGATGGCAACTCCGACATTGGTTATACCCAGCTCATAAATGAAGTAGAGCAGATAACCGAGCGGTGTACCTATCAGAGAGTACAAAAAGGTTATTTTGTCCACATCCTTTCAACAAGAAACAGTATGGTGTGGAGCGCAAACGGCGCCCTGTAAGGAATATATGTGTATGCGGACTCAGCCGCAGTTGTCTTCGGTGTTATCGCTGCAGCACTCGTGGTAGATGTGTTCTTGCTGCGCCCTTTCCGGCCTGAAGCAGAACTTCTCGGGGACAGGGTCGTATCCGCCGCGCCCGAAAGGGTTACAGCGAATAATTCTCCATAACGCCAAATAACCGCCCTTAACCGCACCAAAACGCCGAATAGCAATCGTGGCATATTCGGAACAGCTTGGATGATAGCGGCAGCACGGCGGCAGGATCTTTGACAGCGTCATTCTGTATAGCTTTATTATTCCCAAAAACAGATATTTCATGACAGCTTTGACAGGATATTCTTCTTCATCAGTGGGATGAGCTGCGTCGATTTGAGCGACGGAGTCTTAGTCCTTGCAACGAAGACGAAATCGTAACGCTTTTGTGTCTTTTCCTTTAATATCGGTTCAAAAAGGCGGAAGGCTTCCCTTATTACCCGCCTTGCCCGATTTCGCTTAACCGCGTTTCCGACCTTCTTGCCCGTCACTATGCCCAGACGGTTGGCTGTGCCGCGCCGTTCCTTGACATAGCAGACGAAGGCGTAGGTCACGATGCTTTCCCCTTTTTTGAAGAGGAAAGAGAAATCACGGTTTTTTTTGATCACAATATACTTTTTTCTGAAATCAGAAGCCATGTGGTCAAATTAGTAAGTCAGCTTTTTTCTGCCCTTTGCACGGCGGCGTGCGAGAACCTTGCGGCCATTCTTGGTAGCCATTCTCTTCATAAATCCGTGCTCGCGCTTTCTCTGAAGCTTCTTAGGCTGGTAAGTTCTTTTCATTTTCAAAAACCCCCTTTGTTATTTAAGTTAAGATCTGTGTGAGGGCATAGTTTGTCCGCACACAACTGTCAACAATAATTAATTATACATTATTGAAACGGCATTGTCAAGCCCTTTTTTTAATTTTTCTCTTTAAAAAACAAGAATTAATCAACCGCGTGTATAATTGTTTTGAATTATACCAAAAAATCCTCTTGTAATCGTTTTTGAAATATGGTATATTAATATTGTAATATACTGTAATTTTCAGCGGCAGCTGTATTTTTATGCAGACCGAAAGAGGGAGGTATGTAATGCCCATTCTAGGAAGAATGAAAACGCTCATTCCTGCGCGCCCCGAAAAAGAGCTTTCAGGCGGCAGAAAGCTGCGGCATGAGCTGAAATATATCATCGATGAGGGCACTTATCGTGTGTTGCTGGCCCGTCTGAGCCCATTGATGTTCCGTGACAGCCACTGTGAGAACGGCGAGTACCGCGTTACCAGTCTGTATTTCGATGATATCTACGGCAGCGGCTACAACGATAAGATCAGCGGCGTTGCCACAAGGCGCAAGTTTCGTATAAGGGCTTACGATCTCAGCCCGTCGCGAATAATGCTTGAAGCAAAGCACAAGGACGACAGCTATGTTTCAAAGCTTTCAAAGCAATTGACCGATGAACAGTATCGGGCAATGCTGCTGGGTGATTGCTCTTTTATGAGGGACAGTGACAGCGAAGAGGATGTTTTCGGCGAATATTACCGCTCGAATCTCGTTTCTCAGCTGCGCCCCAAGTTGATAGTGGATTATGTCCGCGAGGCACTGGTGTATCCCCACGGAAATGTCCGTATCACGTTTGACAAAAAGCTTTCCACCTGCTATAATACCATTGATATGTTTGCGGAGGATGCGTTTTATTCTCCTGTTTACAGCAAGGAGATGATCCTTGAGGTGAAATATGATGAATACCTGCCTGCTGCCATACAATCGGTGCTGCAGGGGCTCAATGCAACGCGCCAGTCGGTATCAAAGTACATTATCTGCAGTGATTGTTATACGCAGCGCTGCTTCAATTCGTTTTGATCAAGTAACAACTTATGGAGGTAAACATGATAACAGAAAATCTCACACTCGGCTCTAAGCTTACTGATGCGCTTGCCGTTTTTGGAGACAGCTTTGATGTATCGGAGCAGTTTGCAAATCTCTCTGTTCCTACTATTATAATAACCTTGCTGACCGCAACGCTCTGCGGCGTTATAATCTACCTTGTATACCGCTTCTTCTACAGAGGTGTGGTTTACAGCGATAATTTCAACATCCTGCTTCTGCTGACAACAGTAGTGACCTCCTTTATCATCATGACTATCAGCGCGAATGTAGTGCTCTCGCTCGGTATGGTGGGTGCGCTGTCTATCGTTCGTTTCCGTGCTGCGGTCAAGGATCCGCTGGATATCGGCTTCCTGTTCTGGGGAATCGCAGCAGGTATCACTGCTGGTGCGCAGCTCTACTGGGTCGCTATCATCGGTACTGTTGTTATTGCCATCATCTACATACTGCTCACTATCTTCAAAAAGGAGCGCAAGAGCTACCTGCTCATCGTGCGCTACACTGCAGATAACGAGCTGAATGTAAATGGTATCCTCGGCGCTATCAAGTACAAGCTGAAGAACAAGACCCAGACAGGTGACCGTATAGAGCTCACTGTTGAGGTCAAGATAAAGAACAACGACACCAGCTACATCAGCCGTTTCAATGCGGTTGAGGGCGTGGAGAGCGTAACTCTGCTGGAATACAGCGGAGAATATATGAACTAAATCGAGGTAAAAGCAAATGATACTCACACTTGACGTCGGAAACACAAATACCTGCATCGGAGGATTTGATGAGAACGATCAGCTCATTTTTGAGTCGAGAATAGACACAGACAGATACCGCATGGCGGATCAGTACGCTATAACTATCAGCGATATACTCCGTCTGTATGGCCATGAGCCAAAGGAGATAACAGGCGCGATCATCTCTTCCGTAGTGCCGCCTGTAACAGGTCAGCTCAAGGAGGCTGTTTCAAAGCTCTGCGGCTGTAAGGCGCTCACTGTAGGGCCGGGACTCAAGACAGGTCTGGATATCAAGATCGATGAGCCTGCATCCCTTGGTGCGGACATGGCAGCTGTGGCAGTTGCGGCAAAGGAGCATTATCCTCTGCCTGCCATCGTTATCGACCTTGGCACTGCTACAAAGGTGCTTGCCGTAACAAAAACAGGCGCTTTCATTGGCGGAATCATCGCTCCCGGTGTGAAGATATCCATCGAGGCGCTGGCAAACCGCACTGCAAGCCTGCCGCTTATCAGCATAAGCAACGATCCGCCCATGAAGAACGTCATCGGCACGAACACTATCGACTGTATGCGTTCGGGTCTGCTTTACGGCACTGCTTTCATGGTGGACGGCATGATAGAGAACTTTGAAAAGGAGCTGGGCGAGAAGTGTACTGTCATTGCAACAGGCGGATTCTCTTCCGTTATCAAGCCGCTCTGCAAGCATGACTTTATCCTTGACCGCACTCTTATTATGACAGGTCTGCTGGATATCTACAAGAAAAATGTAAAGCAGTAACCAAATTTTGTTAAATTTATCTGTTTTATACAGAGAGTTATTAATTCTGGGGTCTGCGGACTAAAATCCGTAAATATATACCCGCGGCATATCGGGATCAAGGTCCGAATGCCAGCAAGGAGTTCTTATGAACACACAAACAAACAACAAATTTGATGTCAGAAAGCTGACGGGACTTGCGCTGTTAACAGCGATTGTCGTAGTGCTTCAGCTCCTGACAACGGCGGTTGCCAGAGCAGGTATGTTCAGCTTTACCATCGCACTTGTGCCTATCGTAGTAGGCGCGGCGCTGTATGGCTGGAAATCAGGCGCATGGCTGGGCTTCGTATTTGCGTGCCTCACTCTGCTGGATGCAGGAGCATTCTTCGCTATAAGCATCCCAGGCACTATCATCACCTGTATTGTCAAGGGCACTATGGCAGGTCTTATGGCAGGCGTGATGTACAAGCTCATCGAAAAGAAGAACAAGTTCATAGCAGTGCTTGTTGCGGCGATCATTGCACCTATCATGAACTCGGGCTTTTTCGTCCTGGGCTGTCTGCTGTTCTTTGCTGATTTCGCTAAACAGCTGGCAGGTGATACAAATGTTCTTGTATTCATTCTGGTTGGCTTCGTTGGCATCAACTTCTTCATCGAGCTGGGTGTAAATCTCGTATTAAGCCCCACTATCGTGAAGCTTATCCGCATCGGTAAGAAAACTACATAACAAAACTCCCCACAGAGCCTATCTGTGGGGATACTTATAGAAAGAGGTAAATATGGAATATCTCATCCGCCCGATACGAAAAGACGAATACTCTCTGCTGGAGGATTTTATCTACGAAGCAATCTTTATCCCAGAGGGCGTAGAGCCGCCACCGCGCTCGATCATTGAGAACGATGATATACAGGTGTACATAAAGGATTTTGGCAGCAGCAAGCATGACAGATGCTTTGTCGCGGAAGTGGACAGTAAGGTGGTTGGCGCAGCGTGGGTGCGTATCATGGATGATTATGGTCATGTGGATGATGAAACGCCATCTTTTGCGATATCCCTGTATAAGGAATACCGTGGACACGGCATCGGAACGGAAATGATGAAAAGGATGCTGTCCGAACTGAAAGAAAACGGATATAGACGGGCTTCTTTAGCGGTGCAGAAAGCGAATTATGCCGTGAGGATGTATCTTGCTGTCGGATTTGAGATAGTCGATGAGAATGATAAAGAATACATAATGATAGCAAGACTGTGAAACGGAGGTGTGCTATGCCAAGGATAAAATGGGCGGGGGTTATCAGCAGCGCAGCGGAATATCAGCGCGGCGAGCTTGCGCAGAATGCCAAAAGGCTCGAAATGCCCAAGTCTGTAAGTGAAATGATGCTGAAAGCTATACCGTTTCTGATACCGTCGCTTGTGATCATATTTCTTTCGATGTTCCTCAAGACGTTTATGAGCAGAGAGCCTGTAGTGTCATTTCTGTTTGTTGTTCTTGGCTTTGTAGTGGGATTTGTTCTGATGCTTGTGCATGAGCTGCTGCATGCAGTTGTATATCCCAAAGGCGCAACCGTATATATAGGAATTATGCCGAAGCAGTTTGCGGCAGTGGCACTGGCTTCATATCCTATGTCAAGGGTGAGGTTTGCGGTTATGTCGCTGCTGCCTTATGTGCTGGGGATAGTGCCGTTGGTGTTGTTCTGGCTTATGCCTGCTGAGCATAAGGCGGTAAATGGTCTGCTGTTCGGTATGGCGGTGATGGGTTTGGTATCGCCGTATCCCGATTGTTATAATGTGTTTCAGATGATAAGACAGACGCCGAAAGGCTCAAAGCTGCAGTTTTATGAGGACGACCTCTATTATATCGGGCAGGAATAATTTTATTGAGATAACGGACAGGAGAGGAATATATGGAAGCACGAAAGTTGCTTGAAGCATTGAGCGTGGCAGAAAGGCTTAAGGATGCCACGCGGCATTGCTATACCAGAAACGGCAGACACGAGAGTGTGGCGGAGCATAGCTGGATGATTACGCTGATGGCTTTTTTTATCAAGGATGAATTTCCCGAAGCGGACATGGATAAGGTCATAAAAATGTGTATCATACATGATCTCGGCGAGGCTTTTACAGGCGATATCCCTACATTCGAAAAAACAGAGGCAAATGTGAGGACAGAGGAACAGCTCCTGTATGAGTGGGTAGATACTCTGCCTGAAAACATCCGCGCCGAAATGACGGCGCTGTATGATGAAATGGCGAAGAGAGAAACCGTTGAGGCAAAGATATACAAAGCTATCGATGGACTTGAGGCTTTGATACAGCATAATATTTCAGATATTTCGACATGGATACCGCATGAATATGAGCTTAATAAGACTTATGCGGATGATAAGGTCGCTTTTTCGGACTATCTTAAAGGATTACGGGAAGAGATACGCAAGGACACGCTGGATAAGATAAGCGGATGATACAGAAAAGACTGAGAAGAATGTGATATCTTCTCAGTCTTTGTTGTTTATTATGATATTTTCATCTTGGCACGTCTGAAACCGAGCAGCTCTGTAAGTCTGCTGTTTTTCTCAAGGATAAATCTGAACAGAGGGCAGCCAATAACGGTTATCACCACAAGCTCTCCTGCGCCTACAGTAAGCATACCCAGCCATATTGGCTGATCGAAAGCGATAAACAGCTCTATTCCTATAATGACCGCATTGCTGAGCACAGGCAGCAGCGAGGCGAGCCAGATGTTCTTCACGGAATACATCGGCAGAACTGCCACGGCGGTTGCCAGTGTTCCGAACACCATATCCATGAGCGCCATGGGGCTGAAGCAGTTTGCGATAAAGCAGCCCAGTATGAGTGCAGCGCTGTAGTCGCGGCGGTAAAAGCACAGAAGCACCAGTATCTCGGAAAGGCGCAGTTGAATGAGCCCGAACGATATCGGCTGAAGAACTATTGTGAGCGCCGCGTAAAGTGCGGCAACAACTGCGAGTCTGGCAAGGCTTTTTACCTCGAAGATCTGATTTTTAGGCATAAAAAAACTCCTTGTTTTTTAACGGTGGTTAGGCAAAGAAAACACCGTATTTAATTTCAGTATCCGTAGATACCATAATTATAATAACACATATCTGCGGATTTTTCAATAGCTTTTTGCATTAATTCTGTTTTCGGTATTCTCCTGCTGTTATTTCCATGCGCTTTTTAAACTGTCGGATAAAGTGCACGTCGTTTTCGTAGCCGCATAGCTCCGCAATCTGGCGGATAGTAAGCGAGGTGCTGCGCAGATAATATTTTGCCATATCGAGCCGAGCGGACAGGATATCCTCATAGCAGCTTATCCCGAATTCTTTTTTGTAAAGGTATTGAAAATGCGAGGGGCTGAGTGAAAGCTCCCGTGCGATGGCGTCTATGCTTCGGCTCCCGGCAGGATTTCGGCGTATGGAGGCGCGCAGCTCTCTCAGGGCAGAGCTGTGCTGTGATGCCGCGCCTATCTGCATATCTGCGCTCTCGGCAAGCTTTGAAAGCAGCAGGCGCAGCAAAAGTCCGCATATCTCCTCGGAGTTGCGGCTCTCGGATACGGATTCCACACTGAGCAGCTCCAGATAATGTTCCGCGGCGGATACATCGTTTATTGGGATGACCGTATTGAACGGCAGACCTATCCTTTCTGCAAAAGCCCTATCGGAAAGCTCGAAATGTACCCAGTGGTTCATGTATTCACAGCCATCCGCACCGTAATACTGGCGCAGACCTGCAGGGTATATCACTGCACTATCGGATGATATGTGCTCAATATTATTGTTCAGCTTGATGATCGCGGCGGTCTTGAAGATAACGAGCAGATCATCGCCCGATCCGTTTGGGCGGTCAATAAGGAAATCGCTGCTGTGGTGATAATTCATTCCCAGCGTGTGGAGCTTCATTCTGTCACCTCGAATCGTAGGATATATCAGTTCTGTTAATATGATACATCATTGAAAAATTCCTGTCAAGTGGTATACTTAAAATAACAAATATTTTCAGGAGGATACCACCTATGAAAAAGCTCAGACTTACCATTAACCCTATGGACAAACGCAGCCATATCAATCGTGAGATATACGGCAACTTCTCCGAGCATCTCGGACGTTGCGTGTATGATGGTCTGTATGTCGGTGAAGACAGCGACATCCCCAATATCGAGGGCTTCCGCAAGGATGTAGTGGAGGCGTTCAGAGAGATAAAGCTCCCTGTTCTGCGTTGGCCGGGCGGCTGCTTTGCGGATGAGTATCACTGGAAGGACGGAATCGGTGAAAAGTCCTCTCGTAAGAAGATGATAAACACTCATTGGGGCGGTGTTGTGGAGGACAACAGCTTCGGCACACATGAATTTCTGCGTTTCTGCGAGCTGGTCGGCTGCGAGCCTTATATCAGCGGAAATGTGGGCAGCGGCACAGTTGAGGAGCTTTCTCAGTGGATAGAGTACATGACCTTTGACGGCGTGTCTCCCATGGCGGAGCTTCGAAGAAAGAACGGCAGAGAGCAGCCGTGGAAGCTGAAGTATCTCGGCATAGGAAACGAGAGCTGGGGCTGCGGCGGCAACATGACAGCAGAATACTACACCGATCTTTACCGCAGATATCAGACCTACTGCCGCGAATACAGCGGCAATCAGCTGTATAAGATCGCCTGCGGACCCAACGCGGGAGATTACAACTGGACAGAGGTGCTGATGAAGAATGCACATCCCTGGTATAATCTGAAGGGAATATCCCTGCATTACTATACTGTTCCCTATGGAAACTGGGCGCATAAGGGCGACGCAGTGAAGTTCACAGAGGCAGAGTATTACGAAACCATCCGTTCCACACTTGAGATGGAGACACTGGTAACCAGACACTCCGAGATAATGAACCGTTATGATCCCGAAAAGAAGGTAGGTCTTATCGTTGATGAGTGGGGCTGCTGGTTCGATGTGGAGGAGGGTACAAATCCCGGATTCCTGTATCAGCAGAATACTATGCGTGACGCTATAGTTGCTGCTATCAATCTCAACATCTTCAACAGCCATTCCGACAGAGTTCACATGGCAAACATTGCACAGGCTGTAAATGTGCTGCAGTCTATCCTGCTGACCGAGGGCAAGGTAACTGTAAAAACGCCAACATATCATGTGTTTGATCTGTACAAGGAGCATCAGGATGCAACACTTATCTACAGCCATGCCGAAAACGAGGCAACGGACAGTGAATCTGCAGTGCCCTGCATAAGCCATTCTGCTTCCATCAATGAGAACGGCGATATCCTTGTAACGCTCTCCAACTGCGCTCTTGACAGAGAGTTCGAGATGGAGATAGGCTCTGCATTCGGCGAGGTGAAGTCGGCTTGTGCAAGAGTGCTCACAGGTGAAGCTCACGATCACAATACTTTTACTGATACAGATAATGTAGTTATCAAAGAGCTTGCCGTTCGTGTTGAGGATGGACGAGCTTATGTGGTACTCCCTGCGTGCGGCGTTGCTGCGGTAACTCTCAAGGTATAATGGAACAGAAAAAGCCTTGCGTCCGCTGTCTGCTGGAGGAAGCAGGCAAGGCGGACGTATCGGAGATGATAAAGGCGCGTATCGCAGAGATACCTCAGGCACTGAAATGTGATGACGGAGAGTATGCGCGCCGCCTGAGCCTATGCAGAGAATGTGAGGCGCTAAGCGGCGGCACCTGCCTTAAATGCGGATGCTACGCGGAGCTGCGTGCTGCAAGAGCCGACGGCTACTGTCCGCATGAGGATCGTAAGTGGTAATGATGAAACGGCTTCTGCTCTTTCGGGCAGGAGCCGTTCTTGCTGTATTGACATTATAATATGCTGATGCTATAATTATCCGTGACGAACAGGAGTTATCTGACAAAAAATATTGATCTCGCTTTGTATATGAAATCCGAACAAATTACAGGGATCTGTATAAAATCATCGCAGTGTTAATATCTTTTTATTGTGATTCTATCTTAATTCTCCCTGCGAGGGGTGGAGTTTTATGCGAAGATCAGGTAAACTCATTGCTGAAAGGTGGCGTTGATAATGAACCAACAAGAAACAGGGCGCTTTATTGCCGAAAAACGCAGGGCTAAAAATCTTACTCAGGAACAGCTTGCAGAGATGATCGGCGTATCCAACAAAACGGTTTCCAAGTGGGAGACGGGTGGATACAATACTTAAAGAAACCAAGTTAAATCCGCATTATTACAACATTGCTTAATTACAAAAACAATCATACTCAAGACATATAACAGTTGTAACTAAATTTGTTCAATTAAATTGAGAAATATGTCAAATAAAAACAAATCCTGTCACTCAGACCAATACTGATACCGTGATTGATACAATTCAGTCACGGTATTTGTATTTTTAAAGAGAATTTTGCCCGTAGGCAGGTCGTCGCAAAGGCGAACGGTGCTTACGGGCATTATTATGTTATATAATTAGTGTTTTGGGTTTAGCTTAAACCTTTGCTTCAATATAAGAATACAGCCCCGCTTTCAAACTGTGACCTTATAAGTTTTGAACTATCAGCTTGATCACTGTATCAACTCGTCCCTCTGTTATAATAGCATCGGGAATTGAAAAACGCACACCGTTTTGCTGCTCAAAAGGTACTGTCGTACCGTCAAGAAGAGCAGCCAAAAGTATTGTACCGTCTACCTCTGGCAGTACAAGCTCATTGAATTTATTGCAATCCAGGATATGCAGATACATCGCATCGCCTTTGCAGGTGCTTCCGAAAACTCCGTCAACAGGTTGCCATAAGCCTGCTCTTGTGCCGTATATCGACTCGCCGTTTTCGCGCATAAACTCACCCAGATCCGACAGTATCTTCTTTGCCTGCGCAGGAAATCTGCCGTTCACATCAGGGCCGACATTCAGCAGCATATTTCCGTCACGGCATACTGTATTGACAAGGATCTTTATTACCTCATCGCTGTCCATAAATCTGTCGTTCGGCATATATCCCCATGCCTGCGAGACCGACATACACTTCTCCCATGGGATAGGTACGATACTGCCGATAGGCATTCTTACGCCCTCGTCACACTCGAAATCTCCACGATAACCTGAACGGGGCGAGACCATAATGTTCGGTTGAAGCTCCCGAACAGATTTGTTCAGCTTTATAGGCTCCCACAGCCATGCCGCGTCCGCATCAGTTCCGTTATGTGCAAGCCAGCCGCCGTCATACCACAGGATATCTATCCTGCCGTATTGTGTGCAGAGCTCTCGTATCTGTCCGTATGCCTGCTGCTTCATTTTCAGTGCGCTTTCAGGCTTGCCGTGCGGGTCGAAGTATCCCTCAAAGCGCCAGTCCATAGGCGAATAATATAGCCCTGTATGTATTCCACGCTTGTGGCACTCGTCAGTAAAAGACTTTACATAATCATCACAGCCTATAGCAGATGAGGTAAAATTACCCTCGGAGCATTTACTGTCCCACAGCGAAAAGCCATCGTGATGTCGGGTGGTCATAACCGCATACTTCATGCCTGCTTTTTCTGCGCAGTCAAGCCATTCAGCAGCTATTTCCTCGGCAGAGAGCTGTGGCTTGAACTGCTCCTCGGCAATCTTGCGGTACTCCTCCTGAGTAAAGCCTTCATTGAAATACGCCCATTCGCCCTTGCCGACAACGGAGTATATTCCCCAATGGACAAACAGCCCTAGCTTTGCATCGCGCCACCATTTTATATCGGCTTCAGACAAATGCAGGTTTTCGTCATCAACACCCGAAATTCCGTTAAAAAGCATATTGTTATTAAGCTGGCCTTTGAGCTGAGAGGCAAGCTCTGCACCAGTCATTTTGTATTCGCCCATGGCTGTTTCCTCCGTCTTATAGTATAATTTTACTGCTGATATTATAGCATTATTGTGGTGGGAAGTCAATTTGTTCATTCAAAGAAAATGGCGTGATTATGAAAAAATCTTATGCTTGCGACTGATAATCGTAAATAAAGCATACATAAAGAACAATCTGAACAAAAGTTGATATCGGAGCATACGTGAGGGCAAGCATATTAATATTTTATAGAGCAAAAGAGGTGCATTACGCACCTCTTTTCTGCTTATCAGATGTCCAGACTCAACATTTCGATAGCGATCCTCGCTCCGAGCCGAAATGCATATACGAATATCTCACGCTCGTTTATGTCCGTAAGCTCGGCGTGGCAGTCTTCGAATTTTTCAAGTATCTCCTTTTGCTCGCTTGTGAGTGTCGATTGCAGAGAATCATAGTGGTCAGAAATATAACCCATCAGTTTCTTTGATTCTTTCGTTGTTTCACGACATTCGGTATTCGGACAAACATTGCCGTACCACAGTTCTTCAAGTATACTATTCATAAATTCACCTCCTTGTGCCTTGGAATTAAATCTCTATGCCATTCTTAAACCGAAACCTCATCTTCCCATCAGCAAACACAGTTACCCGCTCCACCGACCAGTTCCAAAGGCTATCATCAAAGGAAAGTTCCAGTATATCCAACTCCGACAATCTGAACAGAAACTCGCCCAGCACATCAGCTTTACATAGCCTTTCCTCTCGCTGTCTGCGGAGTTCGGTATATCGTTCTTGCAGCTCCTCGTGCTTTTCTGTGAGCTTATTGTAATGTTCGGTGTAGTCGCTCTGCTCTATGGCTGTTACAGAGTTCTCTGCTATGCAGTTTCGTATCAATCCGGCAAGCAGGTCAAGCTCAACGGAGATATCATTCAGCTCTGTGTCTATCTCGGAGCAATCAGTAAGTTCGTTAAGAATTAGCTTGCCGTTGTCAAGCAAGGTTTCTCTGTCGGATAACAACTCGCTCAACGCCGAAATGAACCGCTCCTTTATCTGCTCCTCATATAAATGAGGAGTTCTACACTTGCAATTGCCCTTAAACTTACCGTTGCACTGCCATATCGTGCGCCTGTATTTGCTGTTTGAATGCCATACCTTTGAGCCATAAAATTCTCCGCAGTCGCCGCAGACAAGCTTTGCAGAAAAGGGACTGCCACAGTTGGTGCGCTTTTCTGAGTTCCTGCGGCGAGCTATCTCTAACTGCACACGCTCCCACTCATCAGGCTGTATGATAGGCGGGTGGCTATGCTCTACATAATACTGCGGAACTTCTCCCTCGTTGGGTTTCATCTTCTTTTGCAGAAAATCTATCGTGAATTTCTTTTGCAGCAATGCCGAGCCTTTATACTTTTCGTTAGCGAGAATGCTATCGATGGTCTGTCGCTGCCACTTCTGCTTTCCAGACGGAGTGGGAACTCCATTGTCCGTGAGCCGCTTTGCAATAGCGTTCGTGGACATTCCCTCAATGAACATCCTGTAGATATCCCGTACGGTTTCTGCCTCCTCGGGAACTATCTCGGGCAAACCGTCTGCGCCCTTGCGGTAACCAAGGAATTGTCCATAGGGAATGCTCACCTTTCCGTCAGCGAAGCGTTTTCTCTGTCCCCAAGTGACGTTCTCGGAGATTGAACGGCTCTCTTCCTGCGCCAGAGAGGACATTATTGTAATCAGCAGTTCACCTTTGCTGTCGAGTGTATAGATGTTCTCCTTTTGGAAGTACACTTCAACTCCACACTCTTTCAGCTTGCGGACAGTGGTAAGGCTGTCCACAGTGTTTCTCGCAAAACGGCTGACAGACTTTGTAACTATCAAATCGATTTTGCCATCAAGAGCGTCTGCAATCATACGGTTAAAGCCCTCACGCTTTTTGGTGTTGAGGGCTGTTATACCCTCGTCCGTATACACCGCCACGAACTCCCATTCAGGATTTGAGCGTATGTAGTTGGAGTAGTAATCCACCTGCGCCTCGTAGCTTGTGAGCTGCTCCTCGCTGTCTGTGGATACCCTCGCATATCCTGCAACCTTTCGCCTTGTAGGCTCGTTTTTTGATGTTCCAGTGTGCATATTCCTTGTCGCAGGAATCACTGTAACTACCTTTTGCATACCATCACTCCCTTTCCAGTTGCTTTACACACTTCGTACCGTCCTTGAAAGTGATTTCAAGGGCATTGTTTTTGCAGGCAATTACAAAGTCTATCTTATCCAACTCGCCCAAAGTCGCAAGTAATATATCTTCGGAGATATATCCTGCGTTGCATACAGCCTTGCCTTGTGTGTTGTAGGTGCTGCATACCCATGCTATGCCTTGCGGTGTAGTCTTTCGCCTGTAGTTCTTACCGCACTGTTCGCACCGAATAAGCCCTGTCAAAGGATATGTGGCTTTGCTTTTGCACCGTGCGTATTGCTTTTCTCTGCGCTTTATCTCATCCTGTACTGCTTGATACTGCTCCATAGTAATTATGGGTTGGTGGGAATTAATGACGCTGTACTGCGCCAGTTCGCCATTGTTTATCCGCAGCTCCTTTGTAAGATGATCTTTGCGGTATGTCCTTTGCAAAATGAGGTTTCCTGTATATGTGTAATTTTTCAACACCCTCATAACTCCATTCTTGCACCATTGGTTGCCTTTGCGAGTGGCGATATCCGATTTGTTGAGGTAGTTCATAATTGCAACTGTGCCCTTGCCCGATAGATACATCTCAAATATTTTCCGTATTATCTCTGCTTCCTCGGGTACGATGACATATTCACCATTTTCGTAACGATAGCCGAAGAGTGTAGCGTTCCAGGGCATTCCGTTCTCGAAATTGTGCTTTATGCGCCACTTCTGATTTTCACTTGCCGAACGGCTCTCCTCCTGTGCATACGATGCAAGTATGGTGAGCATAAGCTCACCCTCGGAGCTTATGGAGTGGATATTCTGCTCCTCGAAATACACATCAATGCCGTAGCCTTTCAGCTCCCTTACCGTTTCAAGCAGGGTAACCGTATTTCGGGCAAAGCGGGATATGGATTTGGTTATGACCATATCCACCTTGCCGTTGCGACAATCCGAAAGCAACCGCTGAAAGTTCTCGCGATCGTCTTTTGTTCCTGTGAGAGCCTCGTCTGCGTAAACTCCCGCATACTCCCAACCGTTGTGGCTTTGGATAAGGCGGCTGTAGTAACTTACTTGTGCTGACAGCGAGTGCAGCATAGCATCTTTGCCCGAGGACACTCTTGCATAAGCTGCAACTCTTTTCGGCTTTGGTGCTTTCATTTTAGGAAACTGCACCTGTTTTACTATTCGTTCCATTGTATGACCTCCTTAAGTTCACCATTGTATCAATTGGCGTTATCATATATTCGCTCTAAAGAGGGGATAAGTCAAGCGTTTTCTGCGAAAATACTACCCGAAGGAAAGCCGTACTTTTTGTTCAGTATGCCACATATCTTGCGGTACTCTTTTTCTGTCAGAGTACCCTCGGTCACAAGTTTTTTCAGCAGAGCGAGAGTGGCTCTGTAATTTATGAGGTCGTTAGGTTCGTATGGTGTCATAATTGCTCCTTTCAGTGAACACAAGTGCAAGCAGGACGCTTGCACAGTTGCGCCGAAAGGGCGGCATGGACGCCGCCCAGCCTAGCGCAACATGGGTAATACCCCGTTTGATTTCCGTTTTTTGTGCGTGAGGGGAGGCAGCCGTTGCAAGGCCTTTTTGGTTTAGAGATTTTTACTCCCCCAGCATGGATGCTGGGGCTGTTGCCCCACTCCTCCCCGGGGGTAGAGTTTTGTGATCACAGTACCTACCGGCTGTCACTCTGGAACAGCCAGGGAAAGATATGGTCATTTGGACAGGTATGGTATAATGTTGCCTCCAAAAACAATGAGAGCCCGTACGATTATGGTGACCGTACAGGCTCTTGACACTTTTTCTAGTATAATCATATCACAAAAGGCGAGTGAACTCAAGTGTCTTTTAGTGTCCTTTAGTGGCTTCTTTTGAAAAATAGCCGTATTTTTTTCGCTTCTCCTGTAATGGTCGCAACTTTTTGCCTTCGGCTTTCAGTTCTACAAAGGCTAATCTGCCTTCGGGCAGAAGGACAAGGCGGTCAGGCACACCATCAAAGCCGGGACTTACGAATTTGGGTGCAAGGCCTCCCATGTCCTTTACTGCCTTTGTGAGTTT
>JAFTVU010000038.1 GCA_017465665.1 Oscillospiraceae bacterium | reverse complement strand
GTCGCAGTATAGCACAGGCTCATCGGCTTGTCAACCCCTTTCCGAAAAAATAATGAAACTTATTCATAGAAAATTATACCATAATTTTGTGCAGATTGCAAGATATATATAGTACGAAAAACCTTTGTACAAATTGTATAGGAAAAATTAGTAAAATAGCACAAGTAATATTACAGTTCGGTTATATTTCGGAGAATATATTAACTATTGGTTTGTATGTAATCCCCTCGCATTGCAAGGGGTGTAGGTTATTTCACCTTAGGTGACCTGCTCCGAGCTCCTCTCCTGACTCTCTCATCACCGAGCTCCTCTCTATACTCCACAGGATCGGGCACAGCAGGAGGGTATCTCGTTACTATCGCAGTTTCTAGCTCACGCTTGTCAGCGTAATGCACCTTTCGTGCAGACTGCTCGGGTATCTCGTAAGGCTTCTTGTCAAATCGGATTCCCCATTGAAGAAACAGCTTGAGCCTCGTCCTCATCGGATGACAGCCCGTTTTCATCACAACGAAGTGACCTTTCGGCATAGATTTCAGCTCATCCACCGTCATCAGAGGACGCTCTATCATCTGCAGGGACTTGCTGCCGCCGTCGGCTCTTGCACTCTTGGTGACGGAGCCGCTTAATATGGTCTGCTTTCCGAGGTTACGTGACATTTCCTCCGCCGTCTTGGAGTTCGGGGCGAATGAGCCGAACAGTGTGCATTGGCAGTTGTCCACTATAATCTCACAACCCTCTTTCCCGTAGGTTTTCTCAAACTGCGCCAGTGACTGGATTATCGCAACGATGGATATTTTTCGTGAACGGGAGGCGGAGAATATCATCTCCAAGCCGTCTATTTTCGGGAGAGTACCGATTTCGTCTGCATAGAACATTACTCGCTTATCAAGCTGCCCGCCCTTTTCATCGGCAACGGTCAGCATTTCTCTGTAAAGCTGCTGAAAGATGAGGGATATGAGGAAGTGCTTGGTAGCGTCCTCCTCGGGGAGTACGAGATATATTGCGGATTTACGATTGCAGAACTCCTCCACATCAATCGAGGTGTCGAAGCAGAGTATCTGTTCAAGCTCTGAATCGAGGAATGCGTTTAGTCGGGAGAGTGCCGTTGACATTACGCTTGCCATAGCCTGTTCTGAGGAGTTGAGAGCCGCGCCTGCAAACCACCTCGCCTTATGTTCGGAGGGGAGCAGCTCAATCAGCCTCTGAAACTGCGTCTGACCTTTACCGCTTGAGGGAGCGAGTAAGTCCTGAATCAGTTTAAACACGCTTATTATGTGCCGCTTTTCGGGCGGGCAGAATTCAGCCACAAGGAGTATTACTGCGGTTATAAGTCCCTCGGCGCATTCGTAGAAGAATGCGTTTTGTCCCATATTGGATATATTTCCGTCTGCCGAGATTATGGTCTTGGCAGTTATTTTTGCGAACTTTTCCGCTTTCGCCTTGAATTCCAGCTTGTCCTCTTTTTTGTATAAATCCATATACTTGTTCACAAGGTACAGCATATTGTATCCGCTGCTGCGAGTGGGATTTCGAAGATCGATTACGGAAATTTTGTAGCCGTAGTATTTTTCCGCTATAGTGGCGGTGTTTCGGTAGAGGTCGCCCTTGCTGTCGGTGGTGACGAAGCTCATTCCTGCGGCACAGCAGTATTCGATGTTCGGGTATAGAAAGTTTGCAGTCTTGCCGACACCTGACGCACCAATCATCAGCGTGTGGATATCTGCGTCATCCACAAGTGCCGTCATACCTCCCACACTCTCGTTACAGCCAACTATGAGACCATCTACCGTTGGAAGCTGCTGTCCCTTTCGCCACAGTTCGGGCGTGTAGGGTATCTGCTTGTAGGTGTTGCTTATCTCTCGGGGAGTAGCAAACCGAGCCGTACCATGCTGTCCGTTGCCTACTGGTTTGTTGGGAATTCCCTTGAGGGAATAGGTGCTGCCTATGGCAACTATAAGCCCTATTACGAGAAACGCCGCCCCGAACAGGCATAGCGTCAAGATTTGTGTAGATTCCATATTCGTCCTTTCATATTCTTAAAATGTTCAGCCCTTTCTGTTCGGCATATCTTGCGGTGTAGAAGGTGCCGCCTCGGTTATTCCGCAGATAGCAGACAAGATGACCGCTGTTATCCACCAGATGTCTGTTGCGGTCCAGCATACAGTCCTTGGTGTATTCATCCGACAATATCCGTACCTTATCTGCTCTTTTCAGAATATCATTGTACTGCTGCCGCTGGCTGTCATTCCATTTGAGCGTCTGCTGCTCGGGAGGGCAAGGTAATACAAGCACCAGCCTTATCTGCGGATACTTTTCTTTCATCCTCAGTATTGTTTCCTCTGCAAGCATATCGAAACCCAATGCTCCTCCTGCACCAAAGAATACAACGCCTTGCTCTATGAGCTTCCTTACCGCCGATTCAAGTGAAAACTGTATTTCAGTACAGTCCTTCGGCAGAATTCTGTGTCCTGAAAAACAGGCTACTTTGCTTTTTTCAATCATATAAAAACCTCCAATATAGTGATTTATCACTATTATATCATATTTTAGTGAAATATCACTAATCTTTTTCACATAATTCGTATAAACTAGGTTTAGAACGAGTTGTGAGGTGAGATTGTATGAGGATTTACGAAGCGACAGCAAAGCGAATTCGTGAGCTTTGCAAGGAGCGCGATATAACTCCTAATGGTCTGTCATACCTTTCGGGGATATCTCAATCCACCATCAAAAGTATTCTAAACGGTGAAAGTCAGAACCCGGGCGTCGCAACGATCAAGAAGATATGCGATGGTCTTAACATAACTATCGGTGAGTTCTTCAGCACCGAGGAATTTGACAACCTTGAACAAGAGCTGCAGTAATCACATTCCCATAACAAATCCCGCCCGAGGAGTCTCCTCGGGCGTTTCTGCTTGTCCTGCATCCTGTGACAGCGTTTCCTCTGCATTAAGCCGCAGAGCGTGGTCGGCGGTTTCACAGAGTAGCTGCGCCGTATTTCTCATCTGCTCGGCGGTAAGCGTATGCTTTGAAAGCTCATTGTAGGTCGTTCTCACAAGACTGCACAGCTTTTTTGCTTTTACCGAACTACCGCCCTTGTCGGAGTAAGGCTTGTAGCCTGTTTTCAGAGATTCTCGGAATCTGTCAAAGCCAACACCGCTGCCGCCTATCTTGGAGAAATGTTCGGCTGTCGAAAGGCAGAATGCAGCAAGCCTGATAAGATCTCCGCTTTGGTATATTCCTGAAAGCTGTGAGGCAAGGCGGTGGCGGTCAATCGACACAGGCTCCAACTCATCGGCTGTCTGCAGGTATAGATTCCACCTCTTGTGCGGAACTGCAGGAAGACATTCAACTCCGTTTCGCTCTTTCAAGTCTTCGTTCCAGTCCTTTTGCGTTGGTTTGAGCCTTGCCACATCAGAATATCCGTGCTGTTCAAGAATATCCGACAGTCTGCAAGCTGCCTCAATGCCGCCCTCGTCATTGTCGGTGCAGAGATATATCCGTTTAAGCTCCGAGTTATTTTCCAGAGCAGTCAGCACAGCACTCTCATATACTCCGTTCATAGCGATATAGCTGTGCTGCTGCCAGTCCTTCGGGTACAGCGTTATAAACGACAGCATATCTATCGGTGCCTCAAAGACATACAGCCTGTCGCTTACTCCGAAATGAGAAAAGCTGTACCGAGTATCAGAGCCTGCAACCGTTATCCTGAACGGCTTTCCGAAGGTAATTGTGGAGCGAGCGTGAGCCTGACGGGGTGTTCCGTTTTCGTCTGTTCCCACAAACACAGCATTATGATATTTCTTGGATTCATATATCTTTTTCTCCCTTGCGAAGTGTGACACAACCTCGGGAGCGATATATCTCTGCTTTGTAAGATACGCCATCACTCTGCGTATATTGTCGTTAGCCTCGGGAAGCTCAAAGGGCTTTGGCTCATACTCTTTCGGAGGAGCGTGTGTAAGCTCCGAGCAGCTTCCGCCGAGCAGTTCAAGCATAGACTCCTGAAAGCTCATATTGAAGAATTCCTGCAAAAACTTAACAGCATAACCGCCTCTCTGATTCTTGTGGTCATACCATTTGTT
>JAFTVU010000037.1 GCA_017465665.1 Oscillospiraceae bacterium | reverse complement strand
GATATCCCCGAAATTTGCTCGTTTTTTCTCTGTAGCGCCCGATCTGAAGCTCTCATCGGAGCTGAAGATAGCAATTCGCAAGATAATCAAATCTTCACCTGCTCTTGATAAGCACTTCAAGATCATGCGTTCGGAGATCAGATGCCTGTTCAACGACACCGAATATACTCCGCTGGCATACTCTAACGATAAACTGGACGGTAAACTGGCGCAGATATTCCTTGCTGATGAGGTTGGCGCTATGGACTCCTATCCTGTGGAGGCCATGCGTTCCTCGCAGGTAAACCTAGCAGAGCCGCTGGGTATTCTGATATCCACGCAATATCCCAACGATAACAACGGCTTTATTGATGAGATAGACTTCGCAAAAAAGCAGCTTGACGGCGTTTATGAGGGCAGCGGCAAGGTGTTTGCTCTGCTGTATGAGCCTGATGATGAGATCGTCAAGCAATGGGAGACCAACGACAATGTAATATATCAGGCAAATCCTGTCGCTATCAATAACGAGCGCCTTTTTGAACGCCTGTGCGAGAAGCGCACGCTGGCTATCCTTTACGAAAACAAGCGCGAAAACTTCCTGTGCAAGCACTGTAACATCCAGTATCAGGGCCTTGGAGTTGAGGGCTATGTGGATATAATGCGAGTTCAGGCGTGCAGCCGCCCCGAAGATATCGAGTGGTGGCGTGACCGTTATGTGTGGCTTGGTATGGACCTCTCCCAGACAGAGGATAACACGGCTATCGCAATGGTAACATTCGATGATGACGATAAGCTGTATGCGAAGGTGTGGGGCTTCCTGCCGACCGACAGAGTAGACATCAAGGCCAAGACCGAAAAGGTGGATTACCAGCGACACTTAGCGGCAAAGGAGTGCTTTGACTGCGGTGATGAGGTTATAGATTACAGCTTTATAGAGCGCTTTGCGCTGAGTCTTGAAGCGGTGTATGGTGTGCATGTCGTGCAGTGCGGATATGACCGATACAATGCGATATCCACCGCTCAGAAGCTGGAAAGCGACCCTGAGCACCCGATAGAGATGATAGAGATCAAGCAGCACAGCTCGGTGCTTCACCCTGCAACCAAATTGCTGAAGGAGAAGATACTCACAGGTGACTTTGCATTCGATTGCAACAGGCTGTTGGAGATAAACTTCCAGAACGCACGCTGCAGAGAGGACACAAACCTCAACAAATACGTTGACAAGAAGCGCAGTGCCGGCAAGGTGGATATGGTGGTGGCACTGATAAACGCCGTATTCCTTGCTCAGCTTGAGATGCTGAACAGGGAGCGCAGTTTTGTGGTGCAGTATTAAGGAGAACGATATGGCAGATGAACAGAGAACGCTGACCGCCAATTTTACGGCAAATTCAAGCGGTTTTGCAAAAGGAACTACTGAAGCGATACAGAAGCTCAGAGATTTGAATACAGAACTCGCGCAGGTCAAGCAGAGTGTAAAGACCACAAACGCTGAAATGCGAAGCTACGAGAAACAGCTTGACGCGCTGAAAAAGGCGACCAATAACGGTGAGGATGCCACTGAAGAACAGCGCGAAGAGATGCAGAAGCTGGAGGACGCAATTGCAAAATGCGTTGTTGAGCTTGGCAGCTATCAGACCGAGCAGCAGCGCTTACAGAGTTCTATACGCGCGGCTAACAAGCAGATCGATGAGCAGGGACAGACCGCCGATAAAACTGCTGATAAATTCAAGAAGTTCGGTGCGGCTATTGCGGGAGCAGGAACAGCTGTAGCGGCAGGTATAACTTTTGCAGTGACTAAGGCTTCCGAGATGCAGACCGCTGTAAACAATCTGACAATCGCTACAGGCGCAAGTGCAGATGAAGCGGCAAGATACAAGGAGACTATCGAATCGGTATATGGCGGGGGCTTTGGTGATAGTCTCACAGATGTATCAGATTCCGTTGCTCAGATAAAGAGAAATCTGAAAGAACTGAACGACACAGAGCTCACCGATGTGACCGAGAGCGCTCTTGCTCTGCGTGGTGCATTCGGCTATGATGTTTCCGAATCTTCAAGAGCGGCAAGGGCGCTGATGCAGAACTTCAATGTATCTGCAAGAGACGCATACAGTTACATATATTCGGGAGCACAGGGCGG
>JAFTVU010000002.1 GCA_017465665.1 Oscillospiraceae bacterium | reverse complement strand
GAACGGAGTTCTCACAAGCTGACGAAGTCAGCAGTTGCGAAGCAACAAACATATATTCAAAGGTTCACTCAGCCGTCCAAATCTTTGATTTGGAGAACGGCGTGTGGTTCTTATAATATATGCTGTGAGAACGGAGTTCTCACAAGCTGACGAAGTCAGCAGTTGCGAAGCAACAAACATATATTCAAAGGTTCACTCAGCCGTCCAAATCTTTGATTTGGAGAACGGCGTGTGGTTCTTATAATATTACAAATATTTCAGCAGCTCTCCGCGCACGCTGTCAAGGCGGCTGTCAGATAATCCGAAATCCATTTCCTTATAGCTCCATGCGCTGCGTGCAATGCCATACTTTTCAAGCACGCTGTTGATACACCTGAACCATTTCACGGTATCCTCGGGAGAAACGATGTTGATAACTCCATATTCTCCGCAATAAAGCGAGGTGTTGTTTTTCTTTGCTGCTTCTATTGCAACAGAAAACATCTCCTCAAAGTATTCGGGCGTAATACCGCTCTCATCAAAGGAGAAGCGCTCATCCTTGTTTATCATATCAGTCCAGTATGCTCCCTGATGGGTGAACTTCAGCGGGTCGTAGCAGTGGAAATTATACACCACCTTGTCATCACAGGGCTTTGCAAGATCAGGCACAGCGGTAACGCTGTTGTTCCAGTAGCTGCCAACAAGGATGATGGTATCGGGAGCATATTTTCTTATGCGCTGGATGCACCTGCATGAGATATCGTTCCAGGTATCTATAAAGCTCTTGTCGGTAACTTCGTTCAGCAGCTCGAATGCTACTCTGTCGCTAAGCTTTCCATAACGGACGGCAAACTGCTCCCATAGACGGTAAAAGCGCTCCTGAAGCTCCTCGCTTTCAAAAAAGCCGCTCTCGCTCTCGCCGTAGCTATCAAAGGAGAAGCCTGCTGTTTTATGGAGATCCAGCACAGCATTCAGGTTATATTTCTCGCAAAGCTCGAAAGCCTTGTCGATGCGCTTAAAGCCGCTCTCGCTATAAGTTCCGTCATCGTTTTCAAAAATGTTGTAATCTACAGGGATACGCACATGATCGATCCCCCAGGATGCTATCTTTGCAAAATCAGGCTCTGTAATAAAATTGTCAAGCCTGTCCTCGCTGTAATCGCATTGCGAAAACCAGCCGCCCAGATTTACTCCTTTATAAAAACCTTTGATCTTTAACATTTGTTTTTCCGCCTTTCCGTGCTGTTTTATGTTATGAGTATAACACAGTTTCAAGCAAAAGAATAGCACAAATTTACGCTTTATATCACTTTTATGCGATCATATAGCTCCGATATACAGCAAAACTTTGATATAAACAGCAATTTTGTGCCAATTAAATCATGATACAAATGATAAAATGGTATTATAAACCAGACAGGAGGTATATCAAATGAAATACACAACAAAAATTCTTCCTTTATTATTATCAGTAGCTATGCTCACTGCTTGTGAGAGCGACAATGGAGCCACAGCTGTTACCGATGAAGCGTCTTTGCCGGCTGAGAGCAGCATTACAACTACAACAGCCGAATCCATCGAAGCAGAGCCCGAGATGATCATTCCCGAGGGACATGCCTACGCAGAGTTTACAAAAGGAATGCCGCAGGGCTGGGAGTGCGCCGACGGCTGGACGAATGGCAGTATGTTCAACGTTACATGGCGCAAGAGCAATGTAACCTTCAACGACGGAAATATGCAGCTCATCATCGATAATGATAAAACTCCCACGGGTGGTATTCCCTATTCGGGAGGAGAGTTCCGCAGCAAGGATTTCTACGGCTACGGAAGATATGAAGTCTGCATGAAGCCTATCAAGAACGACGGCACGGTATCCTCGTTCTTCACCTATACAGGCCCGTCAGACAACAATCCCTGGGATGAGATAGATATCGAGTTCCTGGGCAAGGATACCACCATCGTACAGTTCAATTATTTCACAGACAGCAGAGGCGGTCATGAGTACATCCACCAGCTTGGCTTCGACGCTGCGGAGGATTTCCACACCTATGCATTCGAATGGCACGAGGACAAGATCGTGTGGTTCGTTGACGGTGTTGAGGTGTATTCCGCTACCGATAACATCCCTGTGACAGAAAGCAAGATAATGATGAACGCATGGTGCGGCAAGGGCGTTGACGGCTGGCTGAACGCCTTTGACGATACTACAGTTCCTCTTACTGCAGAATATCAGTGGGTAAGATTCACTCCGTTTGAATGATATGACAGAACAGTCTGCGGCTCGTCAGAGTTGCAGACTTTATCATAAATTAAGGTTGCTTTTCGGGCATAAATGTAGTACAATATTTTAGAGGTGATGATATGGATATTCAGAAAAAGCTCTCCCATGTGGAATTCATAAACAGGGAATATAATATTTCGCATCTCTCCTATGAACGTGAAATGGCTTTCTTTGAAAGCATTAAAAACGGAGACCCCGATGAGGCAAGGCGTCTGTTCAAGCCATTCAACTGTGAGGAAATGGGCAAGCTCAGCGAAGACAATCTGCGTAATCTCAAATATCATCTCACGATAACAGTTGCTTTTATTACCCGCTATTGCATTGAGGGCGGCATGGAGATGGAGGCTGCCTACAACCTTAGTGATATCTACATCCGAAGCATCGACAAATGTCGCTCTGAAGAGGAGATTAACCTGCTTCATCATGAGGTGGTAGACGACTATGCACAGCGAATGCAGATCATCCGCAAGCAGAACCGTTATCCAAAGGCTATAACGATGTGCCTTGATTATATCTACGATAATCTACATACTAAGATAACTCTTGAAGAGCTTGCAAATATAACCTCGCTCAGCCCTGCATATCTCTCAAAGCTGTTTCACAAGGAAGTGGGAAGAACGATCACAAGCTATATCACCTCAAAGAGGGTTGAAGCCGCTTCAAATATGCTGAAGTTTTCCGATTACTCATGCATCGAGATCTCCGATTATCTCTGCTTCAGCTCGGAAAGCCACTTTATACAGGTTTTCAGAAAGCACACTGGGTTCACTCCGAAAAATTACCGTGAGCAATTCTTCCGTACCCGTAAGCCTGATAACTTCCGTTGATCATTTTATATACAGAAACTCCCCCGCGCTTCTGCACGGGGGATCATTCTGTTTTATAGGGGATCTTTCTATGAAGTGTGAGTATTAATTTCTCTTTCTGCTGAGGAGCATAGTGCCTGCAGCAACAGATGCTGCAGCAGCTACAGCAGCCATACCCTCAACGCCTGTATCGGGATTGCCCTTGCCGCCCTCTGCGGGAGCTGTTGTATCAACCACAGGTGTATCAACTACGGGAGCCTCGTTGGATACTGTCAGTGTCTCCAGTGTGATGCCATGTCCCATGAATGCAAGACCTGCGATCTCTACATGCTCTGCGTGCGCCTCGGGGATAGTGAACGTGATGGAGGTAGAATCGGGCTCGATAACGTAGGAGCTGCCATCCTCAGAGGGAGTAAGCTCTGCGATGCCGTCTACGAGGGGCCAGCCCGAATCATTGATCATGGGCTTGATGCACCAGTAATCATGGCCTGCCATATCAGCGAGGGACTGATCTACAGAATAAGTAACTGTGATGTACGCGCCATCCTGAACGCCGATAAACTCTGTACCGGGAACTGTCTTGCTGGCACTCCAGAAGATGTTGAGATCTGTATTGAGGTCGTAAGCGGATGCGCCGAGTGCGAGAACTGCTGCTGCACAAGCGGAAGCCGCAACAGCTGTGATGAGCTTTCTGAGTTTCATATCGATTATGTCCTTTCACGTTTATATTGGGGATATTCTGTATCCCTTTCGGTAATTTTATGATATCAGATATTTGTGCTCGGAAATATCATATAATTACGCTTTTTGTTACTGTTTTTTCTATAGTTATGGTGATTTTTCATGTAAACGTTTAAATACAAGCACACCTTATTTATATATTATGACAGGATATCTGTTACCTAAAAACTTAATTGACAAAAACCATGACAATAAGTGCAATATAGTGATATTATATGTTTGCTGTTTGATGTATCATTTAATTACACAAAACGAATCCGAATGAAAGGACGGCTTAAGATATGAAAACATTAAAGAAGATCACCGCAGCAGCTCTTGCAATAGCTTGTGTAATGACTTCCACAGCCTGCGATGAGAGCGCACCCATCAACAGCGCACCAAACACCACCTCAGGCGCTCCTACGACCTCCGCAAAAACCACAAAGGCAACTATGAACGAAGAGGATGCTTCCAAGGTTGCCGAGATCGATATCGGTGCTGAAAAGCTGGATAACGGAACAGTGAAGTTCCTTTCCTCCTGGGATATCAACCCTGCTGAGGGCAACCCTGTTCCCGTATCTCTTGAGATGTTCCAGACACAGTACGGCGGCAGCATCGAACTCGTATACACCACATGGGATGAGCGCTACACCAAGCTCGCAACTCTGGTTCAGGCGGACGACTCCCCTGATATGTTCAGCGCAGCGGATATGGATGTATTCCCCAAGGGCGCTATCAACGGTATGTTCCAGCCTCTGGATGATTATGTAGACTTCGATTCCGAGCTGTGGGCACCCATGAGCGCAGTAAACGAGCAGTTTGCATTCGGTGGCAAGCACTATGTAGGTGCATACAACACCGAGTCCCAGTGCGTAATGTTCTACAACAAGAACACCATTGCAGAAAACGGTCTGCCTGACCCTGTAGAGCTGCTGAATGATGGCAACTGGACATGGGAGACTTTCTGGGATATGATGATGCAGTTCTGCGACAGAGAAAAGAGCCAGTTCGCGGTTGACGGCTGGTGGTTCGAGGGCGCATTCTCACTGACAACAGGCGTTCCCTACATCGGCATGAACGACGGTCAGATCGTACACAACCTCGACAGCGGTATGCTGGAAAAGGCGCAGGAATTCATGTACAACATGAACAAGAACGATCTTCCTTTCCCCAAGGCTGAAAATTCCTGGCAGATAGTTCCCGCAAACATCGGCAACGGCAAGACACTGTTCTATCCCGTTGGTACTTATGCACTGTATCCCTACAACAACATCATTCAGGAGTTCGGCGACATGGAGGATGTAATGTTCGTGCCCATGCCCAAGTGCCCCGATGCAGATAAATACTATCTTCCCTCCATCGTTGAAGGCTTCTCCCTGTGCACAGGCGCAAAGAACCCCGAGGGCGTAGGCGCATATCTCAACTGCTGTATGGCAAGCCGTGACAGCGAGATCGCTAAGGAGATCGGTATGCGCCAGGCATTTGAGGAGCACGGCTGGACTCAGGAGCAGTGGGATATGTATCAGCGAGTTCGTGATATGACCGCTGAAGCCCCCGTCATCGAGCTGTACAACGCAGTTAACGATATGGTAGCAGGCTACATCAACAACCCCATGAAGGAAGGCTACAACAATGGCGTTTCCTGGACTCAGACAAGAGAAACCATCCGCTCCGCAGTACAGGGTGAGCTTGATGGCGCTAATGCCAAGCTTGCTGAATAATAATTAAGGAAAACAGGTATCTCCTGTAATATATCCGATGGTCATATAATACTATTAAAAGCCACTTTTGATATTGTGTCAAAAGTGGCTTTTAATACTTCTGATTTATAAAGATATTCAGAGCTATATTATCCTCATTGCTGATATCACAGCCTGTGATGAGGCTACGCCTGCTGTAAGCAGTGATATCATCATAACATAGTCCACAAGTGTCGGTGGATGAATATGTGGTAAGATGATGCCCTGAAAATATCCTCCTGTAGTGTGGATTTAAGAGCATAACCGATGAATAATTAGTGCAATAGTCATATAGAATCTTTATTTCATAAACACAAAGCTCTCGAGCTCGAAAAGACATCTGTCCTTGTACCAGTCAACAAACCATCCCTCATAATTGTGTTCTACCACAAAGAACACCGAGTGTCTGCCTGTGACATTTTGTACTACTGCGGAATACTCGCCGCTTGCCGCCCCGATGACGCATCTTCCTATTTCCGTGCCATCCTCACCATCGATAAGTATCCTTATCGTTGAGCTGCAACCCGTACCGCAGACCTTTGCTGCAAACTCCATAGTCTTTGAGCTGAAGTCCTCACCGAAATCATAGTACTTATAGCCGATAACAGCATTAGGCTTTATATTTGTGATAAGCCTTGTAAAATGGTCAAGCTCCGTCACAAAGCATCCGCCCTTGAGCACACACGCGATATCCGCATCAGTGATCCTGTAAGGATTGAGCGCACTCTCAAAGCCGAGCGAGGTCATCTCCACCTGCGGGATCGTGCCATCGGGAAGTATCTCTATACGCTCAACGCAAGCACGTCTTGATGTGATGGTAGCATTGGTCATTCTGTGATAGAAGATATACCACTGGCCATTGATACAGCATATCGAACCGTGATCGTTTCCTGCAGGATAATCTATACCGTTATCTACTATCGTGCCCCTGTAAGTGAATGGTCCTGTTGGAGAATCGGCTGTCATATAATCCAGGCGGTTACCCTTATTCGGAGAATAGATGAGATAATATGTATCTCCTACCTTGCGCATGGAGCACGCCTCAAAAAAGCCCTTTTCGTCCTCTTTGTCAGCAGGTATGATATCACGGATATAGCTTTCGGGAATGACCTCATACATATTGCTTTTCAGCTCCGCCATATATGAGCGCTCAAAGCCGCAGTAGATATACACTCTTCCGTCATCATCCACCAGCACGCCTGGATCTACGAATGCGCCGCCCTCGACCAGATCATCAGGAAGATCATACTTATACTGTGACAGAAGTCTGAACGGACCCTCGGGTCTGTCGCTGACCGCCACACATCCCTTTTTCCATAATATATAGCAGTAGAGATAGTATTTTCCGTCTTTCTCCACCGCATCGGGAGCATAAAGGGGATTATCCGTCCAGTCGGTATCAGACGGATGATCTCTGTCAGGACGTGTATGGAAGATATCACCGTGACAGCTCCAGTTCGTCAGATCATCCACTGGCGCAGACCACACTTTCAGCTTGTAATCACAGAAGCTGTCAGAGCCTGCTCTGTCATGCGAGCCATAGATATATACTCTGTCGCCGAATACTCTCGGCTCACCATCGGGAATATACTCCCAGAGGGGAAGAAACGGATTAGCCATGATCATTAACTCCTTGTTTTTATATTCTGACTTCATTATATTTGCTTCTTATTAAGAAGTCAACATCTGATATTCGGAAAATCCACCCGTTGTTCAAAATATGAACTTTTGCAAGCAAAAAACAGGAGCATTTTATCTGCTCCTGTTGGTTTTATTTGTCATCCGCCTCTGCCCCTGTACTGCATCGGGGAGTGACCTGTGCTCTGCCTGAACTGCCTTGCAAAGTATTTTTCATCCTCATACCCACAGCTGACAGCCACTGCATAAATGCTCATTGCGGTAGTAGTGAGCAGATAGCAAGCTTTCATTACTCTTGCGTTTATGCAATCCTGATTGTAGCTGATACCAAAGCACTGCTTATATACAGCCCGAAAATATCCCTCGCTGACGCAAAGACGTTTCGCCGCCTGCACCAGTGCAGGCGCTTTCTCAGGTGCTTTCATGACATTGCTGCGTATATCCAGTAAGCTGCTGTAGTGCTGCATAGTCTTTCTTTCGGAAAGCACCGCCATATCCTGCTCGCTTTTATCGGTAACCTCTGAACATAATTGCTCTAAAGAACATTCACCCATTGCATAGCTGATGACTACCTGTCGCTCATCATAACTGCCGCACATCGCATTATGAAGCATTATACGCATACGCTCTGCGAATACTTCGCCATCTCCCTTGCAAAGGACGAGGAAGATATCGTCATTAGCACGGCAGCATATCTCATGACCGATGCATGCCTGCTTAATTGCTCTTGCCGCTGCGGAAATGATATCACTACGATAATTCTCACCGTATAAAAACTCTCCATCAGCAGGAAAACCCAGCTTTACCGCACATAGCGTATGAGGACCACCTACAGTATCAGCTATCTGTCTGAACTCACGCAGGTTATAGAAGCCTGTCAGCGAATCATACAAGGATGATTCACGCTGGCACTGCTTCAGATAATGGATATCATTCTTCATGCGGAGAAATTCCAGTGTATCTGCCACCGCCTTGCTCCAGTCTCGGAAGCTGAAATCATAGCCTGTGGGATAACCATAAGAAAGCACCGTATATCCGAATAGTCTTGTATGAAAACATATGGGGCTGAAATAGAATATCACGGGCGATTCCCTGTCCTTATCCAGCACCGGCGGAATTCCGTGATACCTGACAGGCGACACTTCCTCACCTATATCGCAGTACAGAAATTCCTCGCCCTCATAATCCGTTGTGTTCCATGCTGTGTCAAGGCACAGAAGCAGCTTGTCCGCACCATGAAGAAGATAACGGAATTCCGCCAGAACGGAAGTGTATTCGGCAAGTGTGCGACACATTGTCAGTCTGCTGGAAAACTGCGCCACATTGCTCATTATAACATGATACTGTCCTATCCTCTCTAAAAGCAGCTCATTTATAAGCTGCTCCTGATGTGTTCCGCAGGGACAGCTGTCTCCATACACAAATCTGTCCGAAGTATTTGCATGATACTCAGTTCCCAGCAGTATATTCACTGCATCAGCACCCATTTGCCGCCTGTTTCTGCGGTATGATGTCAGTAGCGGATAGTGATATATCCTGCCGCCTGTATGATCGTACCCCATAACGGCGACCTTTTCGGGAACAGAGATACCTGCCGCTGTAAGCGCATCACACAGACCGTATGCCATGAAATCATTCGTGCATATCACTGCCTGAGGCAGGTGAAGCTCTCCGCTGATATAGCACTGTGCCAAAGCCTCACCTGAATCGTTCCAGAAGTTACCATAATGGAGCTTGTTATCACTGAATGTTACATCATACTTTTTAAATGCCTTTATGCAACCATCCGCTCTCCTGCAAGCAGTTTCATCTTCCTCTGCGCCTGTAAGTATATCAATATCCGTATAACCATGAACGGTGATAAGATGCTCAGCTATCGCTTCCATATCGGCTTCATCATCAGAATACACGCTTGTGAAGCCATCCAGCTCACCACCTATGACTACAGTGGGAAGTGCTGCTTTCCTCAGTTTATGAACCGCTTCATCCAGTACCGAGATATCCCTGAAAGCCTCGGCTGTGATTATAGCGCCGTCGAAATAACAAGGCTCAAACAAGGTGTAGATCATGTTCTCGTGATTAAGCTGCTCGTCCTCTGCCCAATGGTTGTAGATATTAGAATACACTACAACATCAGTTCCTGCATTGAACGCAGCCTCTGCAATACCGCAGATTATCTCCTTTTGCTCTGCATCGTCTGCTCTTGCGGTTATCACCGCTATTCTCTTTCGTGGCATGTTATCACCTCTTTTAGTACAGTATAGCCCGGAAAAGTACAAAAGTCAACAGAAAAAGTGCAGATTATGATTAAAAAGTGGATTATCAGAATATATCCCATTGATTTTCGCATTATTCATTTGTATAATGATATCAACGAACATGACGCCACAATGGTATTCATTCACCGTGAACATTGTGACCTGAATGAAAGGAGCAGCTATGAAAAAGAAGATACTGGCTTTATTCTGTGCATCCGCTTTGCTGATCGTATCGGGCTGTGCAGGAAATGAAAACAGCGAAAGCACCCAGGCCTCTGCAACGGATGGCACTACCGTTACCGATATCGCTGATACTGTCACCGAGGAAGAGATCCTTGACAGCCTTAACAGCGGTATAGTTATTGACGAAACAAGCGGTAACGTATACAAGACAGAGCGCAATGCAAATCCCATTTCGGGCAGCATTTTCTGCGCCGATCCCACTGCCGTGGAATACGATGGCAGACTTTATGTATACGGCACCAATGACACCCAGCAGGCGGAACAGGACACCGTCAACGACTATGACCAGATAAAATCACTGGTGGTATTCTCAACCGATGATATGGTGAACTGGATATATCACGGCAGGATAGAAACAGGCGAGATCGCACCTTGGATATACAACTCATGGGCACCCTCCATCGTTTCACGTATAGAGGATGATGGGCTTACACACTTCTATCTGTACTTCTCCAACAACGGTTCAGGCGTGGGAGTTATCACCTCAACTGACCCTGTAACAGGCTGGACAGACCCTTTAGGAGGTCCGCTGGTATATCAGAATATGCCTGGCCTTGAAAACTGCCCCGCACCCTTTGACCCAGGTGTTTGTATCGATGAAAACGGTACAGGCTGGCTCTCTTTCGGCGGCGGTACACCTGCCTCGGGCGCAGCAGTGCATACATATATCCCTAAGATAGTGAAGCTGGGGGAGGATATGCTCTCCTTTGACAGTGAATTTGTATCCATCGACGCGCCCCACTTCTTTGAAGCAAGCGAACTCAACTACATCGACGGTACATACTACTACACCTACAGCACCGACTGGCAGGCACGCGGCGCAGGCTGGGATTACGATGGTATCTCCGCTCCTCCTACCTGCAGTATGGCATACCTCACCACCAGAACTCCCCTTGACGCAGAAAGCTGGGAATACAGAGGTGCATACTTCTACAATTCAGGACAGAACGAAAAGGGAGAATCAGGTCTGCGCTGGGGCAACAACCACACACATTTCTGCGAGTACCGGGGCACGAATTACATACTCCACCACACTCTCCTTTTAGAGGAGCTCATGGGAGGCACAGCAGGCTTCCGCAGCATGATGGTGGACTATCTGCCTATGGATGCGGCAACAGGCGAGATTCCGATAACCGCCGCTTCAAGGCAGGGTGTATCGCAGATAAAGCTGCTTGATCCCTACGCTGAAAACAGCGGTGCGGCGATGTTCACTTCTGCGGATATCGGATATACAGCAGGAGCAAATCCTGCCGCAAAGAGCGATTCTGACGGTGCATGGATATATGTAAGAGGTGCGGACTTCGGCTATGGTGCATCTGCTTTCACCGCAGAAGTCAAGGGCAAGGGCAGGATAGAGATCCGCCTTGACGATATCTCAAACGAAGCTGTTGCATTTATAGAGTTCGACAATGCCGACTATGCAAAGGTGCGATCAACAGAATTCAAACAGTTTGACGGCAGAAATCACAATATCTATCTTGTGTTCTCAGATGCGGATATCGAACTCAAAGCATGGCAGTTTACAAAGGGCGATGAGCAACTCAGACCCGAAGAGGACATTTCGGTGACCGAGACAGAATATGTAACTCTTGTTATCTCCGCACAGGCAGAAAACCCCGGCCCCAGCCCCTCTGCTGTTCTCGAAATGACAAAGGATGGAGATTACTCTGTGAAGTCATCTTCTTTCGCAAAAGAGAGCGAAATGCTGAACCTCGGCTTCATCAATACAGATACTTCCGCTACCTACAAGGTATATGTGAAGTCCCTCGGACTTGAAACAGAAAACGGAATAGTTGAGATTCCTGTGGATGTAGAGCTCGACCCCACCAGCAACACCAAAAACGGGCTTGAAAACGGATGGAAAGGCGCAGAGATAGGTACTGTTATTTACGGAACAGAAGAATGCGGTCTGGTTGCCGCCGAAACTACGATAAGCTGGATAGGCTATCGCATGGCGCTGATCGTAGACGGTATGGAAGTACCATATACCTCTGTTACCTACAATCTTACCATCAGCGGACTTACATTCGGATGATCTGACTTTTACACTTAAGGCAGAAAATAGATCTCCCATACAGAAGACCGTCCAGCTAAAAACCGGACGGTCTTTTTGTGATATATTATGCGGACGCTGTCTTTATTCATCATCCCTGCCGCATGAAATTAATAACACGCCTATGTCACCACTCACACCTGAAAACAACATAAAAATAATACTTTTAGTCACAGATATTGTACAACAGTCAAAAATCTGATATAATAAAAGTGAGATATATGATACATTCTAATACAAGGAGAAGCGATGTATGCCGTAAGGCAATCTTATCCATCGCTTGAGAACGATTATGAACAAAAAGTTAATTGCAATAGCTGTTGCTGCTGTGGTTGTCGTTGCAGCGGTCGTAACACTTCTGGTATGGAAGCCCTGGTCGGCAGATGAAAACACCTCTGCGCCAACTACTCCATCCACATCCGAAGCGATGGTAACAGATGAACCTGCCGCAGACGAGCCTGCAAAGCAGGAGACCACCGAACAGGCTCCCGAGCCCGCAGCGCCTGCCACACCTGTCGGCTACTATGGCGAAATGATAGCAAACGGCAATCAGATAATCGGCAGCAAAACAAATCAGCACATGCGTGTTACAGGTATGAGCTTCTTCTGGAGCAACTGGTCTCAGAAGTACTACACAAAGGAATACGTTGATCTTATGGTAGACGACTTCCAGTGCGAGGTAGTGCGCTGCTCCTATGGTATACAGGATAACGGCGTGCCTTATGATCCCTCCTGTGTTCCGCTGATATATGATGTTATCGAGCAGGCTATCGAGCGCGGTGTTTATGTGCTGGTAGACTGGCATGCCCACGGTGCTCACAACAATCCTGAGGAATCCATCGCATTCTTCACTGAACTGGCACAGAAGTACGGTCAGTATGATAATCTTGTATTCGAGATCTATAACGAGCCTATGAATGTGGGCTGGGCCCAGATAAAGGAATATGCTGAGATCGTTATCCCCGAGATACGCAAGTATTCCGATAACCTTATTATCGTTGGCACACCTAACTGGTCACAGGATGTGGTTGCCGCTGCAAACGATCCCGTCGTAGGCGACAACATTGCTTATGCACTGCACTTCTATGCAGGCACTCATACCCAGTGGCTGCGTGACAACGGCACAAAGGCAATGAACGCAGGTATTCCGCTGTTCGTTACCGAGTGGGGCAGCGTAAACGCTGACGGCAACGGCAGACCCAACGAGCAGTCCACCGCCGAGTGGTTTGCATGGATAGACGCTAACGGTCTTTCCAGCTGCAACTGGGCTATCAACGATAAAGACGAGGGCTCCAGCGTATTTAGTTCTGACGCTCAGATAAGCGATACAGGCATTTACATCCGTGGTCTTATCCAGGAGAGAACAGCAAACTCGCCCTGGCGCGGATAAGCTTCATTCCCAAAGGAGGCTGACCTATGGATAGCGTGAACAGACAGCTCACATCCAGACTGTTCAAGCAGCGTGAGGATGGCGAGCGTCATTCCCCTTATGAAAAAGAATTTGAATTCTACGAGTGCGTCCGCTCAGGTGATGTGAAGCGCGTAGGAGAGCTGATAAACGAGCTTGGCGGCAAGGGCGCAGGCAGGCTCTCTCAGGATGATCTCAGGAACACAAAGTATCACTTCGTTATTACTGCGGCTCTCATCACACGCTACTGCGTGGAGGGCGGTCTTGAGATGGAGACAGCCTACACCATGAGCGATTACTACATAAACCGTGGCGATCTCTGCAAGACTGTTGCAGAGGTGAACGAGCTCAATCTGGAGATGACGCAGGAATTCGCACGCTGCATGAAGAATCTCGCCCATGAAAAGGTATATTCAAGACAGGCTATGCTTTGCATGGACTATATCTTCAACAATCTCCACACAAGGCTGACCGTAAGAGACATAGCGGCGGAAATGCACCTCAGCGAGGGATACCTTTCAAGGATGTTCCACAAGGAGGTCGGCGTTACGATAAGCGAGTACATCACCACGAAGCGCATAGAGGCTGCTAAAAATCTGCTGAAGTATTCCGAGTATACTTCACTTGATATTGCGAATTATCTCTGCTTCAGCTCGCACAGCCATTTCATAAGCATATTCAAGAAAAAGACAGGCATGACCCCTAAGCAGTACCGCAACCGCCATTTCCGCAGCGACTGGACCAAGGCTGAACACAAAGAGGCCGCAGCCCGTTAAAAAGGAAATATCCGCAAAAAAGAGCGGTAGCTACAAAGAAGTAACTCCAGAGAAGAAAACGTCTTCTCTGGAGTTTATTTTATATTCAGTTCGACAAACTTGGGATTTATCGCTCCGACAAACTTAATTTCCATATTCTTCATTTAAAAGCTATTAACTTCTCCTTCGTATTCCATCGAACGCATCTTGTTGCTACAATCAAGTTTTTGAAACTGACCATATTTAACAAAACGAAGACCACATTTTTCCATAACATGACCAGATGCTTTGTTCTGCTCAACATGACTAGAAGAAAACTTAACTACCCCAAAGTGTTCATTGGCAAACTTCATCATTGCTTTAGTAGCTTCAGTAGCATAACCGCTCCCCCAGCAATCATATCGCAAATTGTAACCAAAGCCCCAGAAATCTTTTCTGGCACTGTCCGGTCCAATACTTCCGCTTCCAATAAGCAAACCATCTTCTATTCTCACAAAACCAAAATGGTATTCTTCATCCGGTTCCTGAAGTGTAGTAAGCCATTCAACAACTGCCTGTAATGATGTGTATGTATTATAAACCATATATTTTGCAACTCTTTCATCACTGACCCATTGATATACAGCTTTCGCATCATCAATTTTAAGAGGACGCAATATTAATCTCTCTGTTTCTATGATATAGTTGTGCATTTCCCTACCTCCTTTAAACTCAAGTTTATCGGTCAGTTAATTATAGCATTGTTGATATAAAAAGTCAACGTTATAAGCAACGCAAAGCCACTTTTGACATCAACATCAAAAGTGGCTTTTATACTTCTATACGACTATCGCACTAAACTCTGCAGATGCTTTTATGTTATGATATTATTCAGCCGTTTTGCCGAAATATCTGGGATTCAGAGCCGAGCGTGGTATGATAGCGCTTGCCCCTCTGAATCCGCCTGTTGGCTCTCCATATTCATCTCTTACAGGATATTCAGCAAAAATCGTGATCTCATCGATGTCGTCAGGATCCATGAAATGCACAAAGCTGATCTCATCACGCAGCTCCTCATCGAAATAATTGCGCCAGTTTTCGCAGAGAAGCTCCTCGGGAGCAAGCGGCTCCAGTGTATCGGCATCGAAATAGACCAGACTATACGCATCATAACGATCCCACGAATTCATATACAGATTCTGTCCGTACGATATGTTAAATCTGAACGGGATCGTGCCGATGCTCTTATAATATTCAAGCAGCTTCATCTGCAGAGTGTGGTAATCCTCGTTGAGCTTATCCAGCTCCTCCTGTGTGTGGAAGCGTGAGCTTTCGTATTTCTCAAACTTCACTCCCTCAACATCGTAGTAGCCGTAAACAAACTCCTGTGCAGGATAATCATTCAGATATATGGTGCTGTCAAATATGCCTGTGCAATCCCTGTATTCCCATATCACCATGCTGTCCTTTATAGGGTCGCAGTGATCGAATGAGAGCAGCGGCATGCCGTTGAAATAGCTGTTGTTCTCATTAAGGCACACACCATCCAGTGTGAATACCTCAACATCTCCCAGAAGGCCCGAAAAATCGCTCTTCTTTTCAATGTCTGTATCTATCGCGTACATATCCGCATGCTCCGCAAAGGCGTTGTTAAGCATGGGGACAAAATCCTCGCCCTCGTAGAACAGATCAGAAAATTCCGTTATACGCTTCTGCTCCACCAGATCATACACAAGGCTTACCGCGTGCTCATAGCAGCCATAGGGATATGCAGACATATAGTCTATATTCACATCGGGAGTCCAGTAGCTGAGCTTTATGGAAAGATATCCGTTTATGCTGTCAGCATTGAAAGCAAGCTTACACATATCGATCATGTAGCTGTCCGTACAGCCTGTCATATCGGGAGCGAACTGCATGATGTGATCCTGCGCTTCCTTGATATCTGCGTTTATCTGCTCCTCGAACTCATCATCTGTAAGACCCTTGATGTAGTAATATCCACCGCCGCGCGTGCCGAAAAATTCATCCTGATATGTGCCTGCATACTGATACTTCTCTGACGGCTTGTAGTCCGCAGGCTTTGGCTTACCAGTTCCCACCGCGGAATAAGGCATGTACTCCGCAGGTATCTCCATACCATTTACGGGGAGATAGCCGCTTCTCAGAACGCATAACTGTCCCTCATCCGAAGTCACCCAATCAGTGAAATCCCGTGTGATATCATCCGCCTTATCGGTGAACATTATATAAGTCTCGCTGCAGAGAGGATAGCTGTTATCCGCCATAGTTTCCTTTGCGGGAGCGATACCATCGACCTCAATGAACTTCACCGCGTTCTCATTCGCATACATCTGCGCCGCATAGGAATACACGGAATATCCGATAGCGTCAACAGAGTTATCATACAGCGCTATCCTGTCCATAAGTCCGCCCATTCCTGTAGCATAAAGCTCAGTTTCCGCCTGTGTAAGCGGAACGTCACCCATGAACTCCACCATATAATTCTGGCTGCCCGAATCCGCATTGCGCTGGTATGCGATTATCTCCGCGTCATTTCCGCCGACCTCTTTCCAGTTGGTTATCCTGCCGCTGTAGATATCGCGTATCTGCTGCTGCGTAAGGCTCTCCACAGGGTTATCCTTGTTCACAACGAACACGAAGCCCTCCTTTGCCACAGGCACGGAGATAAGCTCAACCCCTGCCGCGTCAGCCATGCCCTGCTGCTCCGCTGAGATCGGAACTGTGAATATCAGATCCACCTCGCCGTCCAGCAGACACTGAAAGGATGTGTGAGTCTTTGTGTGCTCCACCTGTGAAAGCGCCTCTGTATAAGTTATATCCAGAAGCTCCGCTCTGAGTCCTGCCTCAAGCGGTATCGCAGAGGTCGAACCATCCATCGACGGAAGCTGTATCTCTGGTACAGGCTCGATGGTTTCAGCTGTTTCTATAGTTTCATCCGTTTCAGCGGTTTCGGGTACAGTACTTGTAGTTTCCTCAGAAACAGGCTGTGATGTGGTAGTAACGACAGGGGTTGTCACAGCCTCCTCAGTAACCAGAATATCCGAGCTTTCCTCTGTGGCTTCCGCTGTCTGAGAAATGCTCTCTGTATTGCCGCTGCAGCCGCTCAGAAGCAGCATCGCAGCGAGAAGAAAAGGAAATGATCTTCTCATATTGTTCCCCTTTCAATTAGTTTATATTATCAATTTGATTATATTACAAAACCAATCTTATGTCAAGCAGTAAAACGCAAATACGGCGCCCTCTCGGACGCCGCAAATGCAGGTATTTTATAGGAGAAACTGTGTAAGCGTATCAACCCTTGTCATAGCATACAGATACAACTTCAATAGAAGCATCCATCGCTCCGACATGTATCATATCCAGCTTGCCTGAAAAATCCTTTGAACCAAAGGCGGAAGCGCAGCTGTTATAGGAATACTTCACATAATAGTTACCGTTTGCGGTACCACTCTCTGTAGCTGTTACCTTGCCCCAGCTTGAGCCGCCTGACCAGCTCTGGAGAATGAGCTCTACCTTACCCTCAGTGCCCTTGTACTCAACATAGAAGTGTCCGCCCGAGGTGATTGAGGAAGCGTCGAAGCTGCCGCCAGCTCTTGTTGTTGCAACGGATACCGCCTGACCCCAGTTGGAGGACTTTGCAGAGCCATAGAACAGGGATGTGTAGTTCACTGCAGAATCTGAAGATGTATTATCGGAAGAAGTATTATTGTTGGATGTATTATTTGAGGTATTATTAGAAGAAGATGAGTTATTGGAAGATGATGAGCTGCCCTTGTCATAGCATACGGAAACTACTTCGACAGAGGCATCCATTGCTCCCACGTGGACCATATCCAGCTTGCTCGCAAAATCCTTTGAGCCAAAAGTGGATACGCAGCTATCATAGGAGAACTTAGCGTAATAATTGCCGTTTGCTGTTCCTGTTTCGGTTGCAGTTACCTTGCCCCAGCTTGAACCGCCAGACCAGCTCTGGAGAATAAGCTCTACCTTGCCCTCAGTGCCCTTGTACTCAACATAGAAGTGTCCGCCCGAGGTGATTGAGGAAGCGTCGAAGCTGCCGCCAGCTCTTGTTGTTGCAACGGATACCGCCTGACCCCAGTTGGAGGACTTTGCAGAGCCGTAGAACAGGGAGGTGTAGCTTGCAGATGTATCAGTAGAAGAACCGGAAGAGGAAGAGCCGGAAGAACTTCCCGAGGAGGAAGATCCGCCTGAGGATGTGCCGCCGTAAACTGAGCATACAGACGCAGTCTTGCTTATGCCGTTTGCATCATAGAACAGGGTCTTGCCCCATGTGGAGAGCGAAGAACCATCCCAGCTGTTTGCGATATCAAGGTAATCAAGACCGCCGCTGTTGCCCTTCCAGGACCAGCCGAGGTAGCCTACACCCTTTTGCTCGCAATAGCTCATGATGGTGTATTCATCAACATCGCCGTCTGTATGCTGTCCGCCAAACTCGCCGATAACTACAGGGACACCTGTGGAAAGTGCATTGTCGATATTAGTCTTTACAGTGTTTGCGTTGCCGCCTGCATATTCATACATGTGAATGGAGAAAACTGTGTTCTTCTTTGTATCAGCATTGAACACGGACTTGCCGTAATTCTTGATGGAATCAGGATACTGACCCCAACCTGCGCTGTCAACCATTATCATGTTGTTGATGCCTGCGCTTCTGAGAGCCTTGATGGCGCTCTTGTTGCCCTCTGCCCATGCATATCCATCCCATGAGCCAAACCACTCGTTAGCAATGTTCAGGATAACATAATCAGTGTTTGCATTTAAGAGATTCTTGAGCTCTTTCCAGTAGTTTACTGCCGCATTGAGATCGGATGTGCTGTCGCTGCCTGTTGCATCATGTACTTCAAGGATACAGATAACCTTGTACTTCTTGCACCAGTCGATTATCTGTGACACTTCACTGTAGGATGTCTTTGTGTACTTCTGTCCGTCGCCCAGAACGATTCTTACGGTGTTGGCACCCAGCGCCGCCGCACCCTTGATGGATGTTTCGGTATAGGATGAATACCACGCGTGGGGGATGTTTACTCCGCGCATTTCAAATGCGTTGCCGTTGGAATCACAGATTGTAGTGCCGCTTACATAGAAGCCGCCTGCTGCAGAAGCCGATACAGTAAGACCGCTCATACAGGAAATGAGCAGGAAGAGCACCAGCAATACCGCGGTCAGCTTTTTGACGGAATGGTGTTTCGCGTTTGTCATAGGTCTGTCTCCTTATCATCAGATTAATATCAGCCGTAAATTGGTTAAATGTTGATTAATTTTTCCCGTAACCTGCAACCAATCTATTGCTTAATATTAATTTATCACAGCTTAAACATTTTGTCAATATTAATTTAGAATTTTCCCCACAGTTGAAAGAATTTTGTACAAACGCACAACAGAATTTGAAGTTTTTTGTTTATTCCTCACAGCACAAATCGCATAGCAAAGCCGTTTATCGGCACTTTAAAAACTTCATCTGCTTTATTAAGCAATTTTGCGTATTAACCTAAATAATATCGATTAATAGTTGGTTAATTTTTTCACAGAAATTTATCTAGCACAAGCAAAGTTATATAAAAATATTCAATTACATTAATATTAAAAAAAGTTAAATTAATCTCGTACAGTTATTGACAAAATACACCAAAATATATTATAATAGTATTGTATGCAAAAACACAGCAAGAGCACTGTTCTTCACTGTTAAGATATATTAATACTTGCATTTATTCTTCGGAAAGGAACGCGATGATGTCAAAGAAACAGATAACACTGACCGATATCGCCGAGATATGCGGAACAAGCAATGTAACTGTATCAAAAGCCCTTGCAGGTAAAAGGGGCATGAGCAATGAACTGCGCGAAAAAATACTCTCCACCGCCGATAAGCTTGGATACACCCCAAATCGCTCGGCTATAAACGGCGGCGTGATCGGAGTTATCATCCCCCAGCGTTTTATCAACCCCAACGGCTCATTTTACTGGGCTTTGTACAACAACATCGTCCAGCGTCTCAAATCAGAGAATTTCTCCTGCATACAGGAGATACTGACAGCTGAAGAGGAAGACGCACTGATAATGCCCTCTTTCCCGGGCGGACAGAATATCGTCGGCATAATCTCGCTCGGACAGCCCAGCGACAAATATGCAAGAAAGCTGGCCGCAATGGATAAACCGCTGCTTATGCTGGATTACTATATCAACGGCCTGGATGTAGACAGTATCGTCACCAATGGTTTTTTCGGCGGCTACAAGCTGACCTGCCACCTTATCAAACAGGGGCACAAAAAGATCGGATATATCGGCACCCGCCTCGCGACCTCAAGTATATTCGACCGCTATATGGGCTACATGAAAGCTATGCTCGAGCAAGGTCTTACTGCTGACGACAAATGGCTGATAGCCGACAGGGATATCCACAACGAGCTGTATGAGGCTCTCCCGTTCCCTGAGGAAATGCCGACAGCGTTTGTATGCAACTGCGACGAGACCGCTTTCAAGGCTATACGAGATCTTAAAGCACTGGGCTACAGCGTACCAGATGACATCTCCATAGTGGGTTATGATAATTACCTGATATCCGAGATATCAGAGCCGCCCATTACCACCATAAACGTAGACTCAAAGGAAATGGCTGATCTCGCTGTCACTACCCTGATCGACCGCATACGCAACAAGAAGCTTCCCACAAGGATACAGATACTCGATGGCAAGCTTATAGAAAAGGCATCCGTTAAAAAGATATAAAGAAAACGTCCGCACTTCTTATTTCGTGCGGACGCATTTTTATTGCGGGCAAAAAAACGACCTGTACGGGGTAAGGTACAGGTGTTTTTTTGGAGGACTATCCTCCAAGGTATGAAGGCACATACAATGAAATTAGCTTTGTTATTCCTTGACCGAGCCTGTGACAAGGTTGCTGTAGATGAACTTCTGCAAGCAGAGGAACACTACCAGCGATGGTATGATACATATTATGATACCCGCAAAAATGATCTCCCACTTTGCGCCGTAAGGACCAATAAAGCGGTACAGCGCCGTGGATACTACAGCGAGCCTATCGCTGGGCATATAGAGGTTTGCGGTGTAGAAGTCGTTGTAGATACCTACGAACTTGATTACAAGCACTGTTGCGATAGCAGGACGAAGCATCGGAAGAATGATGCTCCAGTAAACGCGGGGATAGCTTGCGCCGTCAAGTATCGCACTTTCATCCAGTGATACAGAGATGTTGTTGAGGAACTGAATGAATATCGTAATAGATATGATATCCGTACCTATGTACAGGATACAGGGAGCTAAAAGGCTGTCATACAGACCCAGCTTGCTTACGATCTGGAATACCGTTACCTGCATAGAGATATTCGGCAGCAGCGAAGCAAACAGGAACAGCGCCTTTACCACCTTTGTGAACATCATTCCGAAGCGCTGGAGAACGAACGCAGTCATTGTACCTGTCACGATAGTACCAACGCAGGATACAACAAGTATGATACCTGTGTTCAGCAGACCCAGCATAACGTCACCCTCAACAAAGGCGGTAACGAAATTCTGGAACTGTGGTGTTTCGGGAAGTGTAAATACATTTGTAGTGATGTACTCATCATGTGTCTTGAACGCACCGATAAGCACTACCAGAAGCGGGATGATCACCACCAGGCAGCAGAGCACAAGGAACATATACGTCAGCACCTTGAAGAGTATCTTCACCGCGCGGGGAGTTTCCTTGAACTGATAATTCTTCAGATCAAACTCCTGTGTAGCTTTTGCCATGCCGACGTCACTTCCTTTCTCTGAAGCAAAGCTTCTGTATTCCCGTTACTATCAGGATTATTATCAGCAGGACTATCGCCATCGCCGATGCCAATCCCACCTTCTGATACTGGAACGCCGTTTCTATCGTCTTGATAACGAATGTGTTTGTGCCGCTTCGTCCGCCTGTGATGATATAGGGGATCTCGAAAACGGAAGCTGCACCCTTGATAGCAAGTATCAGCTGAAGTGCTACGATGGGTCTGATGGAGGGGAATACTATATACCAGAAGCGCTGCCATGCGTTTGCACCATCAAGGTCAGCAGCTTCATAGATTTCGGGAGAAATAGACTGGATAGCTCCGATAAACATGATGATATCAAAGCCTATGTATCGCCAGATAGATACAAACACCAGGCAGAAATTAACTATACTCGGATCGGAGAGCCATTTTACAGGATCGCCGCCAAACATCTGAATTATACTGTTGAGCGTACCCTCTGTGTTTGTAACGCCATCGCCCTTCTGGAAGAAGCGGCGGAAGATAAGGGATACCGCAACACCGTTCATAAGATAGGGGAAGAACATTACACCCTTGAACACGTTAGCGAACTTTATCTTGGAGCACAGCAGAGTCGCAATGAATAAAGCCAGCGAAAGCTGAACAAACGAGCCGAACAGATAATAGATACTGTTGACAAAGGTTTTAAGATAGCTAGCATCGGTGAACAATCTTATATAGTTATCCAGACCTACCCACTCAACGGAAACACCGAGCTGGTCACGCTTCTGGAAGCTGTAGATCACCATATTAGCTGCGGGGATGATAGTAAATAAAATAAGCAGAGCAAGAGGTATCAGCAGGAACAGTATGGTTATCATATACTTCTGTCCTGTGTAGCCCTTGAGCCACTGCACGAGTGTACGTTTTTTTCCTGTAAGCTCGGACATAAGATCGAACCTTTCTTGTCAGATACTTTTAAGTAAAACGCATTTCGGGAGGGAATACTCCCTCCCGATACGTTTTGGGAGAAACTATGAAATGGATCAACCGTTGTTTTCGAGATATGCTGCGAGATCAGCGTTAGCGTCTCTTGTAGCAGCCCACTTAGCGTTTGCTTCGTTCATGATCTCAACCATTGCATCCTTGCTCTCGCCTGCGAAAGCAGCTTCAGCGATGAGGATCTTGAAGTTAGCAGCGTCACCCTGCCATGTACCAACTTCGGAATCGTTGTTGATTGTATCCCAAACACCTACAAGGCCATCGGGAGCAGGCTCAGTTGTGAACATTACGCAATCAGCAAATGCGTCGAGGTATGCAGGCATCTCAGAGCCCTTGAGTGTACCAACGCAGCCTTCCTTAACTGCAAAGCCGGAATCCTCAACGAACCATGTGATGTACTTCTTAGCGAGATCCTTGATCTCAGCGCTTCTGTTCTTGTTGATACCGAGAGAATAGTCGGGAGAAGACTCAGCGTACTGCTTGCCGTCTACATTGAAGGGAGCGGGCATATAGCCGATATCATCGGGGTTCTCGCCTGCCTCCTGGAACTGTGCAACTGCCCAGGAACCCATTACCATTGTTGCGATCTTACCATCGTTGATAGCCTTCTTGCAGCCTTCCCAGTCAGTTGTCATGGGATCTTCCTCAATGAGGGAGGGGTTGCTGAAGATATCGAACATCAGCTCATATACTTCATAGTATGCCTGACCGTCAATGAACAGATCTTCCTTAGCGATCATCTTGTCTGTTTCGTGAGTAGCGCTACCGGATGCGGAGTTTACGAGAGAAGCCCACTGAACCAGTGTCCAGCTAGCGTCTGCGTAGTTGGTGTAGTAAGGAATAGCATCTGTATTCTCATCGATCAGCTTCAGAGCTGCGAGGAACTCATCGGGTGTTGTGGGAAGCTCTGTAACGCCTGCCTCAGCCCAGATGCGCTTGTTGTAGCAGATACCGCCGGATACGCCGCCCCAGATTGGCAGACCGTATACAGTGTTGTCATACATCTTAGCGTCAACCCAGTTGTACTTCTGGCTCATCTCGTCATATGTACCGAGGGGCTCGAAGAAGTTGCCCAGGTCAGCCAGCTTAACTGTGCCGGGGATCATCAGAACATCACCGTACTCGGTTGTGTTCATCATTGTGGAAACATCGCTCTCATAATCAGTGTAGCCCTGATACTCAACGATACAGTTGTTAGCCTGCTCGAAAGCGTCTGTAACAGCATCGAGAGAACCATCCTCAACACGGTCGGTACGGCATGTGAGTACCTTAAGTACCAGCTGCTCGCCCTCGTTGGAGCCTGCGTTACCTGCGTCGCCTGCATTACCTGCGTCGCTAGAATTGGATGTGTCATTGCCGCCTGCTACAGAGTTGCCTGCATCAGAGCCTGTGCTTGTCTCATCGCCGGAGCAAGCTGCGAAGGACAGCATTGTTGTTGCTGCGAGAATACCCGCAAGGATTCTTCTGAACTTCATAGAAAATTTCCTCCTGATATCAAAAATTTAATTTGTTCAAGCACGGTCTCATCTACAAGTTAATTTCGATTAAACGCGCACTTAATCTAGTTAATATTATACTCAAAAATTACTTCATGTCAATAGTTAAAAGCAAAGTTTATCAACAGTGATTAATTGAAGCTAAAACATTTTATATAATTTGCACAACAAATCCGCAGCGTCTAAGTTATTTTTTAAGTAAATTAAGCACCGATCTGTATTTCTTGAAAAAACGCGCCTAAATGCGAGTAAAAAATGAAAACGATTTACCTAAAAAACATCGACTATCTGCATTTCTATGTCTATTACCTATTATATATTAACAGGCTCGGTGTTTCAGCACCGAAATATTGACAAAATTGCTCCAAAATGCTACAATAAAGGCAAACGAAAGTAAACAAAAGGATGGTGTCTCTCAATGCCCGATAAAAATTACAGCACCAAGCTGAAAGAGCTCTATACGCCTGATATCATAGATGAAGTCATAAGCTTTGCAAATGCAGACGGCGGAGTTATTTACATCGGCATCTGTGAGGACAGCACTGTTACAGGAATATCAGATCCCGCAGGCATTGCAGCCCGCGCCGCGCAGGATATCGTAAGCTCGATACAGCCCGATATCTCTTCCGTGGTGCAGGTAAGGACAGTACAGCTCAAGGGAAAGGATCTTGTGGCTGTAATGGTCGGTAAGGGCACAGAGAAGCCATATTCCCGAATCGGCACACAAGAAGCACCGCAGGAAGCAGCACCCGCCCACTCGCCTGCACAGCTCCCCGATACAGCCGGGAGCTTTAATGAAGCTGCGCCATGTACCGCTGGGCTCAGCTTCTCTTCGCTGAAGCTCATAATGGAAGCCTGTGAGCTTTCCTCGGACAGCGAGACTCTGCGTTTGCTGAACATTTATGACAACGATGGGCGATATACAAACCTCGCCCTGCTGTTATCCGAACAGTGCCCATATAATATAAAGGTTACTCAGTATGAAGACGCAGACAGAGCTGCGATCAAATACAGCTGTACTATAAACGGCTCTCTGCTAAGACAATACGCGGAAGCCTGCAGGCTCACAGAAAAGCTTGCGAACGGCTGTTATCCTACCGAAGCAGTAAGCGAGGCTATACTTAATGCGCTGGTACACCGCAATTACTCTTACAGCGGCAGCACCATAATCAGCATATTCACCGATCGCATGGAGATAGTATCGCTCGGCAGCCTGCCACAGGGAATATCCATGAACGCGATAGCTATGGGAATATCCCAACCCAGATACCCACGGCTCGCGGACGCTCTCACTCGTCTGGAGCTGATGGATTGCTGCGGAAGCGGCATCGGCAGGATAAGGGGGCTATATGCAAAGCACGGCCAAACACCGTTATTTGAAGCGGCAGACGGCGCTTTCCGTGTAACGCTGCCAAATATACACACAACAGGAAAGCAGCACGCCGTGCCCGATGGCTACAAGGCACTTGTGCTTGAACGCGCCAAGGAAAAAGGCTTTGTTGTTCGCAGCGATGTAGAGGAGCTCGCAGGCCTCAAGACAACGGCGGCATATAACCTCATAAAAGAAATGGTGGCAGAGGAGCTGCTGATCGCAAGCGGAGTCGGAAAAAAGACCATATACAAGCTGCCATGATTACAACACATATATCAAAACGTCCCGTGATCTTTCCACGGGACGTTCTGTTTATTCAATTCCGTTACAAAACGAGTATATTATTCCTCCTGCAGCAGAACATGGAGCAGATTGATCTCTTCGCCCATGATATCATCTGTACCAACTGTGGACCAACGGTCTACAGTGTACCATGCACTGGTGGAATTGTGATCCTCAAAGCTGTCATAAAGCTGAATAGTGACCGTACCATCTGCATTACTCTGTGTGCCCACGCAGGATGGTGTGTACTCATTCAGTATAGTATAATACTGCTGAGCCATCAGTCCAAGCTGCTCATTAGAATAAAACTCAGGGATATCCGCCTTTGTGCCGTCGGAAAAATGCACCATATTTACTCTGCCGCAATCGGGAATATCAAGCATAACATAAGAAAGATCACCGCCTGCTACGGGTACGATCACATCCTGTCCGTCAACGGCAACGCGTATCTCATTTATGCCGATCTCATATTCAAACTGATAGCCTGAACCATCCTCGAACAGCCAGTTCTCTCCGCTCCTGCCGTCGTCATTCGTAAAGCAGTAGCCTATCGGGATAAGCTCATCCAGCGCTGTCACCTCATACAACATCCATGTACCGGCAGGAAATACTGTCTTTTCCTCCTGAGAAGCGCTGACGGTCTCTTCGGTGTCAGCATATTCAGTTGTAACGGCATCCTCGGTAACAGGAACGGGAGCTGCAGCAGGCGCATCCGCCTCATCTGTTTCTATGGTATCGATCACAATTGTCTGAACATCCGCCTCATCCGTATCCACATCCGATGATACTTCTGCAGAAGCACAGCCTGTCGCCAAAGCTGCTGATACGAGCATCAGCGAAAGTAATTTCTTCATCTTCATATATTAACCCCTTTCATGCCATGTGCCTTTATCTTTATAACTTGATGATACCATATATAAAAGTGATTGTCAATCGGTTTTTGCACAAAAATGCAGTATATCTGGTGTTATCATCCCATCAGGGAGCAGCAACGGATATATCCGCATAAAATATACTGCTCCCGAGAAAGGAGAGGATATGGATAATTCCGTAATAATCGCCCTTATCTCTCTTGCGGGCACTCTGATAGGCTCTCTGGGAGGAATACTGGTCAGCGGAAAGCTGACAGCCTATCGCATACAGCAGCTTGAATGCAGAGTAGCGGAGCACAACAACTTCGCGCGCAGAATGCCTGTCATCGAGGAGCAGATAAAGGTAATAAATCATCGTTTGAACGATCTGGAGGGAGGCTGAGAAAATGAAAAACGCGATCGTAAGGAAGCTCACCTCCCGTAAATTCTGGCTGGCGCTGGCAGCTTTCGTCAGCGGACTTATAATTGCCTTTGGCGGAGGCGAGGCTATGGCTGATACCGTCAGCGGCTGCCTTATGTCAGGAGCAGCTGTAGTGGCATACATCATCGGCGAGGGATTTGCCGACAGCTGCGCCGCTACCACAGAAAAGGAGGAGAAATGATATGGCTGTAACATTTGACGCGCTTGCTGTAAACAACCCGTGTTATCAGGCGGCACAGCCCATGCCTGAGGGCAAGCCCGAGGGTATAGTCGTGCACAGCACAGGCGCTAACAATCCATGGCTCAGACGATATGTAAACGCACCTGATATCGTAGGTGAGAACATCTACAAAAACTACTATGACCGCCCCGATTGGCAGGCGTGCCCGCATGCGGTCATCGGCAGGGATAAGGACGGCAAAGTACGCGCAGCAAAGCTGCTGCCCTACGATATATGCTGCTGGAACAGCTCAAGCGGCAGCAAGGGCTCGTACAATTATTCTCCTGCATATTTACAGTTTGAGATATGCGAGGATGGTCTGTATGACGAGGATTACTTTGCACAGGCATTCGGGCTTGCCGCTCAGCTCTGCCGCGAATGGTGCGACAAATTTGATATCCCCCTGGAAAACGTTGTAGGTCACAAGGAGGCTCATGCGCTCGGCTACGCAAATAACCATGCCGACCCCGATCACTGGCTTGCGAAATTCGGCAGGGATATGAACTGGTTCAGGGCACAGGTAGAAGCTCTCAGACCCACAGATAAACTGTACCGCGTACAGATAGGCGCATTCAGAAGCTATGCCAATGCTTCCGCTTATGTTCAGCAGGCAAAAGCTGATGGCTACTCCGCGTTCATTGTGGAGATAAACGAATAAAACAAAAAGACCGTTTCCTGTGTGCAGACAGAAAACGGTCTTTTCTTTATTTGATCTAACTGTTACGGCGCAGCATCTCCTCTGCCGCCATCAGGCTGCTCTCGCTGCTGCCATCGCCATCGATGATACGGGCAAGCTCCGCCTTTCTGCCCTCGTGATCGAGCTGCTGTATGCGTGTAAAGGTGCGCTCTCCCTCGGTGTTCTTTTCAATAAGCAGATGGTGCTCTGCCTGGGAAGCTATCTGCGCAAGATGAGTTATACACAGCACCTGACGCTTCTGAGCGGTCTCCGCCAGCTTTATTCCGACTTTCTGCGCTGCCCTGCCGCTGATACCTGCATCCACCTCATCAAAAATGAGTGTGGGAATATCATCATTATCCGCAAGCACGCTCTTTATCGCCAGCATTATACGGGAAAGCTCGCCGCCGCTGGCTATCTTGCTGAGCGGCTTGGGCTCCTCGCCTGCATTCGCGGAAATGAGCATCTCCACAGCATCCATGCCGTTTATCGTTACCTTGTCCTTTGTAACAGAAAAGATGATGCGTACATTCGGCATATCAAGGAATTTAAGCTGCTCACATATCTCGGCGCTGAGCTTTTCAGCTGCTTCGCATCTGAGCCTTGTGATCTCTGCTGCAGATCTCTTTACCTCCTCAGCAAGCTCATGCTTCTGCTGAACAAGCTGCTCAAGCTCGCCATCCGCTCCATCCAGCTCCAGAAGTTCTGCCCTGCATTCATCAAGATAATCCACCAGCTGGTCGGAATCCATGTTGTACTTACGCTTTGCGTGCTTCAGCGCGGACACTCTGTCCTCCAGCGCTGCTTCTCTTGCTGCACCGCTGTCCTCATTTGTAAGGGATGAGATCTCAGCGGCTATGTCCTCCGCTTCGGGAATGATACCGCCGATACGCTTTGCAAGCTCATCCGCCTCAGGCATGAACGCAGATACGGATGCAAGCGTGTTCATCGCACGTCTGAGCTGATCCAGTGCGCCTGCTGTATCCTCTCCGTTCAGGCAGCCATAAGCCGAGTACAGCGCGGATTGTATCTTCACAAAATTACGGCACTTTGCAAATTCCGCTTCAAGACGGTCGCCCTCGCCCTTTTCGAGATTCAACTCCTCCAGCTCCTCAACTATCATAGTAAGTCGCTGCATTTTCAGTGCACGTGTTTCGTTTTCTGTCTGTAATTTGTGTATGCGCTTTGATATCTGCGAAAAGCTGCGGAATTTCTCCTTATATTCGGACAGGATATCTCGAAGCCTGCCGTAATTATCAAGAATGTCACGCTGATTATCAGCGGACATCAGTATCCTGTTCTCATGCTGACCATGAACATCCACCAGCATCGAGCCTATCTCACGCAGCATTGCAGCTGTGGCAGAGCGGCCGTTTATCCTGGCGCTGCTTTTGCCGTCCGCGGATATCTCGCGCATGAGCATAAGCTCACCGTCCTCGGCAGAAAAGCCCATCTCATCCAGCTTGTCCGCCACAGACTGAGGGATATCGTCAAAAAACGCCGTGATGACCGCCTTAGGCGCACCTGTACGGACGATATCCTTTGTAGTCCTCTGTCCGAGAATAGCGTTTATTCCGCCGATAAGTATACTCTTACCTGCGCCGGTCTCGCCCGTGAACACATTGAAGTTCCCACCGAACTGTGCCGTCGCTTTTTCGATAACAGCAAGGTTTTCTATTGAAAGCTCACGCAGCAAAACGCTTCCCTCCTCAATTGTTTCTCATCATTTTTTTGAGCTGCTCGATAAGCTGAACAGCGTGATTTTCCGAACGGGTCAGCACGAATATCGTATCATCACCCGCGATAGTTCCCACCACAAAACCGAACTTCTGCTCATCAAGCACCGCACAGGCAGCGTTTGCAAGACCGCTCCTGCACTTTATCACCACGGTATTCATCGCATAATCAAGCTCCGTAACAGCCTGTGCGAACAAGCTGTTATAGGCAGGAGCCTTGCCCATCGCAGCGGAAAAGTAGCAGTTCACTCCGTTTTCGGACATGCCCTTTGTTATCTTCAGCTCATGCATATCACGGGATACCGTTGCCTGAGTTACCTTGTAGCCTGCCTGCTTGAGCAGTATCTGCAATTCCTGCTGCGTTTCCACCTCGTTTTCAATGATGATGGAAAGTATCGCAGCATGGCGCTGCTTTTTATCCATGGTGTGTCACCTCTTTTATTTCAATGGTGTCATAAGCTTGTTTCTTACCGCTCCGAAGAAGCCCTCACCTGCTTCTATCAGCTCCAGCGGCTTATCGAATTTGTACAACAGAAGCGTATCTCCGTCACCGAACGGGATACCACGCTCGCCATCCACACTTATCGTCACCACGCTGCCCTGATAGGAAGTGCAGCGCAGGGATATATATCTTTCCGCCGAAAAGATCATAGGGCGCGAAAACAGCGTGTGCGGACACAAAGGCGTACACTCAATACACTCCATATCGGGAGCGATTATCGCGCCGCCTGCAGAAAGCGCATAAGCTGTAGAACCTGTAGGAGTGCTGAATATCACACCATCCGCATGAACTCTCGATACCTCGCTGTTACCGCAGGAGATGCGGAATTCAGGGAGCTTTGATGCCCTTGTGCGCTCCACCACCACATCGTTCAGCGCTTCACGCGTTTCACAGGTGCCGTCTGCACGGTGTATCTCAACACTCATTATCATTCGCCTGCTTGCTTTGAAATCAGCGAGAATATCAGGTATCTGTGATATATCCGCAGGCTCTAATGTCGCCATAAAACCGAGTCTGCCGCGGTTTACTCCAAGCAAGGGAAGCCCGTACATCGCAGCAAGCTTTCCCCAGTGAAGTATCGTACCGTCGCCGCCGACGGTTATCATGCACAGTGCGCCGTGAAGCTCACAGCCGCGCTGATATATCTCTGCCGCGAAGCCGCTCTTATCCAACAGTGTACGGATATCCTCCGCAAGCGCTGCCGCTGCGCTATCCTGAGTATTGTATGTAATTATCACACGCTTGCTCATAATTCCGCCGCCTTTTCAATGTACATAAGGTACTCTGTATTTCCATCGCCGCCCTGCACGGGAGAATCCGTCACACCCAGTACCACGAAACCGCACTGCTGTGCGAACTGCGTGATATCCTCCACCACGCGGCAGCGCACCTTTTCATCCTTTACGATGCCTTTTTTGTTCAGCGCCTGTCGTCCTGCTTCAAACTGCGGCTTGATGAGCGCCACAGCTCTTCCGTGCAGTTTCAGCAGCCTGCTGATATGCGGTATCACCTGCTTCAGTGATATGAACGACACATCCGTACCGACAAAATCCACCTGTTCAGGGAGCTGAGCAGTGCGTATATCCGTCTGCTCCATCACTACCACTCTGCTGTCCGCTCTGAGTTTCGCATCAAGCTGATCCGTGCCCACATCCACAGCGTAGACCCTTGCCGCACCGTACTGCAGCATACAATCGGTAAAACCACCCGTCGAAGAGCCGATATCAAGGCACACAAGCCCTGAAAGCTCTATCCCGAACGCATTTACAGCACCCTCCAGCTTAAGTCCGCCTCTGCCGACGTATTTAAGCTGCTCACCGATAATTATAATATTATCATCCTCCGAAACATCACAGGAGGGCTTATTGCAAACTGCTCCGTTCACTGAAACTCCGCCGCTTTTTATAAGGCTCTGTGCCGCTGTACGGCTCTTGCAGAGTCCCTTTTCAGCAAGGTATTGATCAAGCCGCACATCATCCACCGCCTTTATCGTAATCTTCTAATCATGCTTTCCTTATTCAGACCGAACATGGCAAGCTGCTCATCAACTGCTGCAGCAGGCACGAAACGATCGATTCCTACCATATCAAAGCTGCCCCTGAAGCCGCGCTTTCTGAGCGCCGCACATAGCTTTTCAGCTATACCGCCTGCAAGGATACCCTCTTCAAAGAACACGATCCTGTCATACTGGGCAGCTATCTCCACAGCGCTTTCGGGCAGCGGATGTATCTTGATGAGCCTCAGCCAGTCAGAACCAGTCTGATATGCCGCTTCATGCAGCCACGCGCCTGTCCTGCCGTAGCTAATAGCAAGAGTACCGCTGCTTTTTCCGCCATAAACGAAATTAGACGATACCGCACTGCCGTTCGGTGCTGTAACACCCACAGGAAGCATACCATACTCTGCTCCCTTAGGATATCTCACTGCTGCGACGCCCTTTGTATCATACAGTGCACGCACAAGGCAATCCGTAAGCTCGGAATAGCCTGCAGGAGAATATATCGTTGTATTGGGTATCGCAGAGAGCATAGCCACATCAAAAATACCCTGATGTGTTTCGCCGTCCTCTCCCACAAGGCCCGCACGGTCTATCGCGAGAGTAACGTGAGTATTTTCTATCGCGCAGTCATGGATGAGCTGGTCATAACCACGCTGCAGAAAAGTGGAATACACAGCAAAAACAGGCAGCAAGCCCTCCACCGCAAGACCTGCAGCAAAGGTTACGGAGTGCTGCTCCGCTATGCCTGTATCGAAAAACCGCTCAGGGAACGCATTGTTGAAGAAATTCAGACCCGTTGCATATTTCATCGCTGCAGTGATGGCGCAAATTCTGTCATCTGCTCTGCCTAAACGCTCAAGCTCTCTGCCAAATACCTCGGAATAGGTCAGCACAGGAGCAATACTGCCTTTCTTTCCGACAGCATGGTACTCGCCGGGATTCAGCTCTGCAGGTCTGTAGCCCTTGCCCTTTGTGGTGAATACGTGCACAACACAGGGGCGTCCCATCATCTTAGCAACGGAAAGCGCCTCTATCATATCCGCCATATCGTGTCCGTTCACAGGGCCAATATAGGTGTAACCGAGATTTTCAAACAGAGTGCTGCTGCCGTAAAGCGCATCCTTAACAAGGTTTTTCGCCGCGCGAACTGTTCTTTCCAGTCGCTCACCCACTAACGGAACTCTGGAAAGCGCAGTTTTGAACTGCTCCTTGGCGCAGTAATACCTACGCGTGGAGCGTATCTGCGCAAGGTATCTCGCCAGCGCTCCCGTGCTTTTTGAAATGGACATCGCATTATCATTCAGCACCACCACAAGACCTGATTTCAGCTTTGCACCGTTATTCAGACCCTCGTAAGCCATACCGCCTGTGAATGCTCCGTCACCGATGACCGCTGCAACACTGCCTTTTTTGCCGCTCAGCTTCATTGCGGTAGCTATACCGCAGGCAGCAGAAATGGATGTGCTGCTATGGCCTGAGATAAACGAATCCGCCTCGCTCTCGCTGCGTCTTGTAAAGCCTGAGATTCCACCGAGAGTACGCAGAGTATCAAAGCGGGAGTATCTTCCTGTCAGCAACTTGTGAGCATACGACTGATGTCCCACATCCCACAGGATACGGTCACGCGAGGTATCAAAAACGTAATGCAGAGCCACAGTAAGCTCCACAGTACCGAGATTGGAGGAAAGATGTCCGCCTGTTTTGTTTACAGTTCTTAAAATACAGCCCCGCAGCTCTCGGCATAAGCCTTTAAGCTGCGGTAGCGTCATTTCTGCAATTATATCATGGTTGATGTTATCATTAAGAAACATTATAGCTCCTCTATCAAGCCACAGGAAATACCATGGCGATAATTATTCCGAGCATAGAGCCCGCCAGCACCTCTATAGGCGTGTGACCCAGAAACTCCTTGAGATCCTTTGCATCGGAAAGATCGTCAATATCATCCTCATCCGCGCCGCAAAGCTGAGATATCTCGTCATCCATCTCATCGATCACCTTACGCATACGGTTGAGCTCCTTTGCGTGCAGACCTGCGTTGTAACGAACGCTCATAGCGTCATAGATAACTATGACTGCCAGCATCATAGCCAACGCAAAGAAAGTTGAGCCATAGCCCTCGGCACGGCCTGTATAAAGCGCAACGGAAATAACCAGCGCAGAGTGCGAGGACGGCATACCGCCTGCACCCACTAGTCTTTCGGGATTGAATGATTTTACCTTGATCGCATGGACCAGCGTTTTGATTATCTGTGCTGCCATCCATGCAATAAAGCCTACCGACATGATAGGATTTGCCATTAATATTTTCATCATACCTTAATAATTCCTTTTAAGAAGCATATCTGTAAGTCCTCTGAGGAACTCTGTATCCTCGAAAGCGTCAAGTACTTTAAGCGCCTGCGCTGTCAGCCTTTCAGCCTCGGCACGGGCTTCATCAAGACCTACTGCCGTAACGTATGTAAACTTGCCGCTGTCCGCATCACTGCCCACAGGCTTGCCCAGAAGCTTTTCATCCGCGGTAACATCAAGGATATCGTCGATTATCTGGAATGCAAGGCCCAGCTTTTTGGCATAGTCGCCTGCGGCAAGCTGCTTATCTGCGCCTGCACCTGCCGCGATACAGCCTGCACGGCAGCAGAAATCAAGCAGCGCACCCGTTTTCATACGGTACATCTCCAGCAGGATATTCACAGGCAGCTGCCTGCCCTCGTTTTCAGTATCTATCACCTGACCGCCTATCATACCGAAGATGCCTGCACTCTCGCCAAGGAGCGATATTATCTTCAGCGCAGCAGTCTGTTCCATTCTCTTTTTCAGTGCCGCCTGTGCGATTATCTGATACGGCAGCATTGCCAGTGCGTCACCTGCAAGAAGCGCATTCGCCTCGCCGTAAGCCTTGTGACAGCTCGGCTGACCCCTACGCATATCATCATCATCCATGCAGGGGAGATCGTCGTGTATCAGGGAGAATGTGTGCATCATCTCGATAGCGCATGCCACGGGAAGTGCATCCTCAGGCTCTCCTCCGCACACACGGCAGAACTCCATGACCAGCGCAGGACGTATCCTCTTGCCGCCTGCCTTAAGGCTATGACGTGCCGCAAGGATGACATTTTTCTGCAGACACTGCGTTTCGGGAAGATACCCCTCCAATGCAGCTTCGGTCAGCTCCGCATAATATTCCAGCTGTTCCTTTACCATAAATATCCTCACTCAGCCGCTTCAAGCTGCTCTATCGTAAGCTTTGCGGCATTTATATATTCACGGCACTGCTTCGTAAGCTCCACAGCCTCTGTGTAGAGCTTCATAGATTCTTCCAGCGCGAGCTCACCGCTCATGCGCTCGGATATCTCCTGAAGCCTTGCCATAGACTTTTCAAAATCCATCATGTTACCTTCCGATCTCTGTAATCTCAGCCCTTACGCTGCCCTTTGCAAGACGTATATCCACCGCATCGCCCTTTGAAAGCTCCGCAGCGTCAGTTACTATGCTTCCGTTGCAGCTTGTGACAGAATATCCGCGCACCAGTACCGCAAGAGGATTCAGTGCCGATATCATCTCCGCATTTGCTGTAAGCGTGTGCTCCGCTCTGTCAAGAGAGGAGTGAACTCTGCCGCATATCGTTTCCGATATATTCTCCAGCCGCTGCGACAGCAAGTCTATCCTGTTCTGCGGTGAGCGCGCCTTTGTTATGCTGCTGAGATATTCCAGCCTGCTTTCCTGCTCCGAAATACAGCGCTTTGTGTTTATGCCTATCCTGCGCTCCATACCGTCTATAGCAGAAAGAAACGCTGCTATATCAGGCACTGCCAGCTCTGCTGCTGCCGAGGGCGTAGGCGCTCTCATGTCAGCCGCAAGATCAGCCAGAGTGAAATCTGTCTCATGGCCTACTGCAGATATCGTCGGGATGGCGCTGTTATAGACAGCACGCGCAACTATCTCCGCATTGAACGCGCTGAGATCCTCCGAAGAGCCGCCGCCGCGTCCGAAGATGATGGTATCCGCACCTGTATTCTGTGCTCTGCCGATCGCCCCTGCCACCGACTCCGCCGCACCGACGCCCTGCACCTGTGCAGGGATCACAACAAGCGTTACGAGCGGATATCTGCGGGAAATGATATTGATGATATCCTGCAAAGCCGCACCGCCTGCGGAGGTGATCACAGCTATCTTCTTAGGCATGGACGGAACAGGTCTTTTACGGGAAAACAAGCCCTCATCATAAAGGCGCTTTTTCAGCTCCTCAAGAGCAGCAGCCTGCTCACCCTCGCCGTCCTTTTCCATAGCGGTACAGTTTATCTGATACACGCCATTGGGCTCATACACGGTTATCGCGCCATAGCACACTAACTTGTCTCCGTTATCGGGATCAAAACGAAGCCCTGCCGCATTTCCTGCAAACATCACAGCCTTTAGCTGGGTCTGCTCATCTTTCAAAGTAAAATAAAGATGGCCTGTCTTGTAGTGACGGGTGAAATTGGATACCTCTCCCTTTACCGCCACATTCTGAAGCCTTTTATCACTCTTAATGAGCATACCCACTACGCGGTTGACCTGAGATACGGTAACTATGGGAGGTTTATTCCTTGTTTCCATCCAGCTCTCCGAGATATGCGTTCAGCACACCGTTGATAAAGCCACTATCTGCCTTGTATGCGTACTTCTTCGCAAGCTCCACAGCCTCATTGATAGCAGCTGCATTGGGAACTCTGTCGCAGTACTTCATCTCATATACGGCGATCTTCATTATCACCATGTTTATCTTTGCGATTCTTGCTACGGAACGTGTAGTACTGAATTTTGCGATTATCTCCTCCAGCTCCTTGTCATGAGCAAGAACACCGTTTACTATCTCGTCCGTTTCCTCGTTCTTTGCAAGACCAAAGGCTTCCTCGTTTGCAGCGCAGATCTCCTCGGTATCCACTCCGAAAAGAGTCTGATAAAGGATTATGAATGCGCCCTCACGAACTTCTCGTCTTGTCAATCTTTCTTCCATCTTGTCTTCCTCTTACTGCTTGAATTTTATGCCCACTACGTTGACATCCACCTTTGTTACAGTAAAGCCTGTCATGCTCTGCACGGCGGATTTTACGCTCTTCTGAACGTGCTCTGCCACTGTAACTGCGTTGAAGCCCTCCAGCACAACTATATCCAGTGCTATAGCCACAGATTCTCCTGTGAGCTTGGAGCGCACGCTCTTTGTGAACAGCTTTGCCTTTGTGCTTGCAGGTGTGAGCGACTGACCGTTGCAGTCAACTCCCTCAATCTCTGTTGCCGCTACCTCAGCGATCTTCACAAGGACCGAATCAGACACCTGAATAGAGCCAACGGGCTTGTTTGCATTTGCTTCCATATTATATTTCCTCCTGTTTAGAGTCGTATGAACAAAGTTATTCTAGTATAGTATATCATATTTTCATCGTTTGTACAAGTGTTTTTTCAACATTTTCGCTGATATACGATGATATTTTCCTGTTCTATCTCGGACAAGTACATCATAGACTTTACAAAACGAAAGCGAGGGAATGTAAAATGATAGCTGCAAGAACATGGGATATTCCTCTGAAAACAGCTGCAGAGCTGGTGAAGCCGCCTCAGGGTGCGGAAAAGCTGTGCGAGATACGGCTTCGGGCAGGCAGGCGTGCCGCAGCGGTAATGGCTGACGGGCGGATATCAAGCTGCTCCGATATACTTACGCGGGATGATATCGAAGCCTGCTTTCAGGAGCTTTGCCGCCATTCCGTGCACAGCTATGCTCGGGAGATACGCGAGGGCTACATAACACTCCCAGGCGGACACAGAGCAGGCTTCTGCGGAACGGCTGTCATGCAGGACGGAAAGCTCGTCACTCTGCGTGATATATCCTCAATAAATATCAGACTAGCAAGAGAGATAAAAGGCTGCGGCGAGGAGCTGTACAATGCCGTATTCCGAAACGGTCTGCGCTCGCTGCTTATAGTGGGAAAGCCCATGTCGGGCAAGACCACCATCCTGCGTGATCTGGCACGTCTGCTGGGAGCACGTCACAGAGTCGCGCTTATAGACAGCCGCGATGAGCTTGCAGCCTCACACAAAGGCACACCAACCCTCGACGTGGGAGAGAACACGGACGTGCTAAGCGGCTACCCAAGAACAGAGGGTATTATGATAGCCCTGCGCACACTCAGCCCTGATATCATCCTATGCGATGAGATAAGCGGAGATACCGCATCAATAAAGCACTGCCTTAACTGCGGTGTGAAGCTGCTTGCAACTATCCACGCCGATTCCGTAGACGAGCTGTATTCAGATACGATCACGCGCAGCATAGCAGAGAGCTTTGACAGCATAGCCGTCCTCGGCTCAAAGGGTGCTCTTGCTGAGATCAGGCATCAGAGGAAAGGAGCTGCGCTGTGAACCTCATTCCTGCCGCAGCAGCGTTTTTATTATGCACATTCTGCGGCATTGCAAAAAGCACAGAGCTTCGCAAGCGCTCACAGCTGCTTTCGGAGCTGAGCCGCACTACGGCGGAATTTTCCATCGCGATACGCTGTACCTCCCCCACTCTGGATGAGCTTGCCGAAAGCTGTAGCGGCATTTTCGGCGAGCTTCTGCGCGAAAGCAGAAAGGATACTGCCGATATAAAGACCGCATGGACGGACGCGGTAGAGCAGCTGCGCTCCTGCAGCTTCTGCGGTAAGGCAGAGGCCGAACTGCTCGCTGAGCTCGGACGCGAGCTGGGCACCTGCTCGGCGGAGGGGCAGCTATCGCTTCTGGAGCTGCACGGCGCACGGCTAGAGAAACTATCCGCCGAAGCGGAGGAAGAAGTGCGCGGCAAGGGCAAGCTATACCGCTCGGTAGGTTCATTGCTCGGTGCAGGTCTGGCTATATTGATAATTTAGGACGGTGAAATATGGAGCTTGATCTGATATTCAAAATAGCCGCAGTCGGAATAATCGTAGCGGTACTAAACCAGATACTGAAAAAGACCGACCATGACGAGCAGGCAATGATGATGACAGTGGCAGGTCTGATAATCGTGCTGATGATGCTCATCCCTGCCATAGACGAGCTTTTTGAGACGATACGCTCGGTGTTCGGATTGTGGTGACAAAATGGATATAACCTCGATCGCAGGGCTTGGGATACTGTCGGCTGTGCTGTGCATGATAGTTCGCCGCTTCAAGCCCGATGCCGCCATAGGAATAAGCATAGCCTGCGGTGTTCTTATAATGATGGCGGTGATGGATATGCTCGCGCCATCCATATCGGCAATTACCGAACTCACCTCCGCCGCAGGTCTTGACAACGGCTATGCTCAGGCGCTTATGAAAGCGCTGGCGGTCTGCTATATAACACAGCTTGCCTCGGACAGCTGCCGTGACGCAGGCGAAAGCGCCATAGCATCAAAGATAGAGCTTGCAGGAAAGGCAGCGATAGTGGCTATATCTCTTCCTGTATTCGCTTCACTGGCAGAGCTCGTAACAGACCTCATAAACGTAATATAAGGACGAAAAAATGCACAAGATATTAACTATGCTCCTCGCCATCATACTGCTGTTTTCTGTCGGGATATCAGCCCGTGCCGAAACAGCCGAGATATATGATTACGGAAAAGAACGGCTGGAGCAGGCAGTTCCTCCCGAAGCTGCCGAGATACTTGACGGTAGCGGCATAACACCTGACAACAACGGAGTAACGCAACTATCATTTTCAGGCGCACTGGATCTGCTGAAGCAGATGATATTTGATAATATCGGAGGGCCGCTGCGGCTGCTGACCGCACTGTGCGGCGTGATACTGCTATGCGGACTTTCAGCGGGAGTTTCCGATGGTTCGGACAAGCTCAGCTCATTGTTCACCACAGTCGGTGTTCTTGCAGGCGCAGGAATGACTGTGGCAGCGGTATCAGACGTGCTGACCGATACGCTGGAGCTGCTCAGCTCCGCATCGGTCTTCATCACCACGTTTATTCCGCTTTTTGCGGGAGTGCTCTCGGTGATGGGACGAACAGCCTCCGCCTCTGTGATAAACTCTGTCACACTTGCCGCAACGCAGTTGTTTTCTCAGCTTGCCGTAAACTTCCTTGCTCCCCTTTGCGGAGCTGTGATGGGGCTTTCAATAACAGGCGCGATACATCCACAGCTCAATCTTGGCAAGCTCGGAGAATTCGTAAAAAAGATAGTGACATGGGTGCTCGGGCTGCTTATGACGGTATTCATGAGCATACTCTCGCTCCAGACATTCGTTACAAGTTCTGCCGATAACGTGCTTATCCGCACCGCAAAATTCGCGGTATCCTCAGGAGTTCCTATAGTAGGCGGAACTATCTCAGATGCCGTAGGCACAGTGCACAGCAGCCTTTCGCTCATCCGAAGCAGCGTAGGCACATACGGTATGCTTGCTGCGGCGATCATCGTTCTTCCCACGCTTATCAACGTTGCCTGCTACCGCCTGTCGCTCACTGCGGCTGAAACTCTCAGCGATGTTTTCGGCGTCAGCGAGCTATCTTCTCTGCTGAAGAGCTGCGGCGCGGTCATGTCGATAATCCAGGCGGTGATAGTGTGCTTTCTGCTGCTGAATACGATAGCCGCAGTTATACTGCTCGCCATAGGCAACGGCACAGCTTAGGAGGTGCAGCATGGAATTTCTCACCACCGTCTGCATGGCAGCAATAGCAGCCGCTTTGTTCCGTCTGCTCGTGCCCGAAAGCAAATTCACAAAGCAGATATCTCTGCTGATAGCCTGCGTATTCGTACTGGTGACGATCAATGCTGTTACAGGCGCAGAGCTTTCTCCGGATACGGATCAGTACAACATAAGCGGAGATACCGACTATATCGGATTTTCAGGAGATGTGAACAGATCTCTGCAAAAGAAGATATGCACGGATATGAAGAATGAGATATCCGCCGTACTGAGCCAAAATGATATCTTTCCTGAACAAATCCACATAAACGTTAATATTTCAGGGCTGTACAGCATATCTATTACACAGGTGAAGCTCGTATTTCCCGAGGGCAAAGAAGCAGATTCGCAAAGAGCGTCCGAACTGCTTTCCGAAATACTCCCTCAGGAAATAGAGCTCAAGACCGAAATAAAGAGGTGAAGTCAAAATGCAGCTGAAGATAGCTGACTGCAAGGGACTGCTGTCAGGGAAAAGAACCAGAAACATAATAGTCGCGGCAGGGATCATAGTGATATTGCTGCTGTTCCTGAGCACGCTCACGCCGCAAAAAGAGCAGAGCGGCCCCCCGACCGAGAACACCGCCGCCATCGAGCGTGAGCTTGAACAAAGGCTGGAGCACCTGCTCAGCGGAATAAACGGAGTTACTGCGCCCGACGTGATGGTCACGCTGGACAGCACCTCTGAACGGGTATACGCCCGCGACAGCAGAAACGGCTCATCCGAAACCTCAGGAGAGGGCAGCTCAGCCTACAGCGGAGACAGCGAGACCTCAGTCGTGCTGGTAGGCAGCGGAAGCAGCAAGAATGCACTGGAGCAGAGCACCATACTCCCGAAAGTACGAGGAGTGGCCGTAGTATGCGGCGGTGCAGAGGATCCATCCATTAAGGAAAAGGTGGTGAATACGGTATCGGGCGTACTGAATATCAGTTCATCAAGAATATATGTTACATATTGACAGAAAGGAATATATCATGAAAAGACTCAATCTCATCATCGGCAAAAAGCAGCTTGCCATCGCAGGACTTACCGTACTGCTGGGCGCGGCGGTAACAGTGAATTATTTCGTGAACAGCTCCGCAAAGCAGGACATCACCGAGCCTGCAAAGGAGGTATCCTCCACGAACTACGGCGAGGCAGAGCTGGTATCCGATACATCTTCTACAGATTCTTATTTTGCCCAGGCAAGGCTTGACAAGCAGGCAAGCCGCGATGAAGCTGCAGAGGTGCTTGCTTCCATGTATCAGGGCGGAGATCTCACCACAGACGAGCTCGGTATGGTAGCAAACGATGCATTGCAGCTAAGCTCACTCATTGAAAGCGAGAACACCATCGAATCCCTGTTAAAGGCACAGGGCTTTGAAGACGCGCTTTGCTATCTCAGCGATAACAGTGCAAACATCATCGTAAAGACCGAGGGGCTGGACGCAGTACAGGCAGCTAAGATCAAGAGCACGCTCCTTTCCGAATACGAAGTCAGCAGCGACGGCATCACTATCGTTGAGATCAATTAAAACAGAATATTCCGCGAAAAAACCGCCACAATAACCTCAGCTTAACAGAAAAGAGGTATTATTGTGGCGGTCATTCTTATTCGCGCTTGTATCCTTTATGTCATCATCACCTTTTCGCTGCGGCTGATGGGCAAACGTCAGCTGGGCGAGCTGCAGCCCTCAGAGCTGGTGGTAACTATCCTTATCTCCAACATAGCCTCCATGCCTGTGGAGGATTCCTCCGTGCCGATGCTGATGGGCATCATCCCCATATTCACACTGGTGAGCCTTGATGTCATAGTATCTGCGATAATGGTCAGATCCGCGCGCTTCCGCAGATTTATCATCGGCAGCCCGCGAGTGGTGATTTCCGAGGGCGTTGTCCAGCAGCAGGAAATGAAACGTCTGCGCTATACTGTGGATGACCTTGTGGAAGCCATGCGCGAGCAGCAGATATTCGATCTTTCCGAGGTTCACTACGCAATAGTCGAGACCAACGGAAAGATACATTTCATGCAGAAAAAAGACTGCCAGAACGCAACACGCTCCGATACAGGGCACGGCGGCACTACCATCGATCCGCCTGCCGTAATCATCCGTGACGGTGTAAAGGACGAGGAACAGCTCATGCGTCTCGGACTTGGTGAAAAATGGCTCAACAGCAAGCTGCATGAGCAGAATGTTCCGATAAAGGAGGTATTTCTCATGACAGCGGACAGGAACGGCACTGTCAATCTCATCAGAAAGGCGGCGAAGAAAGCATGAACAGACTTGGCGTGAGCATTGGCATACTTTCGGTGATGGCGGCAGGCTGTACCGCATCCGTGCTTGCAACGATACACATCACAGCACGCATGAGCGAGCAGGTAGATATAGTGGAGCAGGCATTCACCGCAGGAGAAACTGAGCTTTGCGTTACCGCAGCAAAGGAGCTTTCTCATATCTGGGATGATATGATGCACTACAGCATATTGATAAACGATCTTGGACATGCAGTGGAGATAACCTCCTCGATAGCCGAGATACAATCCTTTGCCGAGGATAACAACGAGGAGATATACGCCTCCTGCGACAGGGCACAGGCGCAGATAGAAATGTTCCGGGATATGCATATTCCGACATTCTGGAAAATAATCTGAAAAAATTTCACTCAACCTATTGACAATCACTTTAAAGCGTTGTATAATTAAAGCGTAGACCAAACTTGATAAATGCGTTGATGGGTGCGGTTATACCGCCGTGCGTTCCACCACCCTTTTCAGAGAGCTGCCGTCTGGTGCGAGGCAGTAAGGACAGAACACACGATCCACCCGTAGCAGATCTTCCGAAACACATCTGTGAAAGTAGGAGGGTACGGATTTCCACCGTTACAGGGAAGTGCATTGCTGGATGTACAGAGGCTGAGTTTTGTGTATTATTGCCCTCTTTCCATTCAAGGTAAGAGGGCTTTTTTGAACCCCTCCTCTGCACACGACATTAAAAGGAGGATTTTTTTATGCTCACACTCGACAAGATCTACAAGGCTTCACACACACTCAAAGAAGTCATCCGCACAACAGACCTCATCAAGGCCCCCAAGATCAATCCCGATGCAGATGTATATCTCAAAACGGAAAATCTTCAGGTGACAGGCTCTTTCAAGGTCAGAGGCGCATACTACAAGATATCCCAGCTGTCCGAGGAGGAAAAAGCAAAGGGAGTTATCGCCTGCTCTGCGGGAAATCACGCACAGGGCGTGGCTCTTGCCGCTACCAAGGCAGGAATAAGATCACTGATCTGTCTGCCCGATGGCGCGCCCATCTCAAAGGTTGAGGCAACCAAAGCCTACGGCGCAGAGGTCTGCCTTGTTGAGGGCGTATACGATGACGCATACAAAAAAGCGCTGGAGCTTCGTGACGAAAAGGGCTACACATTCATCCATCCGTTTGATGATGAAAACGTCATTGCAGGTCAGGGCACTATCGGTCTGGAGCTGCTGGATCAGCTGCCCGATATGGACGCAGTGGTAGTACCCATCGGCGGAGGCGGCCTTATCAGCGGAGTTGCATACGCCATCAAGCAGCTCAACCCCAAAATAAAGGTTTACGGAGTACAGGCGGCAGGCGCGCCAAGCATGGCAAACTCCATCGCAGACGGCAAAATACAGCGTCTTGAAGCCGTATCCACCATTGCAGACGGCATCGCCGTGAAAGAACCCGGCACAAATACGTTTGAACTGGTAAAGGAATACGTTGATGAGATAGTGACCGTTACCGAAGACGAGATATCAGGTGCTATCCTTGCTCTGATCGAACAGCAGAAGCTCATTGCGGAGGGTGCAGGCGCCGTATCCGTGGCGGCTGTGATGTTCAACAAGGTGCCTGTCAAGGGGAAAAAGGTAGTTTGCCTTGTTTCGGGCGGAAATATCGATGTTACCATCCTCTCCCGTGTGATCCGCAGAGGTCTGGTGAAATCAGGCAGGAACTGTCTGCTCACCATCCAGCTCGTGGATAAGCCTGGGCAGCTCACAGGAGTCGCAACTATCATCGCAAAGCTCGGCGGCAATGTTACAGCGGTGCACCACGAGCGCGCCGATGCTAATTCAGATATCAACGTCTGCTTCCTGCGTATACAGCTGGAAACAAGAAACTTCGAACACCTTAACGAAATCAAGCAGGCTCTTACCGATAAGGGCTTCAAGATAGTTGCATCCTGAGGAGGTATATTAATGAAAACAATAAGCACAGATAAAGCTCCCGCGGCGATAGGTCCGTACAGTCAGGCAAAGATCGCAGGCGGATTCATGTTCGCTTCGGGCCAGATAGCTATCATCCCCGAAACAGGAGAGATAGCAGACGGTGGCATTGAAGCCCAGACAAGACAGGTGTGCGAAAATATCGGAGCTCTGCTGAACGAAGCAGGCCTTACCTACGAAAACGTGATAAAGACTACCTGCTTTCTGCATGATATAAACGATTTTGCTGCGTTCAACGCAATTTATTCCGAATATTTCACAGGAAAGCCTGCACGAAGCTGTGTAGGCGGACTGGATCTGCCCAAAGGCGTACTTGTGGAAGTTGAGATAATCGCTGAGATTTGAATATAAAGCTGCGGCTGACCCAAAAGGTCAGCCGCTTGCATTATTCCGTCACAGGCTGCTTCTTGATGCCGAACATCAGCCTTAAAATACCTGCGAACAGCTTCGGGCTCTTAACTACGACTATCTTCATTATGTACTCCCCTTTCATAGCCTAATAAGGAAAATCCCCAGCACGATAAAGATCACCGCCACAGCGCACAGCAGGAACTTGACAGAAAAGAACGAAATGCACATCACCGCCCCGAAAAAAGCCGCCACCGCCAGCAGACAGCATATACCTCCGCCGCGGCGCTTGTTTGGTCTGCGCATATGATCACCTCCTGTTTACGCTTCGGTATTACATAATATTCCGATGGCTGAAATGTGTGATTGACGCATAAGATGCAAATTCCCTCTTGTAAAAACTATAAATATATGGTATACTATTGGATGTATGTACAAAAAACATCTCCGCAAAGCGGATAAAAGAAAGGAATAAACATTATGAAGATCGAGACCCAGTGCCTGCATGAAGGCTATACTCCCAAGAACGGCGAGCCCAGAGTAATGCCCATCGTCCAGAGCACTACCTATGTATACGACTCCACTGATGATGTAGCGGCTGTTTTTGATGATCCCACAAAGAGCCTCATCTACTCCCGCTTTGAAAACCCCACCACAGACTGCGTTGAAAAGAAGATCGCAGCACTTGAGGGCGGCGTTGCTGCAATGTGCACCTCCAGCGGACAGGCAGCTTCCCTTATCTCTATCCTGAACATCTGTCAGGCAGGCGACAGCTTCATTGCATCCTCCTCCATCTACGGCGGAACTATCAACCTGTTTGCCGTGACCCTGAAGAGAATGGGCATCGAATGCATCTTTGTAGAGCATGACGCTACCGAGGAACAGCTTGCTGCTGCATTCAAGGAGAACACAAAGGCAGTTTTCGGCGAAACTCTCGCAAACCCTGCTATCACAGTTCTTGATATCGAGATGTGGGCTAAGGTAGCTCATGAGCACGGCGTGCCCCTCATCATCGACAATACATTTGCTACTCCTATCCTGTGCAGACCTATCGAGTGGGGTGCTGATATCGTTATCCACTCCACATCCAAGTACATGGACGGTCACGCAGTACAGGTAGGCGGCGTTATCGTTGACAGCGGCAAGTTTGACTGGACCAGCGGCAAGTTCCCATGCATGACCGAGCCTGACGACAGCTACCACGGCACAGTTTACACAAGAGATTACGCATTCGCGCCCTACATTGTAAAGGCAAGAATGCAGCTTATGAGAGATTTCGGCTGCTACCCTGCAGCTCACAGCTCTTTCCTGCTCAACCTTGGCCTCGAAACACTGGCTGTACGTATGCAGCGCTACTGTGAGAATGCCATCAAGGTTGCTGAGTACATCGAAAAGAGCGGCAAGGCAGAGTTCGTGACATATCCCGCACTCGCATCCTCCAAGCAGAATGCCCTTGCGAAGAAGTACATGCCCCTCGGAACAAGCGGCGTTATCTCTTTCTCCATCAAGGGCGGACGTTCCACAGCAGTTAAGTTCATGGACAGCCTGAAGCTGGCTTCCAACGAGGTACACGTAGCTGATATCCGCACCTGTGTACTTCACCCTGCATCCGCAACACACCGTCAGCTTACCGATGAGCAGCTGGTTGCAGCAGGCATTGACGGCGGACTTATCCGTTTCTCTGTTGGTCTGGAGAACGTTGACGATATCATTGCCGATATCGAGCAGGCTTTCGCTAAGATCTGATCGCATAATATCAGCTGAACATGAACGGGCGGCCACAGGTCGCCCGAAACAATAAAAAATACAGACAAAATAAAGGAGAATAGATTTGATTACAGTTTCAAATTTAAGCATCAGCTTCGGCGGACAGCTTCTGTTCAAGGACGTTGAGCTGAAATTCACTCCCGGCAACTGCTACGGCGTTATCGGCGCAAACGGCGCAGGTAAATCCACATTCCTGAGAGCGCTCTGCGGCGAGCTTGAGCCTACAAAGGGCTCAGTATCCATGCCTGACGAGCTGCGTATGAGCGTGCTTAAGCAGGATCACTACGCTTACGATGAATATACCGTACAGGATACCGTCATCATGGGCAACAAGCGCCTGTATGATATTATCCAGGAAAAGGACGCACTGTATGCCAAGGAGGATTTCTCTGACGAAGACGGCGACAGAGCGGCTGTTCTTGAGGGCGAGTTTGCAGAGCTCAACGGCTGGGAGGCTGAATCCGACGCATCCAAGCTGATACAGGGCTTAGGTCTGCCCGAGGAGATACTCTATCAGAAGATGGAGAGCCTTACAGGTAACGAAAAGGTAAAGGTGCTGCTGGCACAGTGCCTGTTCGGAAATCCCGATATCATCCTCATGGACGAGCCTACAAACCACCTCGATATCGACGCTGTTTCATGGCTGGAGGATTTCCTTGCAGAGTATTTCGGTACGGTTATCGTAGTATCCCATGACCGTCACTTCCTCAACAATGTATGTACCCATATAGTTGATATTGACTATGGCAAGATAAAGATGTACGTTGGTAACTATGAGTTCTGGTATGAATCCTCTCAGCTCATCCAGCGTATGATAAAGCAGCAGAATAAGCGTGCTGAAGAAAAGATCAAGGAACTGCAGAACTTCATCGCACGATTCTCTGCAAACAAATCAAAATCCAAGCAGGCGACCTCCAGAAGAAAGCTCATCGATAAGCTGACAGTTGAGGAGCTGCCTGCATCCAGCAGAAAATATCCCTACATCGGCTTCGATATGGAACGTGAGGTAGGTAAGGATATCCTGCAGGTATCAGGTCTTTCCAAGACCGTAGACGGTGTAAAGGTGCTTAATGATGTCAGCTTCACCGTCGGCAAGAACGACAAGATAGCATTTGTAGGCAACAACGAGATCGCTGTTACTACTCTGTTCAAGATACTCATGGGTGAAATGGAGCCTGACGAGGGCTTCTATAAGTGGGGCAGTACAACATCTGTAAGCTACTTCCCTAACGATAACAGTGAATTCTTCAACGACTGCCAACTCTCTATCCTTGACTGGATGCGCCAGTATTCCAAGGATGAGACCGAAAGCTACCTGCGCGGCTTCCTCGGACGTATGCTGTTCAGCGGCGACGACGTTTTCAAGCCTGTAAACGTACTTTCAGGTGGCGAGAAAGTGCGCTGTATGTTCTCACGTATGATGCTTTTCCAGAGCAACGTGCTCATACTCGACCGTCCCACAAACCACCTCGATCTTGAAAGCATCACTGCAGTCAACAACGGTCTTTCGGAGTTCAAGGGCAACATCCTGTTTGCTTCCCACGACCACGAGATACTCCAGACCGCTGCTAATCGTATAATCGAGATAACCGAGACAGGCTGCTTTGACAGAATGGGCACCTACGATGACTTCGTTGAGTGGCGCAAGGAAGCAGTCGGCGGTAAGCTCATGCTTTAATCTGAATCAGGAACGTGATACAATGAACTATATCATTCTCGATATGGAGTGGAATCAGGCGGTAGACCGCTCAAAGGTGGTACAGTCGCCTGTGATACTCCGCGGAGAGGTAATCCAGATAGGCGCTGTAAAAACAGACGAGAGCTTCAACCTGATAGACAGGATGAAGATAAACATAGCACCGAAGTATTATCGTAAAATGAACCGCCATGTGGAGAAGATAACAGGCATCACCAACGCTCAGCTTGCAAAGGGTGAGAAATTCCCTGCCGCATTTGAGCGCTTCAAGGCATGGTGCGGAGATGACTTCCGCTTCATCACATGGGGCTTTGACGATGTGGCTATGCTCTCCGATAATATGGCGCTGCACGGCTTTGACCCCTCATGGGGCAGCGATTATATCAATCTGCAGCTCATCTATAAAAACCAGATAGACAATGAGCGCACTCAGTGGGCTTTGTCTGACGCGGTGGAGCGTCTGCAGATACCGATGGATATTCAGGCGCATGACGCTATGAACGATGCATGGTTCACCTACGAGATATGCCGCAGGCTGGATATGCAGAAGGGACTCGCAGAATATTCCTGCATGTCCGCAGGTGCAAGGATACCTCTGCGCCGTGATGTCATTAAGAACATCACCGAATACAAGCAGGTGCTTGCCGATCCCAGAGTACGCGATATTCCCTGCCCTGATTGTCAGGCTGTGATGAGATCACAGGAATGGCTCAGCTTCGGCGGAGGCAGAAAATCAGTGATAGCAGAGTGTACGCAGCACGGCAAGTTCCTTGTGAAGCTCAGCTGCAAGAAAGCAAGCGCTACCCTCTGGAACGCTGCAAGAACGATATACCGTGCCGACGAGGACGCAATAGCATCCTACGAAAAGAAACTGGCAAAACAGCGCGAGATAATCGCGAAACGCAGATCTGAAAGGAAAACGGATGATAACAACAGTAATGTTTGATATGGACGGAACACTTATTCCGTTTCAGCAGGATGACTTTATCAAGGTGTATTTCGGGGAGCTGTGCAAAAAGCTTGCGCCTCTCGGCTACGAGCCCAAGCACACCGTAGATTCAATTTGGGCAGGCACAAAGGCAATGATAAAGAACGATGGCTCAAGGCTCAATTCCGAGCTGTTCTGGGAGGTATTCCGCTCCATGAACGAGGGACTGCCCGATGCCAAGGAGCTGTGTGACGAATTCTACACCAATGAATTCAACAGAGCAAAATGCATCGTAAAATATCAGGTGGACCGCAAGCCGCTTATCACCAAGCTCCGCGAAAAGGGACTGAAGATAGTTCTTGCAACAAATCCCCTGTTCCCGTCAGACGGTATGAACACCCGCCTGAGCTGGGTAGGTCTTTCACCCGATGACTTCGATCTTGTCACTCATTACGATAACTGTACATACTGCAAACCGTTCCCCGGTTACTTCACCGAGATAGCTGAAAAGCTCGGCGTAAAGCCCGAGGAATGTGTGATGATCGGCAACAGCGTGCAGGATGATATGGCAGCTGTAAAGGCAGGGCTCAAGGTATTCTTAGTACCCGAGTTCCTTGAAAATCCGCAGGATGCGGATCATTCCGCACTGCCTCAGGGTACTCTTGACGAGGCTGTGGAGTATGTGCTCAGTCTGATGTGATTTTATATCGGGCGGCAATATAGATGTATGAAAAGCCACTTTTGATATTGATGTCAGAAGTGGCTTTGCATTTGATTACAGCATTGATTTTCATTTGTTTGGTACAATAATTTTAACAGAAAACAAGATTTCACAATTCTACTTTTGATAGGTTTAAAAGCCCACTATATGATGATATACTATGTATCGAAAGGAGTGGTATTATGGATCAAATTCAAATTGGAAAGTTCATCGCAGAATGCCGTAAAAGGAAAAACATGACGCAAAGCCAACTTGCTGAATTGTTGAATACAACCAATAAATCAGTTTCTAAATGGGAAAACGGCATCTGCTTGCCGGATGCATCTTTGTATGAACCATTGTGTGATATATTGTGTATAACAATAAATGAATTGTTTGCAGGTCAAAAGATCAATAATGAGGATTATCAAAGAATAGCAGATGCAAATTTAATGCAAATGTTAAAATATAAATTATATCAATTAAGCGATAAAAGTATCGCTTTTGCAGATTTTGATAATGCGTTGAACAAAATAGCAGAAGTCACGACGACATTGAAGCAATTCGGAAGCAAGGAAGCAGCCGTTGATTATCTAACTAAGGAAACAGGTCTACAAATCGAAGAGTGTTCAACAGCCTATGATTTTTATATGAATATGTTTAGAACAAATTAAAACAAATTCCAATTCACCTTACATATTGATAATAACCTGTGAAGCCACTCTTCACGGGTTATACTGCTTTATAAATTATCGACCTCCATTTCAGAGACTTATATATTGCACATTTTCTGAAAATATGGTACAATGATAAAGTCGCGTTTTGCGGCAACATCAGTTACAGGAAGGTAAAACAATGAAATTAGTGATCGCAGAAAAGCCGTCTGTCGGCAACTCAATAGCAAAGGTAATCGGCGCAAACAAGCGCAGGAACGAAGGCTACACCGAAGGCGGCGGATATATAGTATCATGGTGCTATGGTCATCTTGTGGCGCTTGCGCCGCCCGAGGACTACGATAAGAAGTACCAGAAGCCATGGAAGTTTGAAAACCTCCCCATACTGCCCGAAGAATTCAAATGGGTGGTTGCGGAGAGCACAGCGCCCCAGTTCGAAAATCTCAAGGCGCTCATGCTGCGCGATGACGTAGATGAGATAATCTGCGCTACCGACGCGGGACGCGAGGGTGAATGTGTATTCCGCTATGTATATAATCTTGCAGGCTGCACAAAGCCGTTCAAAAGACTGTGGATAAGCTCCATGACGGACGAAGCCATCCGCGACGGCTTCAGCAACCTGCGTGACGGCAGCGAATACGATGCGCTGTACCGCTCAGGTCTTGCACGCAACAAGGCAGACTGGATAGTTGGCATGAACGCAACTCAGCTTTTCACTGTAAAATACCGCAATATGCTCTCTGTCGGACGTGTACAGACTCCCACACTTGCAATGCTTGTGGAGCGCGAAAAGAAGATAGAGCAGTTCAACTCCTCCAAGTACTATTCCGTAGTGCTGAACTGCGGAAAGTTCACCGCAGAAAGCGAGAAGATCGAGGGTCAGCTCACCGCTGAGAAAAAGGTATCCGCCTGCGGCAAGGAAGCCGAGGTAAAGAACGTAGTCAAGGAGCAGAAGAACGCAAATCCTCCCAAGCTGTACGATCTCACCATGCTCCAGCGTGACTGCAACAAGCTGTACGGCTACACCGCCCAGCAGACGCTGGACTGCGCTCAGAAGCTGTACGAAAACAAGCTGCTCACCTACCCCAGAACTGACAGCAACTACATAACAGACGACATGGAAGCCCAGGCTGCTGAGATGGTGAAGCTCAGCGCAAGAGTGTTCCCGTTCGGTGCAAGCTATGATGAGCTGAACTGCGAGCCTGACATCAAGCGCCTTATAAATAATGACAAGGTATCAGATCACCATGCGCTTCTCCCCACTAAGGAGATAAGCCGCTATAACTTCGATAACCTCACCGAGGAATGCTATAACGTACTGTGTCTGGTTGCGGCAAGACTGCTTTGCGCTGTTGCTCCGAAGCACACATTTGATACCGTTACAGCTACCCTCGCCTGCGGAGATACTGAGTTTACCGCTAAGGGCAAGACAGTCGTTCAGGGCGGCTGGAAAGCTCTTGAAAGCGACATAAAGGCTCACATGAAGGGTATCGTTGCCGATACCGCTGACGAGGATGAGGAAGAAGCAACAGGCACTCTGCCTCCGCTGGAGGTGGGTAAGACCGTGACTGTCAAGAGTGCAAAGCTCTCCGAGCACAAGACAACTCCTCCAAAGCGCTATACCGAGGATATGCTGCTCTCCGCAATGGAGCATGCAGGCAACGATGACTACGACGAGGATTCCGATGTGGAGAAAAAGGGTCTCGGCACTCCTGCGACCCGTGCCGCCATCATCGAAACGCTGGTTAAGCGCCAGTATGTGGAACGCAAGGGCAAGCAGCTCATCCCCACAGACAAGGGCAGACGTGTTATTGATGTAGTTCCCGAGAACGTAAAATCCGCAAAGATGACCGCCGAGTGGGAGACCACGCTCCAGCGCATCGCAAAGGGTCAGGCGGACGACGAACAGTTCCTTACCGAGATAATCGAGTTTGTAAAGGCTCTCATCCGTGATAACAAGACCGCCTCCGCACGCGAGAATAATCCGTTCCGTTTCTCAAAGCTCCCTGTAATGGGCAAATGTCCAAAGTGCGGAAAGAACGTATACGCGTTCCAGAAGTCCTATTCCTGCGAAGACAGCCACAGCGCCTGCGGCTTCTTCTTCATGAAGGAGATGTGGGGCAAGGAGATATCCGAGACCCAGGCAAAGCGAGTACTGGAAAAGGGCAGCTCCATAGTACTCAAGGGCTTCACCACCAGGCGCGGCGATATCGTAAGCGGAAAGCTGGTACTGGGTGACGATTTCCGCGTGAGAGTGGAGATAGAGAAAGAATAATTACAGTTTGGAAACAAACGGTTACAATCCTGTAATAAATATTGAAACGCTGAAGATAATGTGATACAATAGCCTCAGATACATCTGATGGAGGTAGCATCATGAAAAGATCTTCAGCGTTTTTACTTGCGTTTGTGCTTCTGACAGGCTGTGCTGATGCATCTGAGAGCATAGGAACAGAACAGACTGCAGAGCCAACGATAGAGACTGTCCAGACAGCGGAAAGCACATCAGCTCCGCAGACATCCTTATCTGCAGAGGATACGACCGAAAGCATCCGCGAAACAAAAATAGATGCGAAAAAGGTAGAAATACAACAGGTGCATGAGTTCTGCGAGGAGGATATAATCGCTCAGCTAGGATATGACGCTCCTATGAACTCATACTATACCGAAGAAGACCGACAGGCAGCGATAGAATATACCGACGCAATGCCCGATTCTGCTCTGAAGCAACAATATATCACACAGAATTACAATACAATAATGCTCCAGACAGTATATCTCGGAAATGACACTGCTGACTGGATAGGCTGTGCAAATTACGATCTTTGCTATTACGAGGGCATATCCAATGCGTACCACGGACGTGTATTCTACATAAAAGACGGTATGGTATCGGAAATGTTATTTGAGGGCGATCCTGCCGCATTAAAAGTATATGACGGCGAGGTGTTCATCTCCAGAGCGCATGATGGCTTGTATCGCCTTGACACCGTAACGATGGAGCTTCAGCTTATCAGTGAAAGCATCTCCTCAGTTGACGCAATAAATGACAAATATATCGTATTCACAAATTTCAGCGATAATGTTACCGAAATATACATCCGAGACAGCGGAAGCGTACTTTCCACCGATATCTATCAGAGCCGATTTGACGGCACTATGATAAGATTAATGGATGACATACTGCTGTACTATATCGATAACGAGGGCGTGTATGAGCTCTCCCTGCCTGACGGCACAGTAACAAAAAGCGACCGCTACGGGCTCATCCACATACGTGATGAAAGCATTGAAGCGAACTCAAAATATAAAATATCCGCTGCTAGTACAAATGCTTATCCCGAACAATATATCTCCATCACACATAATGATACAGGGCTTATAGAAACACTCTACTACAAGGATTTTTCCGAGGAGCTGTATCATCAGCAGGCAAATAACACCAAAGATATCATGCTGAACGGCGATATACTGTATATCCCGTTCAGGACAGGAACAGACGCTGATGGTCTGTATGCCGCATACGATATAGCAACAGGAGAAGCAGTGTATTTTAACGCAGGCAGCTTTAATGGTATGGATATATCTAACGGCAAGCTTACCGCATATATCCTTGACGCCACAGACCCATCAGGACCGCTTCGCAAGCGCGTAGGTATCAACATGATACTCCCCGAATAAAAGAACACGGCATTATCCGAAGATAGTGCCGTGTATTTTTATGCCAGCCCTGTATCAAGTATCAGTGCAGGATTTACTATAATGTCCGTTACCTCCTGCCTTGACAGCAGCTTAGTTCCCTGTGTACCCTCAAGAAATATATCGTGAGAGACTTCAATAAGATCGAACGAGCTCTCCAGCACCGCCATGACCTCAGGAATTATTACATCCTCCACCTTAGACATAAGCAGCGCCGCCGCAAGAATGGGATTTGTGGAATTATTGTATTCCTTTGCAACAGTATCAAGTCTGCTCATTGCCTGTATCAGCCGCTCATAATATGCAAGGCAGCCATCATACAGCTCACCGAACTGCTTTCCGTGTACCCTGCAATCGCGATATTCCTTTTTAAACTGATCGCGCAGTATCATTATCTCCCGTCTGAGCTCATCGTAATCTACACGCATTACAGACGAGATATCCGATATATCTATGCTGCCGTATATCATGTTCAGCGCCTTTATTGCGCCTTTCTCCATATCATAGGCAAGCTGCTTCTTTGCTTTCAGACGCGGCCGTGTTTCTGTTCCTACATATACCGCTCCGTCAAGGAAGTAGTGCTCTATAAGGAAATCAGCTACCCTGTTCAGCTCCGAAGAGGTCAGTCCGAGCATTGTGCGCGAGGGGATATTCGTGCGGTCAGTCGGAAGAATACCGCCTCTGGTGAACTCTGTCACTATCTCCTCTTTCGGCTGCTCTTCTGTTTCGGCAGGCTCCTCGGTGACTTCTGTTGTTTCGATCACCTGCTTTGTTTCCTGCGTTTCCTCTGTTTCGGGTAGTACCACAGGCTCAGGAGGACGAGTCGTTACTACTGTCGTCACAAGGGTCTCGCCTAGCTCCTCTTTTGCCTTGTCCTCTGCGTTCTGTATCTCCTGCTTTATCTGATTCTGCAATAGCGCCTCAGCAAGAGATTTTTCACGCTGAGCGGTCTCTGTAACATAATTTCTTGTGAAATGCACTGCCGCAAACAGGCTGAGCGCACCCACGATCAGTATTGCAATTATCTTGACTATCTTCATAAGCACGCTCCTTTCCGTATCAATACATTTTCTTGCCGCCGAAATCCTTTTTACGCACCGCGATAAAGCAGACCGCGTATATCACAGCCGAAGCCGCAAGCAGCGCTCCGCAGCGTATAAGCTGACTTATCAGTCCGTTTGTAGAAACAAGCATATTCGCAAGCCCAAAAGCTATCCCGATAAATAGAGATGTAAACAGCGCAACCGCTTCCCTGCCGCTTATCAGCGCTGCAAGCAGATTAACAACGCCGCAGAACACATAGAACATCAACACCGCGCAGCAGGCAGAGATTATTACAGGTATGGGTGAAACGGAGAAATCCGCTGCAGGCTGACCTGTCATCACCCGAAATCCCACAAAATCACCGCTCCATGCGCTGCTGAAGCTGAACGCACCCGCACAAACGGCAATATTTATGAGGATGAGCGCCGTAAAAAATATCAGCGTATTCACAAGATATGTCACGAGCTTGCCTCCAAGCCATGCATTCCTGCTGCCGCAGCGCAGCACCTCTATGCCGCCGTAGCCTCTGTCAAACGATATTCCGCTCACAATGAACAGGTACAGTGGCAGATAGATGAACACGATATTCATAGCGTCCGTAAGTATAAGAAACAGCACCTCAAGCGCGGAAAAGGTAGCGGTATCTGCAAGATCGATATACTTGTATACACTGACCAGCGCCGCAAACGCTATTACTACAAGTGCAAGACACCATCTTGCAACAGGGATGTGCTCGGACAGGCTGAAACCAAGTCCGCGAAGCCTTTTTTTCATCTGCGCTCACCCGCCTTTCCGAAAAGCGTCAGCAGTAATGCTGTAACAGCAAGCAGCAACGGCAAAGCAAACCGAGTTAATGTTATCTCTCCGCCATAGATGGATGGGGATATATCCAGCGGAGGATAAAATTCCTCCAGCTTAAGGTGCGGAAACGCATAGATGCACAGCAGATACAGCACCTGAGGCATAACAAGCGGAACATATCTCTGGGAATTGACAAAGGTAAGTCCGTAAGATATCGCAGCGTAGCCAAAGCCGAATGTCACAGGCAATATAAGCGTTGCAGCTTCGTATAAGAAGCTCTCAACTCCGCCCATGACCGCACATACTACAAACAGGATCAGCTGTGGAATAAACAGCACCGCTGCTCCAGATATGCCGCAGGTAAGCAGTCTTTTAAGCTGATAGCCACGCTTTCTAAGCTTTATCTTCATAAGAGAGGAATAACACGTTTCTTTTTCCTGCATTATCATCACCGAATACGGCATCGCCGCAAGCAGAGGAGCAACAAAAGGCAGCAGCATGGATTGCGCCATAAGATACAGCCTGTCTGTGCCGCCATTTATCAGCAGGAATGCAAACGCACCGAAATACAGCAGCAGTCCGAGCACAAGGCTTATATAGAACGCAGGCTCGGTGAATATGCGTTTAAGATCGGTCAGGATAAATCTCATGACGTCTTCTCCTCTGTGACCTCCGCATTATCTATACGGAATGTACGCGTACAAAGCTGCTCTATATCCTCTGCGAAATGACTGGCAAGTATTATTGTTGTGCCAAGATCGTTAAGCTCTGTAAACAGCCTGCGTATCTCCGCAACGGAAGCTGTATCAAGGCTGTTCATGGGCTCATCCAGTACCAGCAGCTCAGGGCGGTTCATCACTGCCTGTATGATGCCCAGCTTCTGACGCATACCGAGCGAATATGCACGCACAGGGCGGCGGTCTTTAGGATCAAGCCCAAGGCGCTTCATAAGGGCGCATATCTCGGGAACTGTAGCAGGATCGTGGCTCATGGAATTGAGTATCTTCAGATTCTTCAGTCCACTGTAATGCGGGATAAAGCCGGGAGTTTCTATCATAACACCGAGGGAATCGTAAAAACGGTGAGCTTTTGATATCTGTATGCCATCCACAGTTATCCTGCCCTTATCAGGGAGGAGCAGACCTGTCATCAGCTTGAACAGCACTGTCTTGCCGCTGCCGTTTCTTCCAACAAAGCCGCATATCTCGCCCTTTTCTATCGAAAAGCCTGCAGATCTTATAACAGGTATACCGCCGAAGCTCTTATTTACATCCTCAAAAACTATGTAGCTCACGCAGGACACCCCTCTTTCTTTTTTTCTTTGATTATAGTATAATGGTTTTGTAATAAAAAGTCAATCTTATGTATGCTCCGCAATATCCTGCAGTATCAAAAAAGCCCCCTAAGATACGCAGAAAGGATACAAAGAGGATACATCCGCATGGTAGACTTATGACATCGGAGGTGAGCAGATGGCTTACAGGATACTTCTTGTCGAGGATGACAGCAGCATACGCGAGGTCATCTCAGATTATTTCAGCGGCAAGGACGAGGATACGGCGCTCATCATGGCAGCAGACGGTGGCGAAGGGCTTGAGCTTATCGGGAGCGGAGTGTTCGATCTCATCATGCTGGATGTGATGCTGCCGAACATCGATGGTTTCTCGCTGTGCCGTGAGATACGCAGGAAGAGCGATGTACCCGTATTGTTCCTCACGGCAAGAGCCCGCGAGGAGGACGTCCTTTACGGCTACGAGCTCGGCTGTGACGACTACATCGTGAAGCCATTCTCACTTGCTGAGCTGTACGCAAAGGTGCAGGCACTGCTGAAGCGCTCCAAGGGCATGGTGCTTAAAAAGGAGCTTGTCTGCGGCAAAATACGCCTTGACCCTATTACTCTGACTGTAATATCAGACGGCAGAGAGGTGGAGCTTGCTCCGAAAGAATTTGCGATACTTAAATATCTGATGGAACACAAGAACTGGGCTGTTGACCGTGATACATTGCTCAGCAGGATATGGGGCTATGATTATTTCGGCAATGACAGAACTGTGGATAACCACATCAAGAAGCTGAGAAGATCACTCGGCTCCGCAGGCGATCAGATAAAAACAGTCATCAAGAAAGGCTACAAAATAACAGATTGACGGGATATATCCCGAGGGGGCAATTATTTATGACAGGAAAGACACGAAAAAAACTCAGCTTTAAGCATTTCTTTTTAAAGCGCTTCATACCGCTGCTTATTGCAGGAACGCTTCTGTGCGTTATCGGAACTATCGCGATAGGCAGCATGGTATGGACTAACTATGAAACCATGTGCTCCTTTGAATTTGCCAACACAAAGGCAGCTATCCTTGAGGACAACTTCAACGGCATGCCCGAAACACTTATGAAGTACAGAACGGCGATCTACTCCGATCACGTCATAGATAACGTTATGGGCACACAGAAAGCTATGGTGATCGCAGATGCAGAAACAGGCGAGATCATCGTGGATTCGGGATTTGCGCTGTACGTTTTCCACAGGAACGAGGGCGATGAAAGACCCAACATCTACATCTGCGAGGACAAGGCTGTGCTGGACTTCCTCACAGAACAAAACCCACTGTACACGGACTTTTATTTCAATGATATGTATGTACGGGAAGACGGCAGCTTCCTGCCCGGTCTTGTGACTGTCACAGAAATCGATGACGGCTTTTTAGGCGGAGATCCTGACAACCTTATCGAAAAGGATTTCACCCCCACAGATCAGGAGAATTATCAGCACTACAGCGATGCTGACAGATTGATCTCCATTTCCGTAGGAGCGATAGACGACAATGAAAGCATCTGCAAGCTCACCGAAGCTGTAAAGGGCAAGCCCGCACTTGAGGCTTACGATGCAGTTCACGAGCTTTATAAGAACGAAGACAATGTACTCCACACCGAATACGACACTTTCAAATTCAAAGGCAGAGAATATGCATTGTACAGCCTTGCTACCTATGATCTGTGGGGTGAACTGGGCGGTATGTTCATCGTGGATTACACCATCCTTGGGGTATTGATCCTGATCGTATCCGCTGTCTGGGCGAAGCTCTCCCACACGAAATACAGCGCACAGTATGACTCAGACGAGCTGCGCCGTAACATGGTGAACGCTCTGGCACACGATCTCAAGAGTCCGCTGACCGCTATCTCGGGCTATGCGGAGAATCTCGCATCCGATACTCACCCCGAAAAGCGCGGTCACTATGCCTCAGCCATCATGGAGAACGCAGATTACATGAACTCCATCATCACCTCCACGCTGGAGCTTTCAAAGGTGGAAAACTGCATCACAGTGAATAAGGAGCAGGTGGATATCACCGCACTTGTCAATGAACTGTACGAAAAGTATCGTCCTCAGGCGGAGAGCAAGGATATCTCGTACAGCTCCAATGGCAGCTGCACAATAAGCGCAGATAAGGCTCTGACTTCGCAGGCACTGGAAAACCTCATCACGAATGCAGTGAAATTCACACCAAACGGTGGAAGCATTACAGTAACAGCCGAAGCAAAGAGCATAAGCATCTCAAATACCTGCAGCAACGCTGCCGAGCTGAGATCTCTCGATCTTACCGCTCCTTTCGTAAAGGGCAGCGAGAGCCGCTCCGACAGAACGGGCACGGGAATAGGTCTTGCAATAGCAAAGAATGCCTGTGCGCGCCAGAAGTTTTCTCTTGAGCTGAAGCCTGAGGGAAACAACTTCACAGCAACAATTAAATTCTGAGTTCGTACCGCGGAGTATTCATCTCCGCGGTATTATTTTGCATGATACTAATAACCGTTTAAACTCAGGAAATCTTTGCAGAAATCCAGCACTGCTATCGGCGTCAAAGAAACTTGACGTACATACAGTACGCCTGCGTTTCTTTTCCTTGATATCAGCGCTGTCTTTCCGCAAATCTTTTCCTTTATTCAAACAGTAATTAGTATAAATATGTAAATAACTATTGCATTTATCATGAATATATGTTATTATTTTAACAGAAGATAATTCGGAGGTGATATTTGTGAACATCGGTGTATCCACTGCGTCTCTGTATCCACTTCATGTGGAGGACGCATTCAGAGAGCTGGCAGTGCGCGGCGTAAAAACAGTCGAGGTGTTCGCAAACAGCACCTGTGAAGCTCAGGAACCGTATATCTCTATGATGAAGAGCACCATGTCAGCGCACGGAATGTCCGTGCGCTCGCTGCATCCGTTCTCCTCGCCTATGGAATCGGTGTTCCTGTTCGGAACATACGACCGCCGTATCGAGGAAATGATGACGCTGTACCGCGGCTTTTTCGAAAGCATGAACAAGCTGGGCGCTGAGATATTCGTAGTGCACGGTGCGATCAAAAGCAGCAAATGTACCCCTGAACATTATGTGAAGCAGTTCCATATGCTTGCAGAGGTAGGAAAAGAATACGGTATCACCGTGGCACAGGAAAATGTATGCTACTGTCTTTCGGGCGAGCTTGACTTCCTGAAGATGATGAAACGCGAGCTTGGCGAATATGCAAATTTCGTGTTAGACTTAAAGCAGGCACACCGCAGCGGTGCAAATGCCATTGATTATGTGGATGCTCTTGGCAGCAATATCGTTCACTGCCATGTCAGCGATCATAATGACGACTGTGATTGTCTGCCAGTCGGCAAGGGCAGCTTTGATTTCAGGGCGCTGCACGAACGAATGTCTGCATTCGGATATGACGGCAGCTACATCGTAGAACTGTATCGTCACAACTACTCGGATTTTGACGAGCTGACAGCCTGCGCTGAAACACTGGCTGAAATACTGATAAAATAAGAAACGGCGGGAGCTATCCCGCCGATTTGTCTCATAGCTTTTCAAAGCTCTCCTTACCGAGACCGCAGACAGGGCAGACCCAGTCATCGGGGATATCCTCAAACTTTGTTCCTGCCGCTATACCATGTGCAGGATCGCCCTTTTCTTCATCGTACACATAACCGCATGGGCACTCGTATCTCATAAGCTATCCTCCTTTCGTGTTCTGTTAATGATAGTATTTCAAAAAAGCGACGGTTTATCCAGTGCGTCGACAAGGTCTGGCGGCATCATAAAAAAGGTAAAAAAAATCCTCATAATATGTATTTCACACTTGACATATCGGCAAAATTGCCGTATAATAAATATGTTATTTTAATTAATCACAGCGGCAGAATACCCTGCCGTTAAATCAACAGGAGGCAAACTTATGAGTAGAGTTTACAACTTCAGCGCAGGCCCCGCTGTTCTCCCTGAGGAAGTTCTGAGAGAAGCAGCAGACGAAATGATGGACTACCGCGGAACAGGTATGTCCGTTATGGAGATGTCCCACCGTTCCAAGGCTTATGATGAGATCATCAAGGACGCTGAGAAGGATCTCCGTGAGCTGATGAACATCCCCGACAACTACAAGGTACTGTTCCTGCAGGGCGGTGCTTCCCAGTTCTTCGCAGAGGTTCCCATGAACATGATGAAGAATAAGAAGGCAGCTTACATAATCACAGGTCAGTGGGCTAAGAAGGCTTGGCAGGAGGCTAAGATGTACGGTGAGGCTATCGACGTTGCATCCTCCGCAGACAAGACATTCTCCTATATCCCCGATTGCTCCGACCTCGCTATCCCCGAGGACGCTGACTATGTATACATCTGTGAGAACAACACCATTTACGGTACAAAGTTCTGGGAGCTCCCCAACACAAAGGGCAAGGATCTCGTAGCTGACGTATCCTCCTGCTTCCTGTCTGAGCCTGTAGATGTAAGCAAGTATGCTGTTATCTACGGCGGTGTTCAGAAGAACGTTGGTCCCGCAGGCGTTGTTATCGCTATCATCCGTGAGGATCTCATCACTGACGATGTTCTCCCCGGCACACCTACAATGCTCAAGTGGAAGACACAGGCTGACAATGACTCCCTCTACAACACTCCTCCCTGCTACGGCATCTACATCTGCGGCAAGGTATTCAAGTGGATCAAGAAGATGGGCGGTCTTGAGGCTATGAAGGCTCACAACGAGAAGAAGGCTAAGATCCTGTACGATTTCCTCGACAGCAGCAAGCTGTTCAAGGGTACAGTTGAGGCTAAGGACCGTTCTCTGATGAACGTTCCCTTTGTTACAGGCAACGAGGAGCTGGATGCTAAGTTCGTTAAGGAAGCAAAGGCTGCAGGCTTTGAGAACCTTAAGGGGCACCGTTCCGTTGGCGGTATGAGAGCTTCTATCTACAACGCTATGCCTATCGAGGGCGTTCAGGCTCTGGTAGACTTCATGAAGAAGTTTGAGGAAGAGAACGCATAATCATCCTACACAACTATATAGCGGGCGACCACTGGTCGCCCCTACATATATTCATATCATAAGGAGAATACGACAATGTACAATATTCTTACACTCAACAAGATCGCAGCATGCGGTACAGATCTGTTCGACAAGAGCAAGTACACTTTTGCTGAAGACATGGCTGATCCCGATGCAGTACTGGTACGCTCCGCTTCCATGCATGAGATGGAGCTGCCCGCTAACCTCCTCGCTATTGCAAGAGCAGGCGCAGGCACAAACAACATCCCGATCGACAAGTGCAGCGAAAAGGGTATCGTAGTATTCAATACCCCCGGCGCTAACGCTAACGCTGTTAAGGAGCTGGTGCTCTGCGGTCTGTTCATGGCTTCCAGAAAGGTTGCAGCTTCCATGGATTGGCTCAAGACTCTCAAGGGCGAGGGCGACAACGTAGGCAAGCTGGTAGAAAAGGGCAAGAGCCAGTTCGCAGGTCCTGAGATCAAGGGCAAGAAGCTGGGTGTTATCGGTCTGGGCGCTATCGGTGCTCTGGTTGCAAACGCAGCAGTTGATCTCGGTATGGAAGTATACGGCGCAGATCCTTTCCTCTCCGTTGACGGCGCTCTCCACCTCTCTGACAGAGTTCACTATGTTAAGAGCAACAAGGAGATCTTCGAGCAGTGCGATTACATCACTCTGCACGCTCCTGCTACAGCTGAGACAAAGGGCATGATCAATGCTGAGTCTATCGCTACAATGAAGAAGAATGTTCGTATCCTGAACTTCGCTCGTGCTGATCTGGTAGACAGCAAGGCTATCATCGACGCTCTCGCAAACAGCGGTATGGCTGCTTACGTTACAGACTTCGTAACAGATGACCTCATCGGTATCGATGGCGTTACAGCAATGCCTCACCTTGGCGCTTCCTCTCCTGAGAGCGAGGACAACTGTGCAGTTATGGCAGTAAACGAGATCATCGCTTATCTCGAAAAGGGCGATATCATCAACAGCGTAAACCTGCCCAACGTGACAGTTCCTATGTCCGGCGACGCTAAGATCTGTGTTATCCACAAGAACGCAGAGGGTATCCTCAACAACCTGACAGGCGCTTGCACAGAGGCAGGTATGAACATCGAGAATATGGTATGCAAATCCAAGAAGGAAATGGCTTACACTGTTCTGGACGTTACCGCAGCAAGTACAGATGGCATCGAGACAAAGCTGAAGGGATTTGACGGCGTTATCGCAGTAAGAGTTATCAAGTAATTGCAATTCATCCGAATACATTTACAGCCGCAGGAAACTGCGGCTGTTTTGTTATATATACAAAAACTAAGAGGAGATGCGTACATCTCCTCTTTTTCTATGGATATTATGTTTTAGAACTCAACGTCTGTCTTCTTGAAGGTCTTGCCGTTTGTGCTGATATACAGCTCATCGTCAGCCTTTACGAACACTGCGCCTCCTGCAACAGTAACCTCTTCAACATCAGAGATATCTGCTACCTTCTTAGGCTCGCCGCCTGTTGTGTAGTACAGATCATCATCCTCGTCCACAAGCAGCAGCACACCGAAGCTTGTCATATATGCAGCATCGAAATCATCTGTATCGTCGAGGATCTCCTTGCCCTTGTTGTAGAACAGCTCATCATCCTCGCCATCAAAGTAAACGTGCTTGAGATCGTTGCTAGCATAGAAGCTGTTGGAGCCCATCTCTTCCTTATCGCCGTAAATGATCTTCTCCTTTGCGCCGGGCTTAGCAGCGACCTGCTTGAGCTCATAATCATCAGAGAACAGGATGGTCTTGCCGTCAGCGGAAAGCTTATACTTGCTGTAGCCGGAAAGGATCTTCTCGCGCTCATACTTATCGCCCTTGCGTGTGTACTGATAGATCTTGCCATCGCTCTCTGCAAGGAAGCTGTCAAAATCATCGAACTGTAATACAGTATATGCAGGTGTCAGAATAGCAAAGGAAGCATCGTCAACCTCGATATTCTTCTTATTGGAGCTGTTGTATACCATGGTGTTACCCTCATCGTCGATATACATAACAGCAGTTCTGTCTGTATTAAAGTACATAGTATAGTTATACTTGAAGCTGTCTACCTTCTCGCTCAGATCCTTGTAGATATGCAGCTTGCCATCTGTATCATACAGATAAGATACCTTACCGCTATTGGATACTGCAAGAGGATAGAGGTCCTTCTTGATCTTCTCGGATTTGCCGTTCTGGTAATAATAGCACTCGTCTGTGTCATCATCGCTGGTAACATAAAGAACAGTCTTACCATCGGGAGAAATAGTAACGCAAGGGTTGAACCAGTGATTGTATTCAAGCTCTGCTATCTCCTCGGAATCCTTGCCGTTGAACAGGTTGAGTGTATACTCATCGCCATCCTGTACCACATACGCAATAGCATTGGCGTCTGCGGACATATTGGCACTGTAAACATCCTCAGCAACTTCTGTTACAGCAGTGCCCTTGATATAATACAGGTTGTTGTCATTGGTAAGTATCCACATAGCTGTGCGATCAACAGCATAACCCTTCTGATCTACACCGGAATCATCTTCGATTAGCTCAAGCTGCTTGGAGCCGTAGAACACCTGAACGCCATCATCTATAGAGTAGTATGTATAAGTATCAGTATAGTGCTTATACTGACTTGCACCGCCCACACATGCGATAACGATGATAAGGATAAGCAGAACAGCCACACATCCTGCAATGATACCGATGAGCTTACCGTTCTTCTTCAGAACATCTGCAAAGCCATTCTTCTTAACAGCAGGGGCAGCAGCCTCAGCAACAGGCGCTGCATAAACGGGCTGCTCATATACGGGAGCTGTCTGCTGTACAGGCTCATACGCGGGAGCTGTCTCTGCAACAGGTGCAGGAGCTTCAACGGGAGCCGCCTCAGCAACAGGTGCTTCCACAGGTGCGGTTGCATCTACGGGCGCAGCCACTTCGGCAGGTGCTGCTTCAGAAACGGGTGCTTCAACAGGAACAGGCGCTTCTGCAGGTGCAGGGGCAGCAAACTTCATGCCGCAGATAGGACAGAATTTCGCTACGTCCGGAACTTCTTTTCCACAAGCGGGACAAAACATAATAATTACCTCCTGGATATATTATAAAGGTACTGAAAAATACTGGCTGATATACACTTCAGCTTACCCATGCTAATAATTATATCACAGTATCGTGATAAAATCAAGGAAAAACGCGAATAGTTGAAGCGGCACAGAAAATTTGTAGAAAATTACAAAAAAATGACTTCAAGCGTTGAATTAATTATAATTAACTCATTTCTTTTCTGTGTCTCAGTTGACAATATCATGCAAATAGTGTAATATATTATGTGAATGAGCGGATGCTCCAACTGTTTCCGCCATACTACGGAGGTAAATTCAACATGAACATTATTATAGTAGGTTGCGGCAAGGTCGGCGAGGCTCTTGCAGAGCAGCTGAATGAGGAAGGCAATAATATCACCGTTATCGATCTTGACGCGGAGCGTGTCAATACCGTTGCGGCAAAATACGATGTAATGGGCTACGTTGGCAACGGCGCTACGCATCTTACACTGAGAGAAGCAGATATCGACCACGCAGATCTGCTCATTGCAGTGACAGGCTCGGATGAGCTCAATCTGCTGTGCTGCCTTATAGCTAAAAAGGCAGGTAACTGTCAGACGATCGCTCGCGTAAGAAGCCCACAGTACAGCAGCGAAGCACCGTACCTCAAGGATGAGCTGGGTCTTGCAATGGTAATCAACCCCGAATTTGCAGCAGCGTCTGAGATAGCACGCGTGCTGCGCTTCCCATCCGCCATGAAGATAGACACCTTTGCCAAAGGCAGAGTTGAAATGATGAAGTTCCGTCTGCCCGAGGGCAGTCCGCTGGTAGGCTGTGCGGTAAAGGAGCTGGCAGGCAAATTCCACTGCGACGTCCTGATATGCACTGTTGAACGCGAAAACGACGCATTCATCGCAAACGGCGATCTTGTATTTGAGGAAAAGGACGTTATATCGCTCATAGCCACTCCCAAGAACGCAAACGACTTCTTCCGCAAGATAAACTATAAGATGAACTCCGTTAAGGATGTAATGATAGTAGGCGGCGGTGAGATAGCATATTACCTGTGCAAGCTGCTCAAGCGTTCAGGCAACAACATATCCGTAAAGGTGATAGAAAAGAACCTCAAGCGCTGCAACGAGCTGTGTGAGGAGCTGGAGGATGTCACTGTGATAAATGGTGACGCTGCAGAGCAGGCGCTTCTGATGGAAGAAGGACTGGAAAACGCAGGCGCTTTTGTGGCGCTTACAAATCTGGATGAGGAGAACATCTTCCTCTCGATATTTGCAAAGCGTATCAGCAGCGGTAAGCTGGTCACAAAGATCAACCGTATTGATTTTGACGATGTTATCAAGCATCTTGATCTTGACTCCATCATCTATCCCAAGAACATCACAGCCGAAACGATAGTGCGCTATGTCCGTGCAATGAGCAATACCATCGGCAGTAATATGGAAACGCTTTATAACATAGTAAAGGGCAAGATCGAAGCCGCTGAATTCAACATCAAGGAGGGCTCTCCCATAATCGGTAAGCCACTTGCTGAGCTTCAGTTCAACTGCAGCGTTCTTATCGCCGCAATACTCCGCGGCAAACAGGTGATCGTTCCGAGAGGTTATGATACCATACAGCAGGGCGATTCCGTGGTCATAGTTACAAATCACACGGAAATACACGATATAACAGACATTTTAAAATAATACAGAGGTACTGAATGAACTACAAAATGATAATACACATCCTCGGATGGATCCTTATCTTCGAGGCTCTTTTCATGACAGTACCTATGGTCACTGCCATCGTTTACGGCGAAAGTGCGGTGTGGTACTTCTTAGGCACTGCACTGTTCTGTGCAGCCGCAGGTCTGCTGATACGCTTGAAGAAACCGAAAAATACCACGCTCTATACCCGCGACGGCTTTGTTATAGTAGCCATGAGCTGGATAGTGCTCAGTATCTTCGGAGCAATGCCATTCTTCCTCTCAGGCACTATCCCGAATTTCATGGATGCGCTGTTTGAGACCGTTTCAGGCTTCACTACAACGGGTGCAAGTATACTTTCAGATGTGGAGGCTCTGCCAAAGGCCATGCTTATGTGGCGCAGCTTCACTCACTGGGTCGGCGGCATGGGCGTACTGGTATTTATAATGGCATTTCTGCCGCTTTCAGGCGGTCAGAACATGACCATGATGAAGGCGGAGAGTACAGGCCCCAATGTAAGCAAGCTCGTTCCGAGAGTAAAGACCACCGCATTCATACTTTACTCTATCTATTTCGTTCTGACGCTCATCGAATTCATCCTGCTGCTGTGCGGAGGAATGACTGTATTTGAAGCGCTTAATACCTCGTTTGCCACAGCGGGCACAGGCGGCTTCGGCTTCCTCAACACTAGCATGGGCAGCTTTTCGCCTTATATCCAGATAGTAATAACAGTGTTCATGCTGCTGTTCTCTGTAAACTTCAACTGCTATTACCTTATTCTACTGGGTAAATTCAGAGACGCTATTACTACCGAGGTAAAAACATTCTTCATCATCGTGGCTTCCGCAATTACTATCATCACTATAAATATCAGCCACATGTTTGAATCTGTATGGGAAGCGCTGCTCCATTCCTCGTTCACTGTATCCTCCATTATCTCCACCACAGGCTTCGGCACGGTAGATTTCAATCTCTGGCCTGAGCTTTCAAAGGTGATACTGGTGCTGATCATGTTCATAGGCGCATGTGCAGGCAGTACAGGCGGCGGTATCAAGATATCCCGTATACTGATACTGTTCAAGAGTCTCGGCAAGGAGCTGGAGCTGCTTGTCCACCCTCACATGATAAAGAAGATAAAGATCGATTCACATCCTGTAGAGCACGATACCGTGCGCTCGGTAAACGTATATATGGTAAGCTATGTAATGGTATTTGCAGCCTCTGTGGTGCTTGTATCCTTTGATAACTGCGATTTCACCACAAACGTAACCGCAGTCATAGCAACACTGAACAACATCGGTCCGGGTCTGGAAATGGTCGGTCCTACATCAAATTTCGGATTTTTCTCGGGCTTTTCAAAGCTGGTGCTTATTTTCGATATGCTGGCAGGACGTCTGGAGCTCTTCCCGATGCTGCTGCTTTTCAAGCCATCAGTCTGGAAAAAATAATCTTATGCGTGCCGAATCGTTTCGGCACGCAGTTTTTGTTCATATAGTCCTAAGCTATTGCAAAAAACGCATTTTTATGATACAATAATGTTGATATATAACAAAAAATGGCTTATAAACATATATGATATGATAATAAAGGAGATCGAAATGAAAAAGATTTCTCGTGCCGCAGCAATGCTGACAGCGCTTTTCATGTCACTTACGATGCTGTGCTTGCCTGCGGCAGCTGAAAACGACGCTCACTATGTCGTAACGGTATATAATGAACAGAATGGACTCCCCACAGGAGAAGCCAATGTCATTGCCCAGACTTCAGACGGCTATATCTGGATAGGCAGCTACGGCGGACTTATACGCTATGATGGCAGCAGCTTCCGCAATTACAGTCTGGAAAACGTTATTTCCTCTTCCTCAATACGTTCACTGTACGAAAGCACGGACGGAAAGCTGTGGATAGGTACGAACGATGTAGGTGTGTATACACTGGAAAATGACGTATTCACTAAAGTTGAATGTACAACAGAAAACTCATTCCTATGCATAAGAGATTTTGCCGAGACCTCGGACGGCACAGTGTTTGCCGCTTCCAACTCGGGCGTAGGCGTTATACGCAACGGAGAACTGATTCCATTTGAGACAGACGGCGTGTTCGGCGAGACATTCTATTCCATCGCCTGCGATAAGTATGACCGCCTGTGGCTCACCACAACTACAGATTCAGGACTTGTCATCAACACCGATGGCGAGATACTCAGTACCGTTTCGCCCAACGATCTGGGACTGAGTGCAGGCTTCTACTCGGTTGCAAACAGCATTGACGGAGATATATGCGTAGGCACCGAAAAGGAGATCGCAAGGATAACCTTTGAAAGCGAAAGCCTGAAGCCCTCAGATCTAGGTGTTTCTGTACACGATACAGACAGTATCACAACACACAATTCACTGAATGTAACTGATAACGGTGATATACTCATAAGCGGTCTTAACGGCTTTGGCGTGATGCATTCCGATGGACGCTTCACACAGCTCGGTGAAAAGGAAAAAGCATTGTCCGTAAACTGTGCTATCAGAGATTATGAGGGCAATTACTGGCTGGCTTCTTCCTCCTATGGAGTGATAAAGTACTCCACGGGCTGTTTCGATCACACAAATGACCGCTCAGGTCTGGAAAACACCTCCATCAATGCCATAACCAAGAGCGCAGACAGATTTTATATCGGAACTGATACAGGACTTTCCGTCTTCGGAAGCGATTGGTCGCCGATAGAGACTGAGCTGTCGGAAATGCTTAACGGTATACGTATACGCGATATTATAACAGATAAAGATGGCAGAGTATGGATGGCAGTTTATGCAGACTATGCAGCAGTATGCTACGACCCTGCCGATGGCAGCATAACCACCTACGATTCCAGCGACAGGATGTACAGCAACCGAGGACGTGTGGTATATGCGCTTTCTGACGGCTCTGTTGCAGTGGGAACACAGCACGGAGTTGCTATCATCAAAAACGATCAGGTTACCGAATTTTATGATTCGGATGATGGTCTGACAACGACATCCGCCCTCTGCATCAGAGAAACCATCGACGGTGCTCTGCTTATAGGCAGTGACGGCGGCGGTATCTACACCATAAAAGACGGGACGATAACAAATCATAGCTTTGATGAAGGTCTCGGTGAGGGCGTAGTTCTGCGAATGATCCCCGACAGTGCCGATGCTTCGGCATGGTTCATAAGCGCAGGCAGCAGCCTGTACTACTGGAAAGACAACAGCTTCACCAAGCTGGATAATTTCGCAAAGGGTCCAGGCAGCGTATTTGATATGTATGACATAGATGGCACACTCTGGGTAATGCAGAACAACGGTGTGCTTTCCGTGGACAAGGCGGAGCTTCTTTCAGGCAACGAAGCCGATACTGTGGAGCATGGCTTCACCCACGGTATGACAGGCTCTCTGAACGCCAACACATGGAACTATACAGATGAAAACGGCACTATATATATCGCTACCCGTCAGGGTGTAAACACCTTTGATTTTCATGAGGTGGAAAACAAGCTGCCCAAAGGTATCATAAACAGCGTTACAGTTGATGATATCACATATGAGCATCCCACAAAGCTAGAGATACCCAGCAGCGCAGGCCGTATCACTATTGATTTTTCCGCGCTTACATATACGGGAACTACCAGACTGAAGCTTGCATATTGTCTGGAGGGCTTTGACAAGAGCGAGACCGTACTGACAGACAAGAACAGCCTTACAGTCAGCTACACGAATCTCCCCGGCGGAAATTATACTTTCCGCATAAGCATGATAGACCCCAACGGCAACGAGACACCGCAGGATATATCACTGAATATCCACAAGGCAAGAAAGCTGACAGAGCAGCCGCTTTTCTGGATACTGTTGACTGCACTTGTTATCGGTGCTTCTGTAGGCTGCGTGATGCTGGTCGCACGTGTAAAGATCAACAGCATCAGAAAACGTCAGAACGAATATAAGAGGATAGTAGAGCAATCCCTGCGTACCTTTGCAAAGACGATAGACGCAAAGGATCCCTACACAAACGGTCATTCCACCCGTGTTGCGGAATACTCCCGTGAGATAGCCCGCAGAATGGGGCTTTCCGAGGACGAGCAGGAGCGTATCTACTACATAGCACTCATGCACGATATAGGAAAGATCGGCATTCCCGATCATATCCTCAACAAGCCAGGCGCACTCACCGAGGAGGAACGTCGTATCATCCAGACACACGTTACTATCGGCGGAGATATCCTCAAGGATTTCACCGCGCTGAACGAGATATCCAAGGGCGCAAGATACCATCACGAGCGCTATGACGGCGAGGGCTACTGCGAAAAGATAAAGGGCGAGGATATTCCGCTGGTTGCGCGTATAATCGGCGTTGCAGACACCTACGACGCAATGTCAAGCGACCGCTGCTACCGTAAGGCTCTGCCTGAGGATGTGATACTCAGCGAGCTGAATAAGGGTATCGGAACACAGTTCGATCCCGAAATAGTACCATATATGCTTGATATGATAGCAGACGGCACCGCTCCGTCACAAAGCGACAGATAAATGTAAAAGCTCCCCGAGCAACTCAGCTCGGGGAGTAATTTTATTCTGTCATGGATATCTCTTCGGGCAGCGGCTCACGCACATGGTTTCTGAAACGCTCCTCGCACGCGCCGTACAGCAGATAGTTTCTCTTTGCTTCGATAAGGCTCACGCTGTTGGCACCGCCTGCACAATCGGGACATTCCGCCTGAGACGGATCATCCTCCCAGAAGCAGACAGGACAGATATCGAACTTGCCTGAGATCGTAAGGCAGCCGCAGCATTGGCATGGAAACATCATATCACACCTCACTGTCTGTTCCAGTAATCAATTCCCGCTGTGGGAATGAAATACGTTCTGATATAACCATCAGTGGAGAGCACAAGGAACTCCTCTGTTGACGGACGGAAATACATGAAATCGCCGTCCTCCTTTTCGGTCTTGGTGAGTATCTCCTCATCCTCGCTCTGGATGAGCGCATTTGCATACATAAGGTACTCCTCCATGGTTATTTCGCCAAAAATAGGGATAAATTCATGACCGTGCTTCTCGTAATGCTGCTCATACTGTGCCTGTGAACGGAAATAGTACTGTATCTCTATTTCATCCGGCTCTTCGCTCTCAACGGGAGCAGCTGTGGTGGTAGTAACGACAGTAGTGGTAGTGGTCGTTGTAGTTGATGCTGTTATCGTGCTCTGTGGCTCTTCTGTATCAGGAACTGCGGGCAGGCTCTCGGTGGTATCGTGGAGCGCCTCCTGTGTATACGCACCATCTGCTTCGTATGTATAGGTATAATCAGAATATCCACCCTCTGAGCCAAGAATTGCAATAAGCTCATCCTTGAACAGTATTCCCAGTATTATTGCTGCGATTATAAGCAGTATCGGCAGCACCTGCTTTTTGAAATCTATTTTCTTTTTGTTATCCATATAAAGCTCCTTTAAATTTTGTCAAATTAAGTATATCAGACATTTCACAGCTTGTCAAGAAGCAGTATGCTCTGAGGCGCAACCGAAGCATGACCCTTTACTGTAGCAAAAGGCTCTTCCGCAGCACGATCACCATCAGCAAGAACTCCATAGCTGCCGCTAAGACGCAGCCGTGCCGCGCGCTTGTTGGGATTTACAGCAAATATCAGACCGCCTATGTACATCGCAAATGCATTGCCGCTGAGATCCTCAAAGCGTATGCTGCGGATCTCATCCGCATCTGTCATTCTGAGCTCTCTGCGTGCTTTTCGTATAGCAATGAGCCCGCGATAATATTCCATAACTGTGCGGTTATATGTGATATCATCCCACTTTATGCAGTTGATGCTGTCGGGAGAATTGTAGCTGTCATGCACATATCCACCATTCCCGTCGGGCTTTGAACGCAGCAGCTCCTGCCCTGCCTGAATGAACGGTATCCCCTGTGCAAATATCACCAGTGCCGCCCCCATCTTATCAACACGGATACGCTCCTGTATATCAGCCTTTGACATCGATACACACAGCTTATCGTAAAAGGTAAGATTATCATGCGCCTCAACATAGTTCACACTACTCAGCGGTGTTTTCGCCCAACACTGCCATTTTTCACGCTTTATATCGGGATGATATACACCTCCGCACAGGACGGATCGGATAAGCTCTCTGTGACCCTTTGACGCAGCACCGTTGATATAGCCGCAATCCTTGTCATCAAAAACAGAGCCTTTTATGCCATCTCTGATATCATCCGAAAACATGGCTACACCGTCTGTTTTACAGGCAAGATGCTTCACTGCCCGCTTAGCCTCAGGCAGCGGTGTTGCTCCGCCTGTCCAGCCCTCGCCATACAGGATGATATCGGGATTTATGCCGCGCAGACGCTTTGCACATCGGTTGAGCGTTCGTATATCCATAAGCCCCATAAGATCAAACCGAAAGCCATCTATATGATAATCACGGGCAAGAGCGCACAGGCTATCGCAGATGAACCTTGATACCATCCTGCGCTCTGTTGCAAGCTCGTTTCCGCAGCCTGAGCCATTGGAATACACCTTGCCCTCATGACGGTAATAGTAATGCGGAAATATCCGCCCGAAAGGAGAATCCTCTGCGCTGTAGGTGTGATTATACACCACATCCAGTATCACGCCTATCCCATTGTCATGCAGAGTCTTCACAAGCTGCCGCAGCTCCCGTACACGGGTGTGACCGTCATACGGATCAGTTGAATAGCTGCCCTCAGGCACATTGTAATGCAACGGATCATAGCCCCAGTTGAACTGCGGTACAGTGCTGCTTTCATCGACAGTGGCAAAGTCCATCACAGGCAGGAGATGTATATGTGTTATACCAAGACGTTTGATATACTCAAGCCCCACAGGCTCGCCAAAGCTGTTCTTCACACCTGTCTCGCACAGCGCAAGGAATTTGCCCCTATGTGCGAAATCAGCCGAAGCGTCCATCGAAAGATCACGGATATGAAGCTCATATATTACCGCGTCGGCAGGACTGGCGCAGCACATAGGTCTGTCATTCTCCCAGCCATCGATATGTACGGAGCGCGGTGAAAAAACCATACTGCGCTCACCGTTTACTCCCGCTGTCCTGCTGTAGATATCAGGTGTTTCGCGTGTTCTTCCATCTATCGTTACAACATAGGTGTAGTATACGCCGTCAAGATCGCCTGTAACGGTACATCTCCACACGCCCTTGCTGTCCATTGTCATGGAGTGTTCCTTTGCAGCATCCGTTGTGCAGCTGCTATAAAGCCGAAGCTTTACATCCTCCGCACACGGCGACCACACAGCGAAATCTGTTTTTGCACGGGTATATTTTGCACCAAGTCTGCCGCTGTAATAGTATTTCTTGTCGATATCCGAAAAGCTACGCTCCATGACCATACACCTCTTTTCTGATACTATTGTAGCACATTATCCGCAACCGTGCAAGTATCGCGGAACTCCACCAGCGCATCCATCAGTTCAGCACGGGTATCTATTCCCTCTATCAGCTCATCACACAGCTCCTCTGCAGCCTCATCCAGCATTTCCATCTGATCGTAAGGAAGCAATGGAGCAGAATATTCCAGCTGCTCCAGCAACACCATGACATCGGGATAGTCTTTCAGAAGCAAATTATCATTACAGAGCTCTGTCAGAACAGGTGCGATATTCAGCTCTGAAAGCCGCATACGCTGAGCCTCGGCTCCAGCAAGCCACTCGGCAAGAAGCAGCGCATCAGCCGCATTATCTGTGCGTGAAGATACTCCCGTTAAAGAATATACCGCAAAGCTTCCAAGCTGCACGCTTCTTCCATCGGATAAAGTTATCTGTGGCAGCTTCGCAACACCGCAATAGCTGCCTAACGTGCTTTTTATTGCCTCTCCATTCTGTATATCGGATATCGCCGCCGCAACGCTTCCATCCACAAATCCCGCCTTGATGTCACCGCTGCTGAGCTCCGCTGCAAATCTGCCGCTAGCAGTGAGCGCGGCCATGTACTCACCTGCAAACACACCCTGCTCCGAACAACACTCCTCAGGTATATCACATCCTGCTGCCAGAAAAAACGCGCACTGATATATGCCTTCATAAAGCGGCATCGCAAGGCTGTACTGTGTATCCTCCAGCCGTTTTGACATCATCCTGTTCATATCCGAGACCTCGTGCTCTGTGAATTTGGAGCGGTCATAATAAAGAACACAGGTATCTGCCGCATACGGGAAGCCATACTGAGTGCCGTTACAGCTCGCAGCGCTTACAGACATATCAACGCGCTGCGACTTATCCTCAACAGGCAATAACAGCCCCTCCGAAACAAGCTGTTCTGTTATATCGGAGGAAAAGCACAGTACATCCACTTCCTCATTACCGCTGAGCGCCGCAGATATATCCTCAGGAGGCACATCCAGCGAAAACGCGTAGTTCTTTCCGCGGTGTTCCTCAGCGAAATTGCCGCATAGCTCTGTCACGATATCCCAATCCTCACGCTCACACCAGATATCCAGCACTACCGTTTCCTTTTCTCCGATATCAACGGGCGGCTCTGCTCTGTTACAGCCGCAAAAAAGCAACACTGTAAGCAGTACCGAAATATATCTTCTTGCCATTTCATCACCCTTTCAGGGTTATTTTGGCTGTTACCTCCGCGAATATTCCTGCAAGACCTCATTGATATATCCTGATATTTGTGATAGAATATAACAAAGGAGATGAGAAAGATGATCTTCAAAACAGAAAATGAAAAGGTCGTATGCCTCCACAACGGCAAAGAAGTAGGCGTAGTGACATTCCCCGAAATTCAGAAAGGCATTTTCAACATCGATCACACATTGGTTGATGATAGCATGCAGGGCAATGGAATTGCCGCAAAGCTTGTCAGCCATGCCATTGCTGCGATACATCTGCGCGGCGGAGTGGTCACGGCGAGCTGCTCATACGCTCAGAAATACATCGAAAAGCATGGTCTCCGCCCTGCTGTGATATGCCACATGACAACCAGCATAGACGGCAAGGTCACAGGTGATTTCCTCGGCAGCGAAACTGGCTTGAACGCCTGCGATACCTATTACGAAATAAACCGCCGACTTAAAGGAGATGCCTTTGCCTGCGGCAGAGTGACTATGGAATCCAGCTTTACAAACGGCTTCAGACCTGAGCTTTCTGAGCTTGCAGGTACAGATATTCCCCGTGAGGACTATATCGCCATGAAGCACGATTATTACGCTGTATCATTTGACACCTGCGGCAAGACAGGCTGGACGGATAGCATTATACACGACGAAGACGAGGGCTACGACAACTGCCACATAATCGAAGTGCTGACTGAAAAAACACCTGCTGAAATGCTTGCATATTACAGAAAAATCGGTGTTTCTTATGTATTCGCAGGCGCGGAAGAGATCGACCTGAAGCTCGCTCTCAACAAGCTGTATCGGCTGTTTGGGATCAAAAAGCTGTTGCTTGAGGGCGGCAGTATCATAAACGGCTCGTTCCTGCGTGCAGGACTGGTGGATGAACTGAGCCTTGTTGTTGCGCATGTTATAGCAGATAAGGATGACAAGCCACTGTTTATGGACTCAGATATGTATGAGGCTTCTCTGATAAGTGCTGAAGCCATGGATAACGGAACAGTATGGATGAGATACCAGCTCTGACAAACTTATAAAACGCATAAAAAAGACCGTCTTTCTCAATGAAGACGGTCTTTCTAATTAAATCAGCTCTGTATCATCAATTATACTGATACTTCTGGTTGATATTTGTATATATCTTGATATCGTCTGCGGATATCTCCTTGCCGTTAAGCTCAAACAGCTCGGATACAGTAACGAACTTGTAGCCCTGTGCAAGCATTTCGGGGATGATGGTATCAAGAGCCTCAACTGTCATGTGATTGCCCTCAGCATCGTGAAGCAGGATGATATCACCCTCCTTTACTTGACGGAGAATGCTCATTGCACGGCGGTCTGCGGGGTTATTGTCCATCCAGTCATTGCAGCCGATACCTGCGATAAAGGGAACATCGATGTTATCCAGCATATCCTGGCTTACTGCGATATAAGGAGGCCGGAAGAACTTGGAACGCTCTCCTGTGATCTCGAATATCTTGTCATCAACATACTGGAACTCCTCGATGATCTCGTCAACAGTCATCTGATTCATATAAGGATGGCTCTTGGAATGGTTGTTTATCTCACAGCCCATATCGTATGCACGTCTTACGACCTCTGCGGAAGCATCGTTGATGTTGTTTCCGATAAGGAAGAAAGATGCGATGATATCGTACTTTTCCAGAACATCCAGCACCTCTGCTGTAGTGGTGGTGTTGGGGCCGTCATCGAATGTAAGTGCTACATATTTAACTTCCACGGGTGCTTCCTCCTGTTCTGTGGGTGCAGTAGTAGTTGTTGCGGCTGTTGTAGTGGTAGCTTCTGTTGCAGCCGTTGTGGTAACAGCAGGAGCCTCCTCTGTGGGCTGAACTTCATCAGGTGTATCTACAGTTTCAGCAGGATCATCTGCTTCAACGGATACAGGCTCTGTTATAGCAGCAGTTGTAGTAGTTGTAGTAGTTGCAGCAGTGGTGGTTGATTCAACTGTTGCAGGAGCGCTTTCCTCAACGCTCTCAACCTCTGACACGGTAGATGATGTCACATCGGCTGTAGCATCGCCTGTGCTTTCGGATGTTGTATCACCCGCGCAGCCCACCAGCATTGATGCAGCCAGAACTACCGCAAGTATCTTTCCAAAATATCTCTTCATAGTATCCTCTCTTATGTATGAGGCGGGATGATATCACCCCGCCACAAATATTACTTTACAACAATGTTTACAAGCTTGTTGGGAACAGCGATCTTCTTTACGATAGTCTTACCGTCAGTCAGCTTCTGTACCTCAGGAAGCTCAAATGCCATCTTCTCAAGTGCCTCTCTGTCAGAGTTCACGGGAGCGTCAAAGCGAGCCTTTACCTTGCCGTTGATCTGTACAACGATCTCAACAGTATTGTCGATGCACTGAGCCTCATCGTACTCTACCCACTTCTGCTCGTTCAGAACGCCGCCAAAGCCCATTACCTCGTACAGCTCCTCTGTGATATGGGGAGCAAAGGGATTAAGCATTATCAGCAGATCGCGGTACTCAGCCTTTGTTACAGAGCCTGCCTCGTCTATCTGATTGAGCAGACCCATCATAGCTGCGATAGCTGTGTTGAAACGCAGGTTTTCGATATCCTCAGATACCTTCTTGATGGTCTTGTGCATAGCGGAACGCAGCTTTTCGCTGTAAGCGTCGCCGTCAACTACCTTCTCCTGCAGCTTCCATACTCTGTCAAGGAAGCGCTTGCAGCCCTTCATGCTGCTCTCGCTCCAGGGAGCTGCCTGCTCGTAATCGCCCATGAACAGAACGTACAGACGGAGTGTATCAGCACCGTACTCTGCAACAACATCGTTGGGGTCAACAACGTTTCCTCTGGACTTACTCATCTTCTGTCCGTCAGGACCGAGGATCAGACCCTGTGCGGTTCTCTTTGCATAAGGCTCGGAGGTAGTTACCTCACCGATATCATACAGGAACTTATGCCAGAAACGGGAGTAGATCAGGTGGCGTGTAACGTGCTCCATACCGCCGTTGTACCAGTCAACGGGCATCCAGTAATCAAGAGCTTCCTTGGAAGCCAGACACTCGGTATTCTTATTATCGCAATAGCGCAGGAAGTACCAGGAAGAGCCTGCCCACTGGGGCATGGTATCGGTCTCACGTCTTGCGTCCTTGCCGCACTTGGGGCACTTGCAGTTTACGAAGCTCTCGATCTTAGCGAGAGGAGATTCACCATCGGAGCCGGGCTGGAAGTTATCCACGGGAGGCAGTCTGAGGGGCAGCTCCTCATAGGGAACAGCCACCATGCCACAGTCTGCACAGTGAACGATCGGGATAGGCTCGCCCCAGTATCTCTGGCGGTTGAAAGCCCAGTCCTTCATCTTGAACTGTACGCCCTTCTCACCGATGCCCTTTTCGCCCAGGAATGCGAGCATCTTATCAATAGCGTCCTTCTTGTTTGTGATGCCGTTCAGAACGCCGCTGTTTACCATCTCGCCATCGCCTGTATATGCCTCAACAGCGATATCGCCGCCCTTGATCACTTCGACAATGTCGATACCGAACTTCTTTGCGAAGTCATAGTCACGGGTATCATGTGCAGGAACTGCCATGATAGCGCCTGTGCCATAGCCCATCATTACATAGTCTGCAACATAGATGGGTATCTCCTTTTCGGTGATGGGATTGATAGCAGTCAGACCCTCGATCTTAACGCCTGTCTTGTCCTTGACGAGCTGTGTACGCTCAAACTCAGACTTCTTTGCACACTCTGCCTTGTATGCGTCCAGAGCGTCGATATTAGCAATAGAAGCTCTGTATTTCTCGATGATGGGGTGCTCGGGAGCGATTACCATGAAAGTAACGCCGTACAGAGTATCGGGACGTGTCGTATAGATGCGAAGCTGCTCATCCTGCTCCTTGATGGAGAAGTTCACAAAAGCACCTGTGGACTTGCCGATCCAGTTCTCCTGCTGAAGTCTGATATTGGGCAGATAATCCACCTCATCCAGACCCTGCAGCAGCTTGTCTGCATACTCTGTAATGCGGAGATACCATACCTCCTTGTCCTTCTGAACGATATCGCTGTGGCATATATCGCACTTGCCGCCCTGGGAATCCTCATTGGAGAGAACTACCTTACAGCTGGGGCAGTAGTTTACAAGAGTCTTGTCACGGAAAACAAGACCGTTCTCGAACATCTTAAGGAATATCCACTGTGTCCACTTGTAATATTCTTCCTCGGTGGTATCAACTACCCTGTCCCAGTCAAAGGAGAAGCCTACACGCTTGAGCTGCTGAGTGAACTTAGCAATGTTGTTATCTGTTACCTGTCTGGGGTGAACACCTGTCTTGATAGCGGTGTTCTCTGTGGGCAGACCGTAAGCGTCAAAGCCGATGGGAAACAGTACATTGTAGCCCTGCAGTCTGCGCTTTCTGCTGACTACCTCAAGACCGCTGTATGCCTTGATATGACCAACGTGCATACCTGCGCCCGAGGGATAAGGGAACTCTACCAGAGCATAGAACTTTTCCTTGCTGCGGTCGTCAGTCGCCTTAAAGGTGCTGTGATCGTCCCAGTATTTCTGCCATTTGCTTTCAATGGCACTGAAATCGTACTTCATTGTTTTGTCGTCCTTTCAAAGTGAAATATTATTCCAACTATATATTATACAACAATCCTGAGCCGTTGTCAACATTTTTTAGCATGTTAGAGCTGTGCGATGAATATTATATGATATCAGTACACTCTGCCGCAAATATATATCCGCCATAATTCTTAAAAAATATCTATATATTGACAAAACACAAATAAAGTATTATAATATAATTATCACTGGCAAACTACTATATTTTATGAAAGGTCGTATGAAATATGAAATTCTGTTCCAAGTGCGGTACACAGTGTGAGGATTTTGCTGCTGCTTGCCCTTCCTGCGGTAATGCTTTCAGCACAGCTGCAGCTCCCGCTGCTCCTGCACCCGCTCCTGCAGCGGCTGCTCCTGCTCAGGCACCTGTTCAGCCCCCCGTTGCTCCTGTAGCTCCTGCTCCCATGCCTGTAGCTGCTCCCGTTGCTCCTGCTTATGATCCCAAGGATCACACAGCTGAGTTCGATGCTAAGGATATCTCCGATAACAAGGTCGTTGCAATGCTCCCCTACCTGATGGGCGCTATAGGCCTTATCATCGCTATCCTGCTGGCAAACACATCCAAGTATGTCAGCTTCCACGTTCGCACAGCTCTGAAGTTCACAGTAGTTGAAACTCTTCTCGCACTCCTGATGATCGTTCCTTTCCTCGGCTGGATGGCATACGGCGTATGCTATATAATCTGCCTTGTACTGAGAATCATCGCATTCTTCCAGGTGTGCAAGGGCAAGGCTAAGGATCCCGCTATCATCAGCGGCCTCGGCTTCCTGAAGTAATTGATCGGTTACATAATTGAGACCCCGACAGAAATGTCGGGGTCTTGTTATATTCAGAAGAAAGTAAGCTGCTCGGGTGTTTCTTCATTTATCTCCTGTTTTTCAAGCGGCTCGGAATTTTCCACAGGTATCTCAGCATGAGATCTCTCACAGGGGCACGCCCATCTTACAGCGTTTGTTATGATACGCTGCACATTTTCATTGTGATATGTAGGATATTCCTCATGACCAGGCTGGAAATAGAAGATACGTCCGTTTCCTCTGCGATATGTAACGCCGCTGCGGAACACCTCACCGCCTGCAAACCAACCGAGAAACAGCGTTTCATCAGGCTCGGGGATGTCAAACGGCTCGCCGTACATCTCCTCAACTGGCAGCTCAAACTGCTGCGGTACTCCCTGCGCGATAGGATGTGACGGTGTGGTGCACCATACTCTCTCGCGGTCTCCATGCCGCCATTTGAGATTTAGTGTAGTTCCAAGCAATGCTTTCATCACCTTGCTGTGATGAGCCGAGTGAAGTCCGATAAAGCCCATTCCTCCACGGATATGACGGCAAACACGCTCCACCACCGCATCCTCGACCTTTTCATGTACCCAGTGTCCCCACCATATCAGCACATCGGTATCCTCCAGCACCTCCTCGGTAAGCCCATGCTCAGGGTCAAACAGCGTTGCAGTGCGGACCTCTATATCCTCGTTACTTCCTAGAAATCCCGCGATACATCCGTGCATTCCCTCGGGATATATCTCAGCCACCTCAGGTTGGTGTGTTTCGTGCATATATTCATTCCATACAGTTACCTTTATCATATCTTCCTCATTTCTGCATATAGCTGCGGAGATTTTCCGCTGATATTCTCATATGATCCATCTGATCGTTTGCGCCGAAGTGTTCTATCGCAAGCGTGCCTGCATATCCATCTGCAATAAGTCGTCTGACTAGGCTCTCCATGCCTATGACGCCCTCACCGACAACCGAGGGATACATCACTGCACCCGAAAGATCAGCCTTGCCGTTAGAGCCACTGCTGTCGCTGTTTGCTTCGTCATAGCTTCTGTCCTTGCAGTGCACATGAGAAATGTACTGCTTCAGCATATCATAAGCCTCGCCTGCATCCTCAAGACAATAGCGGAAGTTGCCTGTATCAAAGGTATACCGCAGCCCCTTTACATTCTCCAGCAGATATTTCAGCCACCCCATACGGCAGCATGGAGATTTTATATCATCGAAATCCTCAACGGTAACTGTGATCCCGTATTCCTCAGCAGTCTCACACATTCTTGCAATGCCTGCTGCGAATTTAGACAGCTCTGCATCGGGCTGCTCCGAAAACCCCGGAATACACAGCACCTTTTTACAGCCGTAGAACAATGCTGTTTCAAACAGGCGGCGGTATTTCTGCTCTGATATGTCCTCATCGCCAAGAAGATCAAAATGCTCATAAATGCATGATACTCCCATGCCGCAGCTATCGAACAGCTGCTTCATCGCCCTGTCCTCCAGCCGCCAGTGGTCACATTCCAGATAGCCTATACCACAGGATTTTGCAAACTGCAGAGCCTCTTTCAATGTAACGCCGCGCTGCGCTGACGCTTCGTATATATGCTCAAGAAAAACCGAAATATCGTTCATAATAACACCTCGCTTTTATTGTAGCATATCATCGCAGCGTTTGCAAGGACTTCTTGACAAAACCGTACCGTTAAGCTATACTAAAGGATATACAACAGGAGGTCGATCATGACGGACTATCAGATATTCAAAGAATGCTTTCCTGAGTTTATTATAGATGAGCAGAATTTCAACCGCCTTGTCTATGGTGATGACGTGCAGATATTCCGTGAAGATGGGGGCTTTGCCGCTGTGCACGGAAACAACATCGGACTGCTGTGTGTTGCGCCGCAATATCAGCGCAGAGGCATCGGTTCTTCCCTGCTGAAGCAGTGCGAACGATGCATATCACAGCACGCGGATAAAGTAGTGCTATCCGGCAACATGCTCCCCGGCATTGCAGAAAGCAGTGCGGAGTTTTTCAAAAAACGTGGTTATACGCTAAACGGCTGCTTCAATGAAATGTCACTGGAGCTTGCAAATTTCACTGCTCCGCAATATGAAGCCCCTGCAGGCGCAGAGTTCTGCTTTTACAAGGGCAATATAGAGGATATGCGCCGCTCAGTAGCAGATGTGGACGATGAATGGGTACAGTACTTCAACGAGGACGGGTTATTCTATGTCTGCATGATGGGTAATGAGATAGCTTCATTCTGCATAGTCGGCGAGGATGAATGCTGTCTGTTATCTGATGGCAGACGTATCGGAAGCGTCGGCTGTGTCGGCACTGTGCCGAAGTTCCGCAGAAACGGTCTGGGGCTTCAGATGGTGGCTCTCGCTTCGCAGCACCTGAAAGATATCGGCTGCGAGCGTGTATTCATCCACTACACACATCTGGATAAATGGTACGGCAAGCTGGGCGCACAGACATTTCTGCGCTTTATAACAGCAGAAAAGGCGGTGTGATATGCCCGAGATAGTAATAATAATTATTGCTGTGCTGGCATTTATAGCAGCCGCAGCAATAATAACAGCCATCTTTCACAGACGTAAGGCTCAGCCTGTTACCGAAGAGGAGAACGACGGCACATATTTCACCAGCCAGCTCGTTGAAATGCTGGATACCATCAGCCGTGCAACACTTGAACGTGACTGCTGTGAATTCACCGAAATGCTGTATGAACAGGCACGCTTCTGCGAGCCTACAAAGCGCTCGGAACTGCGTCCATTGGAACAGGAGATACTTAAAGCCATCTGCCGCATACATCCCGATGACAGTGACGAGCTCATAACCGAAAAATGCGCAGTTATCTCAGAATTGCTGGAAAGGCGGCAGAGCATGATGTATGATACAGCAGAAAAACAAGAGGAGTTTACTTAAAACGCAGAAGAATACCGCCGATAGCTCATATCGGCGGTATTTTTTATTATTCTTCTGTGAAGTGGATGACTTTGGAGGAGAAATCCCCATGCAACATCACATTGATTCCGCAGTTCATAAGCGCCGCACCTGTATGTACTTCGCCTGTTTCACTGCTTCTGTACTTCTTATCGGGGTCAAGGCCCTTGAGCTGTACCCTGCGGCTGCGGTAGTTCGGACGTCCGAGCACCTGAACAAATGTGAATACTGCCTCGCTCTTATCCTTTGCTACGAACATCCATGCATCCCACATGTTATCCTCGAACACATTACCTATGCGATACTGATCGCCTGTGCGGATAAGCGGATTGTACTTCTTGAACATCTCCACCTGTGCAGGTATCTCGTTTCTGTCCTGCTCAGGAATACGGGTAACATCAAGCTCATATCCGAATGTACCCACCATAGCAACGTTTCCTCTTGTAGAGAACGGTGTGGTTCTGCCAACGGTGTGGTTGGGGCAGTCAGAAACGTGCGCACCCATAGCGGATGCAGGATAGCAGATAGATGTACCGTGCTGTATCTTAAGACGCTCGATCGCGTCAGTGTCGTCAGATGTCCAGATCTGAGGAGAATAGAACAACATACCTGCATCAAAGCGCGCACCGCCGCCGGAGCAGTTCTCCAGCAGGATATACGGATAATCATGGGTCAGACGGTCCATAACGTCATATACACCGAGAACATATCTGTGCCACAGCTCACGCTGACGGTCAGCAGGAAGTGCATTGGAGCCTACCTCTGTAAGCTGTCTGTTCATATCCCACTTGATGTATTCGATATTTGCGCTGTCCAGTATCTTCTTCATCATGCCATAGATATAGTCACGAACTTCCTTACGGCTGTAATCCAGAACATACTGCTCGCGGCTCTGGGTCATGGGCATTCCTGCGATCTGGATAGCCCAGTCTGGATGAGCCTTGTACAGCTCGCTGTCGGGAGATATCATCTCAGGCTCAAACCAGATGCCGAACTTCATGCCGAGCTTGTTTACCTCATCCACCAGATACTTCAAACCGCCGTTGATCTTCTTCTCATAAACGAACCAGTCGCCAAGAGAGCTGTTGTCAGAATCTCTGTGACCAAACCAGCCGTCATCCATTACCAGCATTTCAATACCAAGCTGAGAAGCCTGCTTAGCGATATCGATGAGCTTATCGGTATTGAAGTTAAAGTATGTAGCCTCCCAGTTGTTGATAAGAATGGGACGGCGCTTATCCTTATACTCGCCGCGGATAAGGTGCTGGCGGTAAAGGTCATGGAAGTTACGGCTCATATTGCCGATACCCTCTGCGGAGTATGCCATTACCAGTTCAGGTGCAGTAAACTCTGCCTGCGGCTCCAGCTTCCAGCTGAAATCGAAGTGATTGATACCCATAACAAGACGTGTCTTCTTGTGCTGAGTTACCTCTGCCTGTGCAAAGAAGTTACCGCTGTATACAAGATTGAAGCCGTAAGCCTCGCCAATATCCTCGTTAGCATTGTGGGATACAAGAGCAACGAAAGGATTGTTCTGATGAGAGGATTCACCCTTTACAGAATCAACGCCCTGCTTGCCATGATGCAGGCGGCAGCGCTCCATAACACGCTCTCTTGCCCAGGAACCGTTCAGTGTAATGAAGTCATACTGGTCGGAATCGAAATCAACACAGCCTGAAAGCACACGACGAACATCAAATGCCTCTGCGCCCTTGTTGATGAGCTTGACGCTTCTTGTGATGATATCAAGATCAGCAAAAACGGTATAATAAAGAATAACGTTCAGACCTGTGCGCTTGTCCTCGAGAGTCACAGCTATAGTCTCCGCCTCATCTTCACCTGCAAATGTAGCAGGAAGCTGAACTGTGCAGTCCTCCAGCTTCTGATAAAGCTCAGGCTTGCCCTTTGTTATCTCATGTGATACATAACGAAGATCCAGCGAGCTCATGCCCTTATTATCCATAAGCATGATAGCAGGCTCACGGTAATCACCAATACCATGGCAGGGATACTCAAAGGGAGTGGTATCCATAAATGTACCCATGTCACGCTGATTTACCTTGGGTGTATAGGGGTTTTCGTCAAGACGGAGAAGATAGGAAAGATCCTCGTCATCCGCGCGCTTTCCAAAATACACGTGTGCAAGATAACCACTCTCCAGAGCAGCAAATGCATATGTAACACCCTTACCGCTGAGGGTGAACATTGTCAGCTCCTCAGTGAATATCTCGTTGGAATTTGTCTGCCAGCGATACTGGGAGTATTCCTTTTTTATCTTTTTAGCTGTAATAAGGTTCATCTTACGGTGTCCTTTCTGATTGCAGATTTTTGTATTTTAATTGTAGCATATTTTTACTGCAAGTTCAAGCGTTTTTATCATACAATATAAAAAATCCGCCGCACCGAGCTTATACCCTGTGCGGCGGACGTTATTCAGCTAATGTGCAGAATTACTCAGCGTCCTCAGCAGCTTCCTCAGCGGGAGCAGCATCCTCCATCAGAGCCTTGATGGAGAGAGAAACTCTGGACTTATCGGTATCGATATCGATGATCTTAACCTCAACCTCCTGACCAACTGCGAGCACGCTTGCAATGTTGGTAACTCTCTCTGTGGAGATCTGGGAGATGTGGATCAGACCGTCAACACCGGGGATGATCTGTGCGAATGCACCGAACTCTGTGATGCTTACAACAGTTGCCTTGATAACATCATCAACTGCGTAGTCAGCAACGAACTTGGTCCAGGGATTCTCATCGGGATCCTTAGCGGAGAGAGAAACTCTCTTCTTCTCAGGATCAAAGGACTTAACGATAACAGTGATCTTATCGCCTTCCTTAACGATATCCTTGGGGTGACCAACTCTGTTCCATGTCAGCTCGGAAGTACGAACCAGACCGTCAACAGCGCCGATGTCTACGAATACGCCGTAATCCTCAATGGAGCGAACCTCGCCCTCGAACTTCTGGCCAACCTCGATAGACTCCCAGAACTTAGCCTTTTCAGCGTCGCGAACTTCCTTGTTAGCCTGTCTGATGGAGCCAACAACTCTGCCGCGCTGCTCGTTGATCTCGATAACCTTGAACTGAACAGTCTTCTTTACGAGATCCTCCAGCTTGCCGCTGCGGGGAACACCTGTCTGAGAAGCGGGGATGAATACGCGTGTGCCGTTTGTGATAACGATAACGCCACCCTTAACTGCTGCTGTAACAACGCCCTCAAGAGTCTCGTTTGCTTCCTTGGAAGCTGCGATCTTCTCCATGCCGAGAGCGGAGTCAACCTTCTTCTTGGAGAGGAAGATAACACCGTTGGAGTCATCAACCTTGGTTACGATAGCTTCGATCTCATCGCCGATCTTAACGATATCACCAACAGTAGCGTTGGGATCGTTTGTCAGCTCATCGAGGGGTATGTAACCCGTCTGCTTGATGCCGAGGTCAACAACTGCTTCGTTCTTGTTGATGCCTACAACTGTAGCTTTAACTCTGTTGTTGGTATATACTCTTCTAAAAGACTGGTCGAGCAGAGCAGCGAAGTCCTCCTCATTTTCGATAGTGGTTTTGATTTCTTCGTTCATTTTATCATGAACCTCCTTTATAGTATAGGCGGGAGTTGATGCCCCTGCCGTTATTCCGATAATACTATCGGAGTGCAGTCCTTTTAAGAGCTGCTTGGAAAGCTGACCGGCGTCCTCCACGAACACGGTAGTGCAGTGCCGCGCGCAAATTTCCGCGAGCTTCCCTGTATTTGAGCTGCTTTTTCCTCCGACAACGATCATCAGCGCAGCTCTTTCTGCAAGCTCCTCGGCGTTTTTCTGGCGCTCTGAAGTCGCATTGCAGATCGTGTCATATATTTTTACACGGTCATAGTTTTCTCGTATATCCTGCGAATATTCAAGAAACCTGCCGCGGTCGAAGGTCGTCTGAATAACGAGAGCCACATCCTCGTCCCGACTCAATGCACCGCTTTCAAAAAGCGCATTTATCTCCGCCATATCAGCACAGACAAAGGCTTTACAATGTGCATGACCCTTTATGCCGATTACTTCGGGATGATCTTTATCTCCAAGGATAATGACCGCCGAATCCTCAGGCTGCTCCGAAACTATATTGTGTATCTTCTTTACGAAAGGACAGGTCGCATCGATGCAGACGGAGCATGCTGCCTGCGCGGCTTCTTCAATGTCCTCGGTAACACCGTGAGAGCGTATCACCAGCGGCTTTCCTGCCGCGTCGGATATCTCCTCGGCTATCTTAATCCCCTTATTTTCAAGGGAGTCTGTAACTTTTTTATTATGGATGAGCGGCCCGAGCGTGTACAGCTCGCCATACTTCTCAGCAGCCTCTTCCGTCAGCCTTATCGCTCTTTCAACGCCAAAGCAGAAGCCTGACTTTTCAGCGATCTCAATCAACATCGGGAGCCTTCTCCTTGAGCTTTGCGATCTCGTCCATAATGGTAGCGCTTACCTGCTTGAGCATCTTTCTGTCCTCAATATCCACATCGAAGCACTCAGCAGGGATCCTCTCACCGATGGATATCTGTATCTCACGGCGGAACTTCTTTCTGCCATACTTGATGAACACAGGAACCACAGGCACCTTTGCCTGCGCCGCCACAAGCGTTACACCGCTCTTGGCTCTGCCCAGCTCTCCATCCTTGGAGCGGGTACCCTCAGGGAAGATAACGAAGATTCGTCCGTTCTTGAGACTTTCCAGCGCTTTCTGTATCGCCTGAGCGCCATCCTTTGCGCCCCTCTTCACAGGAAATGCTCCAAGCTTTGTGATAAGCCAGGTGAAGATCGGGTTTTTATGGAACAGCTCCTCTTTCGCCATGAAAGTGTATTTTCCCTTGAACGTGATGCCCACAACGGGCGGATCGTTATTTGAAACATGATTTGAAGCAATTATGTAGCCGCCTTTTTCTTTCGGGATGTTCTCCTCGCCTATCACCGTTATCCTGTAAACGATAATGTAGAATATACGGCACAGATTGCGGAGAAACGAATAAAACATTACAGCTTCTCCTTTATTATATTGCAGATAAGTTCACAGGACTGCTCGAAATCAAGTCCCGAGGTATCTGCCAGAACAGCGTCCTCCGCCTGCTTCAAGGGAGCGGTGGCGCGGTGGGAATCATTATAATCACGCTGGTTAAGATCCGCCAGAACTTCTTCAAAGGTTGTCTCAACCCCCTTTGCGATAAGCTCGTCATAGCGGCGCTTTGCGCGTATTTCAGGAGCGGCGGTGAGGAATATCTTCACTGTGGCATCGGGAAGCACCACTGTTCCTATATCTCTGCCGTCCATGATAACATTGTTCGTCTTAGCCATATTACGCTGAAGCTCCAGCAGAGAAGCCCTTACCTCAGGCACTGCGGAAACTGCGGAGGCCGCCATCGATATCTCAGGCAGGCGGATCTCCTCGGAAACATCTTCCTTGTTGAGATAGATATGCTGTGTGCCGTCGATAAGACGAATCTCAGGCTGTATCTCGCTGAGAACCGCTGTAACGGCCGCGTTATTCTTCATATCCACACCGTTTCTGTGACAATACAGACCCACCGCACGGTACAGCGCACCTGTATCAACATAAATAAATCCTAGCTTTTTAGCGGCATTCCTTGCGATACTGCTCTTACCTGCGCCGACAGGACCATCAATGGCAACAGAAACAAAAGATGTCATATCATAGCTCCGAACATAGGCGATAGGACCGCCCGTATTTTGGTGTAAAATTTGCTAAAGGGTATAATTCCCCCTTTACAACTACACAAATTATTATAGCATATACAAAATGAAATTGCAAGAACTTTTTTACGTTTTCACTGAAATTTCACGTTTTCTCCGATTACTTACCGTACAAATTGGTGATTTTGCTGTAAATTTATAGAAATCACTTCCTATGGCATAAGATGAATGTTACAAAAAGCATTAAAATATCACCGCAAAAGACAAAAAAGCCCGAAAACTCGGGCTTTGTATTTTACTTATTATCCTCAGTAAGCTCGGAAATGACTTTCATGAAGCTGTCCACATCGTTGAAATCACGGTATACCGATGCAAATCTGATATATGCCACATGATCGATATTTTTCAGCTTATGGAGCACCAGCTCACCGATCTTATCCGAAGTCACCTCGCGCTGCAGGGAGTTCTTCAGCTCAGCTGCGATATCCTCCACCATGTTCTCAATGGTATCCAGAGATACGGGACGCTTTACCGTTGCACGGCAGAGTCTTTCCACAAGCTTTTCCCTGTCAAACGGCTCAATAGAGTTATCTTTCTTCAGCACCATAAGCGGCACTTCTTCAACTATTTCATAAGTAGTGAAGCGAAAACCGCACTGTATACATTCACGGCGGCGGCGCACCTTATTTTCGGTAGGACGGGAGTCTATTACCTTGCTTTCCTCACAGCTGCATTCCGGACATTTCATAATGATACTCTCTTTCCACAATTTATCACGTTGCTTGATATAGCCGCACAGGAACGCACCGCTTGGCACATACAACTGTTGCCGACACTATATATAGTGATTATAGCATACTTTTTCGGATTTTTCAACACTTTTCTTGAAAAAAGTTACAGCTGCCCCAATAAAACGGAGCGGGTCATCTCACCCGCTCCGATGTATATTTTCATCCGCCGTATCTGATGCACCAACAGCTCTCACAAAGCTATTTCAGATCATGCCCGAATTATCGATAGCCGAGATAAGAGCCAGCACAGAGGAAACGATGATATCCGTATGGATACCCGCGCCCCAGCTTATGCTGCCATCGGGACAGGTAACTCCCACATACGAAGCCGCCTTGGATTTAGAAGACTGCTCCATAGCGTTCTGTGAGAAGTTCGCGATGGTATAATCCAGACCCAGACCGTTCTTGAGCGCATCAGATACCGCATCCAGACGACCGTTACCGCAGCCGTTGAACGTGCGCTCGCCGCCGTTTACCGCTACCTTTACTACTGCGGATATCAGCTCGCCCTGAGTATAGTGAGCGCTGATGAATTTGATATTTCCATCAAGGTTAAGGTAATTATCCTCGAAGATCTTATAGACCTCACTGGGCATGAGCTCCTTATGAGCCTTATCCGAAACACCCTTGACCATGTAGCCGAAATGCTCACGCATCTTTGTGGGCATGGAGATACCGTAATTCTGCTCCATAAGATATCCGATACCACCCTTGCCCGACTGGCTGTTGATACGGATGACATCACCCTCATACTCTCTGCCGAGGTCACGGGGATCTATAGGCAGATATGGCACGTTCCACGTCTCGGAATTCGTCTCGCTGCGCCATCTCATACCCTTTGCGATAGCGTCCTGATGCGAACCGCTGAACGCCGCAAATACCAGACGGCCGCTGTACGGCATTCTCTCATAAACGTGCATTCTTGTGAGGCGCTCATATACCTCGGTTATCTCAGGCAGATCGGTGAAATCCAGATTCGGCTCAACACCGTGGGAATACATATTCAGTGCCAGTGTGATGATATCCACATTACCTGTGCGCTCACCGTTTCCGAACAGTGTTCCCTCTACTCTGTCAGCGCCTGCCAGCAGACCAAGCTCGGTATCCGCAACGGCACAGCCTCTGTCGTCATGAGGATGCAGCGAAACTATTACATTCTCGCGGCTGTGCAGTGTCTTGCACATATACTCTACCTGCTGCGCGTAGACATGCGACATGGATTCCGCAACGGTTACAGGAAGATTTATTATCACCTTATTATCAGGTGTAGGCTGCCAGATATCGATGACCTTATTACATATCTCCATAGCAAACTCAGGCTCTGTACCCGTGAAGCTTTCAGGTGAATACTCAAAGCGGAAGTTACCATTTGTCTTCGCCTTGTATTCATTGAGCATCTTTGCACCTGTCACTGCGATTTCGATTATCTCCTCCTTGCTCTTTCTGAAAACCTGCTCACGCTGAGCAACGGAGGTGGAATTATACAGATGCACTATGGCATTCTTGCAGCCCTCAAGCGCCTTGAATGTCTTTTCGATAATATGCTCACGGCTCTGGGTCAGCACCTGTACCGCTACATCATCGGGGATGAGGTTACGCTCTATCAGCGCGCGGCAGAATTCGTACTCGGTATCCGACGCAGCAGGAAAGCCGATCTCTATCTCCTTGAAGCCGACTCTCACAAGATAACGGAAGAATTCCAGCTTTTCCTCAAGGCTCATAGGGATTATCAGCGCCTGGTTGCCATCGCGCAGGTCAACACTGCACCACATGGGTGCCTTATCCACATATTCTTTCTGCGCCCAGTCCATACAGGGAAAAGGGGGCATAAAGTATCTTCTTTCATACTTGTTCTTCAGTTTCATGTCATTTGTTCCTTTCTTCAGTGAAATCAGAATTATACAGAACTGTTGAAGCTGCGATATCAAAAATGGTTACCATAAAAACAAAAACAGCTCCATCTCATAAAGAGATGAAGCTGTAAACTCCACGGTACCACTCTCATTGGCAGATATAATATCCGCCCACTCATACACATCCATCAATGTGCCCCTCTGTAACGGGAGGACCCGAGACCACCTACTGGAAAACGTTCAGCAGTCCTGCTCAAGGAGGAGCTATGGCAAAGCCGCGTCACCGCCTCGCACCACACGGCGGCTCTCTGAAGATCGCGTCAGAGCTTTATTTCCTATCAACGCATTTCAACTATTCTGATGACAGTATAGCACGCTTTAACGATTTTGTCAAGTGAATATCAAAAACTTTTACACTCCTGTGCCTATCTCGGCAAGTATACGTTCCTTTCTACTGAGATCAAGGCTTATCACCTTTTCTCTGAGCGGTAGTATCGAGGGCGAGGATACAGACAGCTCATCTATACCCATAGCAAGGAACGTTTCTGTCAGGCTCGTATCCGCGGCAAGCTCTCCGCATATTCCTATCCAGGCACCATTTCTGTGAGCATTATCCGCCGCTATGCGTATCATCCTCAGCAGCGCGATATGGCGCGGATTGAAATACTGTTCAAGGTAGGGATTCTGCCTGTCCGCAGCAAGTGTGTACTGAGTAAGGTCATTGGAGCCTATACTGAAGAAATCCACCTCTCGTGCCAGCAGATCGCTTATCAGCACAGAGCCTGGCGTCTCTATCATCACACCTATCTCCACATCCTTGCAGTAGGGGATGCCCTGCTGTTCAAGCTCGCGCTTCACCTGAGCCATCACCGCCTTGGACATACGGATATCCTCCAGCGAGCTTATCATCGGGAACATGATGGCAAGCTTTCCGTAGACCGAAGCTCTCAGCAGCGCTCTGAGCTGTATGCGGAATATCTCAGGATGTGCAAAGCAGAAGCGTATACCGCGTATTCCCAAGGCAGGATTTTCCTCCTGCTCATGCCTGAAGCACTTCGCCTGCTTATCCGCACCGATATCCAGTGTACGGATAATAACACGTTTTCCGTTCATTTTTTCCAGTGCTGCACGGTATATCTCAAGCTGTTCTTCCTCGGACGGAGCTTCCTTTCTGTCAAGATACAGGAACTCACTTCTCAGCAGACCTATTCCGCCTGCTCCGTTTTCAAGAGCCGCAGGTATATCCTCAACACCGCTGATATTCGCATAGATGTTGATCCTGTGACCATCCTGAGTTATGTTATCACGGTCACGCAGCGCATGCAGACGGTGCTTTCTGCGGATATCCTCATCGCGCTTTGCAGACATAGCCGCGCGTGTGACTTCATCGGGATTGACATAGACCATACCGCTGCCGCCGTCTACGATGATCTCATCGCCATCATTTATCCGAAGCAGACCATCTCCCAGACAGGTGACCGCAGGTATGCCGATATTACGGGCAAGGATAGCGGTATGCGATGTCGCCGAGCCCCTCGCGGTACAGAATGCGATAACGTTATTTCGGTCAAGCTGTACCGTTTCAGAGGGCGAAAGATCATCCGCACAGATAACAGTATCCTTTACCTCAGCCGCAGGGCGGCTCTCCACTGCGCGATATGTAAGACAGCTCAGCACACGTCTTGATACATCCTGTACATCCGCCGCACGCTCACGGATATAATCATCCTCCATCACGTCAAAAAGGCGGCGCAGGTTCTCTGTTGTCAGAGATACCGCGTATTCTGCATTGACGCTCTGTCGGCGGATGATACCCTCAACAGAGTTGTTATAATCGGGATCCTCCAGCATCATGCAATGCATACCGAAGATGAGAGCATCCTCCTCGCCCAGATCCTTCAGTGCCTGCTTATAAAGCTCATTGAGCTGAGCCAGCGCCTTTTCCTTTGCTATGCGGTAGCGTTTGATCTCTGCCGCAGTATCTTCAACACAGATGCGCTTTACATTGATCTCGTCACGGGTGAGTATACGCACTGTACCCATAGCTATTCCGCACGAAACACCTTTACCCTGCATTGTGATCATTAAAGCACACCTCCCGTTGCCGTTTTGTTTTTTATCTTATTCAAGCTCCTGAATGAGCCTGTCAATATCCTCTCGCTTTGCAAGTCCGTCAGAGAACGCCGTAGCACCTCCGCAGGCTGTTCCGAGCCTCAGCGCGTACTCGCTGCCCTTATCGTATCCTGCAAGAAAGCCTGCTACCATGGAATCTCCCGCGCCTACGGAATTTCTCACCTTTCCCGTGCATACGCCGCAGGTATAGACTTCACCGTTTTCATCCACAAGCACCGAGCCCTCGCCTGCCATAGAGACCAGCACGTTCCTTGCGCCCATCTCACGCAGCTTTGCAGCATACAGCACAGCCTTATCCTTGCTTGTAACAAGCGTCTTGAATATCTCGCCAAGCTCTTGATGATTGGGCTTGATAAGAAACGGATTATATTTCAGTACATTTGTGAGCAGCTCACCTGCCGCATCCACAACAAAGCGTATTCCGCGCCCGTCCAGCCGCGCCATTATCTGCTCGTAGATATCCTTTGGCATAGAAGCAGGAACACTACCTGCAAGCACCAGAGTATCTCCCTCTGTAAGCCTTTCCAGCTTTTCAAAAAGCTGCGCCAGAGCCGCGGCATCTATATTCGGGCCCTGACCGTTTATCTCGGTCTCCCTGTCCGATTTCAGCTTCACATTGATACGCGAAAAACCATCCTTGATATGTACGAAGTCGGTTTCTATGCCCTCATCGTTCAGACCATCCTCGATAGCCTTGCCCGTGAAGCCTGCCGCAAATCCCAGCGCCACAGACTTTACATCAAGCTGTGCCAGCACCTGAGATACGTTTATTCCTTTTCCGCCGAAAAAAATATCCTCTGAAACGGTACGGTTCGTACCGCCCATCAATATATTATCCGCACGCACAACATAGTCGATAGCGGGATTGAAAGTAACTGTATATATCATGTTTACCTCTGTTTTATAGTTATATTGCACAAAATCGCAAAAAGCAAATAAAAATTTTTGTTACACTTTAAGTATAGCACATCTGAAAACAAATTTCAAGACCTACAAGCCCATGTATAAAATATTCGTTACCCCATACAGAAAAAATGCCCCGCACTTGTGAATTTTTGCAAGGCGGGGACATCTTATTCAATTCAGGAATTCATACCGCCGTCCACAGTGCCGTCACTTGCTACAGGACCGTCTGAATGGGAAGCGTCATGTGTGCCGCCTGTCAGCGCGCCCTCGCCTGTTGAGGGGTCGATAAAGCCGTCAGGCGCGTTGCTCTCGGTGTTGCCATCTGTGATATCATTTTCATGAGTACCGCCCACCGTACCGTTATCGTTGGTAATGCCGCTGTCCTTATCATCAGAGCCGTTAGCCGATGTGCCCGAGCCGTTATCGCCTGATGTCACAGAGGAATTGCCGCTGTTATCGGAGGTATCGTCCTTTGTGCCGCCGCACGCAGTACAGCAGATGAGCAGAGCAGCCGCCGCTGCGATCGCAAGAAATTTCTTCATATACATTCTCCTTGTCGTTATTTCGGGTCGCTTTGGGAGCAGATATGCTCCCGAGCTTATTGTGCCCGATCTTCCGAAATAAATACTTTCGTACATTTCGGCTCTCAATGGGATATATTCTGCACTTTTTTTGAAAATATACGCATAAGCTGAAAAAATTGCCAATATTATTAACGAGGTGCATTTTCCACCGACAGGAAACATAACGGAGGTACAAAATGAAGATACGGAATATTTTTGCGGCAGTGGGAGCTGCAGCCATGCTCCCTGCAAGCCTTATGATGTCAGGCGCTACTGTAAGCGAAGCGCTCCTTGCCACCGCAGATATAACAAGACGGGCGGCATACATCTCCGCAGGAGCGGATATATCTCCGCAAGACACAGAAGTAAAAGCGGAACTCGCTTATGGGGAGACCGCGGAGACTACGGATATCACCCTTTTCACGGCAGAAGCAGCAGAGCCGATACCGCTCGCCGCCGAATCCCTCGAAAGCTCACCCGATACTATAGAAACGGACGAGCCGCAACAGCAGCAAGCCGAGGCTCAGGTGATATCGCAGAACATCACGCCCTATAACGACGGACTTGACTACACGGCGGCAGGCACGAACAGCGGCAGTATCGTGAGACGCACCTATGCTCCGAGCGACACAGGGGGGTACATAACCCTTACAAGCGGAGCACAGGTAAGAAACTGTACACACGTCACCTCGGACGAGCTTATAACAACAGCCGAAGAGCTGCCGCAGTTCAGGATAGAGCTCAATTCTCCCGAGCCGCAGGTGCTCATCGTTCACACTCACACAACAGAAAGCTACGAGCCATACAGTCGCGACTATTATGACGCAGATTTTCCTACACGGACCCGCGACCCTCGTCACAACATGATCGCTGTAGGCGAAGTACTGGCACAGACTCTTGCGGAGAACGGAATATCCGTTCTGCATGACGGCACAGTGCACGACTACCCCTCCTACACAGGCTCATACGACCGCAGCGAGGAGACCATCCGCGCCGCACTAGAGCAATATCCCAGCATAAAGATCGTGATAGACCTGCACCGTGATGCAATGGCAGAGGATGACGGCACACGCATTGCGCCTGTTGCGGAGATAGACGGAAAGGATGCGGCGCAGTTCATGATAATCGCGGGCTGCGATGACGGTCGCTTCAATATGCCGGACTACATGGAAAACTACAAGCTTGCCGCGCTGCTTCAGAACTTTGCAGGCGTGATGTATCCCGAACTGCCGAGAGCGGTATTGTTTGACTACCGCAATTACAATCAGCATCTTACCACAGGCTCATTGCTGATAGAGATCGGAAGTCACGCAAACTCACTGGATGAAGCGCTGTACTGCGCGGAGCTGCTCGGCGAAAGCATGGCAAAGGCTCTGACAGTAATAGCTGAATAAAAAAACAACGGGGAGATGTAATATCTCCCCGAAAATTTTATTCAGCTATTTATCATGCAAGGATGGAAGCTGCAGCAGCGTCAGCAACAACAGAGCCGAACTCGTGTACGAAGATATACTTGTAACCGTTGTCGAACTCGCCCATTACAGCGCCCTCAGCGGAAGGCTCCTGCTCGGGATAGAAAGCAGCGTCTGTCTTGATATAATCGAAGTGAGCGTCAAGCTGAGTCTGGATATCTTCCTCAAAGCCTGCCATAGGCTTAACGATGATGATCTCATTGAGCTGTGCGGAAATGAGCTGGTTTGCAATATAGTAGTCCTCACACAGGCCAAGATCGATACCGAAGAAGTTCAGTACCATCTCCGCATCATCAACAGGCATCATAGAGGGCCATTCAACAGCCTCATAAGCTGCGTCAGCCATTGTTACGGAGAGAGGCATGGAAGGCTCCATACCGCCCATGTCCTCCTCGGGAGCTACATCGGCAGAGGGCATCTCTGCAGGGGGATTTGTGAGCAGTGCGTTCTCAACGTCTGCGCCGTTCTCGTGTACGAGGATATACATATAACCGTCCTCTGTCTCGCCCTGTACAGCGCCTGCTGCGGATACTTCCTGTGCAGGATAGAAAGCAGCGCCGTCCTTGATATATGCGAAGTGAGCGTCAAGCTGCTCCTTGACAGCAGCCTCATTGCCTGCTGCGGGCTTTACGATGATGATCTCATTGAGCTGTGCGCTCATCAGCTGTGTGGAGAGGTAGAAATCCTCGCACAGAGTTGTATCGATACCGAGCAGCATGGAAGCTGTTTCAGCATCGGGGATCTCCATCATTGCGGGCCACTCAACGGCAGTGAGAGCATTTGCAGCCATATCCAGAGCTGTCAGAGCAGACTCGGAATCAGAAGCGCCTGCATCCTCAGATGTGCCTGCCTCAGTTGTAGCCTCAACAGTAGCAGAGCCTGCCTCGGATGTTACATCAGAGGAGCTGTTATCTGCATTGTTGGAGCAGCCTGTAACTGTAAGTGTGAGTGCAGCAAGGATAGCTGCGATAGTCATAAACTTTTTCATGTTGTTTCTTTCCTTTCGGTTTTCATCTTTTTCTATGTTCTTCTTTATTTTTCCTTGGTCTCCGAAAGATTTTTCAGCAGTGCCGTCGGAAGACGGTGCTTATTCTCATCATACCAGGGAAGGTCACAGAGAGTAACCACACGCTCGTCATTGAATACGCGGCGCATGAATTCCTCATCCATGTACTTGGGATTGGGGCGGGGCATACCGTTCTCATCCTTTGCAGGACGGCGGTCCTCGCCGATGTCGTAGACGAACTGTCCCCACCAGGGCAGCCACCACAGCCACATTGCGTTATCACGCTGCATTTCGTCAGGGTCAGGGATACATCCGCACTCGGAAAGTGTTATCATCTTACCGTGGCCGTAAGAGAGCTCCTCACGAAACTTGTCCGCCTGCGAGCCATGATGCGGCGGATCACAGTAGATATCTTCTCCAGCAATGTCAAATGTATTCGGATGTACTGACATTTCTTTGCTCTGACCATTCCACACCCAGATAAGATTTCTGAGCTTGTGATGATTCATCATGCGGTCAAAGATCATGTACCACAGCTTTTTGTATGCTGCAACGCTCAGCCTTTCCTGACCATCCTCAACGCTTTCACCGCGGTTGCCCCACCAGAACCAGCTACCGTTCGCCTCATGCAGTGGTCTCCAGATTATCGGGATATCCTCCGCTTCAAAGCGCTTGAGCTGCTCCGCAACAAGATCGATCTCACGGGTAACAAACTCGTATTCGGGAGTGCCCTCCTCCACCGCACGCAGCAGGTCAAATCCTGTCTTGCGGTCGTAGCTTGTTGTCTTGTAATAGAATGCTGCATACTTCTCTGTAGCATTCATATCGTCGGGCGCATACCAGTGCCAGCACATGGTAAGTATGCCGCCTGTGTTTCTTGCCCAGTCAAGTGCACGCTCTATCTGATCGTAGCCTCCGCCGAGACCGCTGATACCCATGAAGTCATAGCCTCTTATCGCAGGTATCTTTCCGCAGTAACGGTAGTACACAAGATCCTCCAGCTCGCTCTCAAAGAGATACTGCTGACCCGAAATGTGCTTCTTTCCGTAGCATTCTTTCAGAAAATCAAAAAGCCGCTGAGTGTTCGGTGTAGGTTCGTCTGTGACAAGTCTTGACGCGTCTGTCTTTTTTTCATCAAGATCTTTCAAAAGTGCATCGAAATCTGTTTTGTAGTTCATATGTGATACCTCGGTCGGTGAATAGCCGCCTGCCGTGTTCCTGCTTTTCACTTTCCGCAGATAACACTGAGCATATACAAAAAAGGTTGCAAAAAAATTAACAAAAAAATTTTATCAATTCAGCACATCACCCGTCGTGAAAAACGGCGGGTGAAAATATGCTAGAAATTACTTTACTGCAGGCAGGATAGCTTCATATCTGATGCGGATATCAGGAAGCTTGTTGATGGTGGTATAGTAGTTGAGCTGCCAGTCCTCGCCCTGTGCAGGATCGTTCTCACCGCTTGCGGGAGGTGCAAAGATCTTCATTGTGAGATCTGTTGCGCCATCCAGAGGCTTCTCGTAGAATGCGGACATAAGATTGATAGTCTTTGCATTGGGGGACTTGTAGAACCACTTGCCGTTTATCTCGATCATAAGGTTCAGCGGCTCGTCAAATGTAAGCTCGCAGAAAACAGGATTCTTCTCAAAATGAAGTGCAACGGCAAGACCTGTGCTGTCCTCAGCACCGCCCCAGCGCAGCTTTGCAGGGAAAGCCTGCTCCTCTGCGCCCTGCTTCATGGAGGGGTAGAAATACTCGTCGTGGATTATCTCCTTATATGTTTTGAGCGCAGGCTGCTCGATACCTACATCAGGATTGTTGGGATCCTCAATCTCAAGACCCAGTCTGCCACGGTCACGGAACTGATAGAATGTAAAGCCGTTGAACCAGCCCTGCTCCTCATCGTTCTTCAGCAGGTCACAGAATTCCTTTATCATCTCAGCCTGCTCGTAAGGACCTGTAACGTCGCCGTCGGCATTGAATTCGCTCATTACCATGGGCTTCTTGACGCCGCCGCAAAGCTCCTTATAGCGCTTTTCAGACATCTTTGTGAGATTGTAGACATCAGATACCTTGCTTCTGCCAAAGGAAGTGCCGCCGGGCTCTGCCACATCATAGGGCCAGCCCCAGTGCAGGGACATATACTTATCTACAGACCAGATATCTGTAGCTCGTACAGCGTCTGCGAACTCCTTCTCCATCTCGATCTCGCCGCCCTTTTCAGGATGCTCAACACCGCCGATGCAGAGGATGGTCTTTACATTGGGAGCTTCCTTTGCGATGATATCATGGAAGCGAACATAGAAATCCGCAACCTCCTGATATGTAGCACGCTTGTTGAAGCTGAACCAGTTACCTGTAGCCTCATGATTGATACGCAGCTGCATACGTCCGTATGTTCTCAGCTCCTGTGCGATCTTGATGAGATAATCGTCAGTAAGGTTGGGGTCAACGGTGAGAGTGAGGATAACATCCTGACCGTGACGGCGCACATCCTTCATGCAGGTAAAAGGCTCGTCATCGGTAGTACCGCCGATACCGCCCTTGTATGTGAAATAATCATCATAGGGGTAATCCCACTGGAAGGATACCTCCTGGTCAGCGAAAGCCTCACGCGCTCTTACAGGCCAGGTCTTGTCCAGAGGATAATAGCAGTACATCAGGCTGATACCACGGTGGGGTCTGCCCATCTTGTGCAGGATATAGTCCTGGTTTACGTATTCGCCGCGCTCGCTTCCGTCGCCGAGGTCAACAGCGCACTTTGCGGGACCCATTTCGATAGGATAAACTTTGTATTCCATGTTGATTCCCTTTCTGTCTTATCAGTTATACAGCGGCACGGCAGACCTCCGTTGCCACCTATTGACAGCATTATAACACATTTTGAAAACGTTTTCAAGAGGGTTTTACAACTTTTCTGACCTCAAATCAACGGATTTATGATATTTGTATCAAAAACATGATGTCATATATAAGATATCACGCAAAGAAGATATTCTGAATGAACGTTTTAAGTCCGATACAGACAAGCACGATACCGCCCATCAGCGACGCTTTCGCTCCAAGGAGCTGACCGAACTTCACTCCTCCGAAAACTCCCACAAGGCTGATAATGAACGTAACCACGCCGATGAAACAGACCGCAGGCACTATCTGCACGCTCATTGCCGCAAAGCTTACGCCTACCACCAGCGCGTCTATGCTGGTAGCCACCGCCTGTATCATGATCGTTCCTATGCCGGGCTCTTTAAGAGAGCTTTCCTGCTCCTTGTCCTTATTGCGGATATCTCCGATGCTCTCAACGATCATCTTGCCACCGATGATGCCCAGAACGCCCAGTGCGATTATCGGCGCATAGCGCGTGATGAACTCCGCAAAGGCAGAGCCGAGAAAATACCCTATAAGCGGCATTCCCGCCTGGAATACTCCGAACATGACTGCGGCAAACACTGCCTTTTTCCTGTTGCGGATAACAGTTCCGTTACTTATGGATACCGCAAAAGCGTCCATTGATAATCCTACTGCGATGAGAAAAAGCTCGATGATCGACATTGTTGTACCTCCACGGCATTGTGCCAGTAAATTGTATGCATGTCCGCAACAAAAAAGACCCGAGCTTACTATGCCCGAGCCTGTTGAAGTCATACAGAATCACGCACAGCATTCCCGCTGCACATGAGTCTTGCTGATTAAGGCAAGCCAGACCGAATGGTCAGTATGTTGACTTGCCGCGCACTGCGCCGCTACTCCCCCATGAGAAGTATTTTGTTTTGGATGTGAGGCTATTTTAACATATTATGCGCGGTTTGTCAAGCCAGTTTTGAAAAATCCCGAACGCTATATTTATAAATATAAATCAGTTTGATTACTATTTTATGCTCAATATTCATCGCAAGATCCACTCATGTACCATATAACTATTAATAATATAAATTCAGAAAGCAAATCATTGAAAAATAATGTTCATCAAAATAGATTACCATTATATTAAGAGAGCCACCTCGCGAATGTGAGCGTTTTTGCAAAGCAAAACGCAGTGCCTTAATGGCACTGCGAGCCGAGCGTTTGCCTCCAAAATAAAAGCTGTCCTTTCGGACAGCTTTTATTTTGGTTGGGATGGCGGGATTCGAACCCACGCATAACGGAGTCAAAGTCCGTTGCCTTACCGCTTGGCGACATCCCAATATTATAATATATCAAAAGGCACAGGGGTTAACCTATGCCTTTCAACTATCAGTGGGGTGGGTAGTGGGAATCGAACCCACGATCTTCGGGACCACAATCCGACGCTTTAACCAACTAAGCCATACCCACCATGTATGGCACGCCATAAAGGATTCGAACCTTTGACCTACCGCTTAGAAGGCGGTTGCTCTATCCAGCTGAGCTAATGGCGCATAGCCCATTATAACGCTTTCGCGTTTGGAGCGGGTGATGGGAATCGAACCCACGCGACCAGCTTGGAAGGCTGGGATTCTACCATTGAACTACACCCGCAGGAAAAGCCCTGCGTTACATAACGCTTAATTATTATAACACTACTACCCCAATTTGTCAAGTGTTTTTGAAAAAAATAATTTATGCCTATCACCCTTTCGTGAGTTTGTTTACAATTCGGTTACAGTTCGGTAACGATTTTGTCATAATTGTTGACAACGCTTGAATGTAGTAATATAATTAACCTAGAAAACCATCAAAGGAGGTGCAGGAATGGGAAAACGCAGGCTTTTCTGCGAGATATCACCGCTATGCTATAAGATCTCGTTGCGTAAGGAATATATCCTGCGTGACATCCGAGATATGAGAAGCAAGGAAAAGATCGCAAGTGAGCTCAACACTGTACCTCTGCCTGTCATCGTCAAGCGGCACAGCTCCCCCATAATGCGTCAGCTTCACGGCATCGATCCTCAGCTTCAGCAAAACAAGGCAGTTAACCTCCGCATTGCCGCCGAAAAGATAAACGGTCTGGTAATACGCCCCGGAGAGACCTTTTCGTTCTGGCGACTGGTAGGCGATCCATCTGAAAAGAACGGCTTCAAAGAGGGTCTTGTCATAGATAAGGGCGAGATATCCCATGGTATCGGCGGCGGACTCTGCCAGCTTGCAAATCTTATCCACTGGCTGGTGCTGAACAGTCCGCTCACCGTGACAGAGCTGCACCATCATTCCGATGCGCTGTTCCCCGATTCAGGCAGACGTGTGCCGTTCGGAACTGGCACCAGCGTATTTTACAAGAACGTTGACTACCGCTTCAAAAACACCACAGACAGGCCCGTTCAGCTGCTTCTGTGGCTGACAGATACCGAGCTTTTCGGAGAGCTACGCAGCACAGAAGCCTACCCCTACATATACCGCATAACGGAGGACAATCAGGGCTTTACCGAGGAGGACGGCATATTCTACCGCGTAAGTCAAGTATACCGAATCACACTGGATAAGCAGCGCAGCATCGTCCGCCGCGAGCTTATACTGGACAATCACTCAAAGGTGCTGTATGATTACTCCCTCATCCCCGAGGATAAAAAGATCACTCCACGTCTGAGAAAGCTGCCGCAGCATTCTCAGATCAACGAAAAGATCACAACATAACCAAGCCGCTTCCGTTCAGAAACGAAAGCGGCTTTTCTTATTCCGCTGAGATCGCCCTTATTGCTCTCAGCAGCTGCTCGACCTCCTGCGCCGATGTGAATACAGACGGCGCAAAGCGCACTGTTCCACGTTCAGATGTTCCAAGCTTCCTGTGTGCCAGCGGCGCACAATGCAACCCTGCCCTCAGGCAGAAACCACGCCTGCCAAGAGCCTCAGAGATCTGTGCGGATGATCTGCCAAGCAGATTGAACGACACCACAGGCGCGTATCTATCTGAGTTCTTCGCGGTAATATCAGTGTAGAGGATCGTACCGTTTATAGTGCGCACGCCATCGCAGAAGCGACGGCATAGCTCCAGCTCATGCCGCAGTATCACATCCGTGCCCTTTGCTGCAACGAAACGCACACCCTCGCCAAGCGCTATCGCACCCGTTGTGTTTATAGTGCCGCTCTCGAAGCGATCGGGTGTGAAATCAGGCTGCAGCGGGCTTTCAGAAGCGCTGCCCGTGCCTCCCTCAATGATGCTGTTGAGCTGCACGCTGCCATCTGTCAGGAGCAGCCCCGTACCCATAGGACCATACAGCCCCTTGTGCCCTGCCGCACAGATGATGTTGATACCTCCGCCAAGCTTCAGCGGCAGAACGCCTGCTCCCTGCGCCGCATCAACAACGAAAACTATACCCTTTCTGCGACACAGCTCGGCTAACCGCTTTATCGGCAGGCGACGTCCTGTGACATTGCTTGCCGCAGTACATATCATCGCCGCCGTATTCGGATGTATCGCACGCTCTGCCCGTGCAAGGGTAAGCTCATCATCCTCATGCGTCTCAAATATGCTGTAGCTGCCGCCGTAATGAGCCGCACACGTATGCACAGGCCTCAGTACCGCATTGTGTTCAAGATCACTTATAACAAAGTGTACTCCTCTGCGACCAAGACCCTTTATTGCATAGTTCAGCGCATGGGTGCAGTTCAGTGTAAAGACGGTGTTTTCAGGCTCTGCACCAAAAAACTCCGCACATATTGCTCTGCTTTCATATACCGCCTCGGAGGTCACAGAGGAAAATTCATAACCGCCTCGCCCCGGGTTTGCTCCATAGGCGCGCATGGCTTCGTTCCAGACGCGGTATACCTGCGGTGGCTTTGGATAGGTGGTAGCGGCGTTATCGAGATATATCACAGGGAATACCTGCCGATCCCAGCAGGGCGCAAACCTCTTTTTCCCTGCCGAATACTCTCAGCGCAAAGCTGCAGCCCGCCCGCGGATGATGTGTGCGCTGTACCATACTGCGGATACCACGGCGCGCAAGCACCATCCGCGCCTTGTACGCCTGTGTTGAATTCTTCATATTTATAGTAAAGCTGTCCATGATAATGCTCCTTAGTCATAGTATTTGTAGATATCCTACAATGCATTTTATGCCAGTAAGCATCAACAGGTGAGATGTATATCGTAATTTATCCATAAAACAACATGACCCGAGGAAAACTCCCTCGGGTCACATTTGGGTATATTCAAACAGCCGCTTCAGCTCTGGGCTATTCAAGGACTTCAGCCGTCCCGAACTCTTCCGCGGCAGCCTCCGCCACCCTCGGCACAGCTGTGGATCTTACCCATCCACATTCTATGCCCTTTAAGGGTTTTGGTGCGAGTACAGTCATATAAGTTCGAAATCGATAAAGCCGCCGTTTACATTCACACTTGTACACTTAACGCGCACCTTATCTCCCACAGTGTATATGCTGCCATCGCACGCTCCTGTGAGGATAACTCCATGCTCAACCTCATAGTCGCCGTCAGGGAGTGTAGTAACAGACACCATTCCCTCCACAGTATTCGGGAGCTCCACATAGATACCGCCCGCACTGACACCTGATATCATTCCGTCGTATTCTTCTCCGATGTGCTCCTGCATATACTCTGCCATGTAAAAGTTCTCACACTCGCGCTCACAGCGTACTGCGGCAAGCTCTGTATTGGAAGCCTGAAGTGCTGCGCTCTGTGCAAAGGACATATACTTTCTGCACAGCTTTTCATGATCGAGAGAGTATACATAGTCCGTCAGGATACGATGTATCGCAAGATCGGAATATCTTCTGATGGGCGAGGTGAAATGTGCGTATTCGGGCATTACCAGACCGTAATGACCAAGCGGCTCTTCGCTGTATTTTGCTTTCATCATCGTTCTGAGCACGATACGGTTTATAACTGCGTACTTCTCGCTGTCAACACTGTTTGTCAGTACTCTGGAAAGATCCGCCGCTGTGGACTTTTCAGAAATGCCCTCGGGATTTATGCCAAGCGCAGTCAATGTATCACCAAGCTGAAGCAGCTTTTCAGACGTGGGAGCCTCATGCACACGATACACGAAAGGTATCTTCTCTTTCATGGCAAGAGATGCAGCAGCGTTGTTCGCCATCAGCATGAACTCCTCGATGATCTTCTCGGAAACTCCACGCTCGCGTGGCTTGACATCTATACAGATACCCTCTGCATTGGTGATTATCTTGCTTTCCACAGTGTCTATCTCAGGTGCGCCGCGGTTATCACGGTTCTTTTCAAGGATAGCAGCAAGCTCCTGCATTATCGGCAGCTTATCTATAACCGCCGCGTATTTTGCCTTTATCTCATCATCTGCGCTGCCATCCAGTATCTTGTTGACCTCCGCATACACGCCCTTTACGCGGCTGCGGATAACGGACTTCGCAAACTTGTACGACATCAGCTTGCCCTGCAGGCTCACCTCCATCATGCAGGAGAACGCAAGCCTGTCCACCTGCGGATTGAGCGAGCATATTCCGTTGGAGAGCTGCTTAGGCAGCATCGGCACTACCTGATCTGCGTAATAGATAGACGTGCCGCGTGTATACGCTTCCTCGTCAAGAGCTGTACCCTTGCGTACATAATGCGATACATCCGCTATATGCACGCCCAGCTTGTAGCCCTTATCGGTCTTTACTATGCTTATAGCGTCATCGATATCCTTGGTATCCGCACCATCTATGGTGAATATAGGCTCTCCGCGCAGATCAAGTCGGCGGTTTACCTCATCCTCATCAGGCTCATCTATATCTATGCGGTTAGCTTCGAGCAGCACAGGCTCGGGAAACTCTGTATGCAGACCGTTCGCCAGCATATATGCCTGTGCGCCCGCCTTGGCATTCTCACAGGAGCCGAAGCCTCCCACGATAGTGACCGTGTGGTCAAAATGGCGGTCTCCTCTTTTCTTGATGGCAAATACCACCTTATCACCCACGTGCAGGAGATTCTTGCCCGTCTTGGATATAACCAGCGGCTCATCACACAGCTTATCGGGAAGCACCATCAGCTTGTTACCTGCGGGGACGATAACGCCTGTCAGCAGCATATCGCTTTCCTGAAGCACAGCCATGACCACCGCAACTGGCGAACGGTTATACTCGTCCGCATCTGCTATCTTCTTTGCAAGGACGATATCCCCCGGTATCGCGCCCATCATATCACGGCCACGCACGAAATATTCAACGGGCACATCATTTGCTGTCATAAAGCCCGAACGCGGAGTTACACGGGTAATGGTAGCCTCAAAATAAGCACCCGAATTTCTCAGCCACAGCATATCCTTTTTAATGGTGATATCGCCGTGACGCTTCATTTCCTTCAAAGCTGTATCCAGCTTCTTCATTCCCTTTTTTGTTATGCCAAGCCTAGAAGCAAGCGCTTTTACCGTCAGACCCTTTGCACCTGCGCCGTAAAGCTCCGCCAAAACAGATATCTTAAAGCTGTTCATTCTATCATTCCTTTCATTCATACTCATTACATATATTCTGTCCTATAGTTCAGATAAATACAACTAAACAAAAAACAGACCCGAAGGTCTGTTTGTGTTTTTATTCAGCAGCCTCAGCAGTGGAAGCCTCAACTGTAACTGTTATGTCAGCCTCGTCTGTTACAACAGTATCAACAACGGAGCTTGTAGGGATATCGGAGCCTTCGTCCTCCGCAGCCTTTCCAAAGTGCACGTTGATGATGTTTACAGCAAGCGCAAGAACGAAGAAGATAACAGCCGCAACTGTGCACGCTCTGTTCAGCTTTGCTTCCTTTGTTCTGCCGGAGTTCTTCTGATAGAAGCTGTCTGCGCTTGTACCGCTGATCGCCTGAGACATACCGGTGTTTCCGTTCTGCATAAGTACAACGATAACGATAACAACGCACGCGAGTATCAGAGCGATAGCGCTGATTATTTCAAAAATTCCCATATTATTTTATCCTCCAAAAAACTTATTTATATTTATGCGCCTAAAAAAGGGCACAAGTGATATCATACCTTGATATTATAGCATACTGATCAAGAAAATGCAATAGTTTTTTGAAAAATTTTCTTAAAAGCCACGAACATCAGTCGAATATCAGCTTCAGCATACGTTCGGGAGCGTCCAGAAACTGCTTTGTTATCTGATAATGCTCCGTCTGCTTATATGAAACAGGCGCTATGCCATCATCCGAAAAGCGCAGTATCTCAGCATTCGGATATGCCATCAATATGGGAGAATGTGTTGCAATGATGAGCTGTGAATTTACCTGCTCCAGACGTCTGATGTGCCCCAGCAGCTCCAGCTGACGTGACGGTGACAACGCCGCTTCGGGCTCATCAAAGATATACAGCCCGTTGCCGCCGAGGCGTTTCTCGATTATCGCCATAAAGCTCTCACCGTGGGACTTCAGGTGCAGCGAGCCGCCGTAGCTTTCCGACGCTTTCGGGCCGAAAGGCAGCTTGTCCATCTCCTCTATGTGTGTTGCGGTGTTGTAGACGCTCTCCGCTCTGAGAAAGAAGCTGTCACGGAAATATGCGCTTCGGGATATCGTCAGCAGCTCGCACAGCTCAGAATGTGTATCGCTGGTGCTGAAGCTGAAATTCCTGCCGCCGCCCTCGGGATTGAAGCCGCAGGCTACCGCAATTCCCTCAAGCAATGTGGATTTTCCCGTGCCGTTCTCGCCCACAAAAAACGTAACAGGCTTGCTGAATGGCAGCTCGTAGGTATCCCTCAGCCATTGGATGGCAGGTATATCGTTAAGATATGAGCCTTTACCTATCGGCTTTTCCAGCCTTACAGCTTCGATATACTTCATGACCGCACCTCGCTTTCGTGTGGATATTGTAGCATATCTATCAGTATAATGCAAGTACAAAACGGGACACTTTATCCATATAAAAGAGCCTCCCGCAAAACGGGAAGCTCATATGTATTATACATAAGTATAGGAGTAACCAAACGGATCGTATGCAACGCCGTTCACACGGGTCTCAAAGTGCAGGTGATTACCTGTGGACCAGCCTGTTGTACCAACATAGCCGATAACATCGCCCTTTTCAACATACTGACCCTCTGTCACTATAGTGGAATAGCAATGAGCATACAGTGTGGAAAGCCCGCCGCCGTGATCGATAACTACATAGTTTCCGTAACCGCCATGCCAGCCGTCATCATTATATGCTGTGATGACCACACCGCTCTGCGCCGCATAGATATTCGCACCGCCGATGCCCGCATTTCCGACATCTATTCCATAGTGGCTGCCACCGCGCCATGCGTCATAGCCGAAATAGGTGGTTATGTACTGGTACTTGATATCCAGCGGCCATCTGAAGCCGTCCGAGCTGTAATCATAGCCGCCTGCAAGGGCTTTCTGCCTTTCGCTGATAAGCTGCTCAAGGATATCATTCGTCTCCTCGATATCCTTGGCATAATCGTCTGCCTTGCTGCGCTTGGAATAGATCTGCCATTCAAGATTGTCGCTGTACTGGGCGTACTTCTCCATCTGGGTGTAGCTTTCATCCGCAACGCCCTGTACCTCTATCTTCTTTGCCTCAAGATCAGCCATCTCCTTTTCGAGAGCGATCTTCTCATCCTGAAGCTCCGCCTTGTCGTCATTCAGCTGAGCGATATCGTCATTCAGCTGCTGTATCATATCCTCACAGGAATGGATATCATCCAGCAGAGCGTTCATGAAATCCATGTTCTGCTCGCCGATGCTCTGTACCACATCCACATAAACAAAGAAATCATACCAATCATCAGAGCCGTTGAGAACGGGCATACTGTCGCTTGCGTCATTCATATAAAGCGCACGGATAAGCTTTGCGAACTTCTTGAGATTGGCGTCATTCTCCTCCTCAAGGCGCACTATCTCGGCGCGGGTCTGTTCGATAGCTATTTCCTTATCATATATTTCAAGATCCTTTTCACGCAGCTCCTGCTCCTTAGTGGAGATCTTCTGCTGTGTTGTGGTGATAAGGTTGCCGTAATTCTCTATCTCATTCTCGTAATTGGATATCTGTTCTTCTATGAGCGCTATTGCGTCCTCATTCTCCGCAAGATCGCCTGTAAGACCGTCGATCTCACTTTCCAGCTTTTCGATATCCTTTCTGGCATCCTCCGCTTTCTTTTCGTATTCAGCTATCAGCTGATCGAAATCCGCTGTGGTGGTAGCCAGAGTGTTCACAGACAGATTGGGAGCGATCATCGCACTGAATGCAACAACGCACGCCAGAGCAACTCTGCCCAGCTTATGCAGCTTCTTATTTATCTTCCCCATTTTTTATCCTTTCTGAATGAATATTGCCGTAGAACGAATAAATCTATATAATATTGTAGCATTTTATCCTATTACTGTCAAGAGGAAAATGCTTCTAATATATAATACGGGATGGGCGCGGAAAAGGTTGCAAACAGATGAAAAAAGCCCCTGTGCTGGTTATATTTTTGCATTGAAACAAAGCGCACAGCATGGTATAATTAAAGCATCCCGAGGGAGTACCGGTAAGCCTCGGGAAATAAAAAGAGGAGGTTCAACATAATGTGCAATTTCTTTACATTCTGCTGTGACTTCAGTGCTCTTTGTGAGTGGCTTCGCAGTCTTTGCGCGTAATCGTGTGACATAATATCAACCGCCGTTCGGAGGATACCGAGCGGCGGTTTTGTTCATTATGGACAGATATTCTTCAGAAATTCTTGTGGATAATTGCCTTTGAAAACGATCTGCTGATGTGGTAAAATTAATATAATGACACAAAATGCGCTCATAATGCGCGGAGTTCCTTTCGGGACAGGGAAAACGGAGGTAATATGGAGCTTCAGACAGGAAATTTCGTCATATATCGTTCCACTGAGATATGCAGGATAGAGGGCTTTGAAAACAAAAGCTTCGATAACGTAACAAGCAAGGAATACTGCGTGCTCGTCCCTGCGGACGGCGGCAGCGCCAGATATTATGTGCCAAGAGAGTTTGCCGAGGCAAAGCTGAGACGCCTGCTCACAAAGGATGAGATACATCAGCTTATCGACGGTATGAAAGGCGAACAGCCTGACTGGGGCAACAATGAAGACCACCGCAAGGATGTATTCAACGAGATCCTGAACAGCGGCGATCATCGCCGCATCATCAGTATGCTGCATTCGCTGTATCTGGAAAAGCAGGAGCGCCTGGCGCAGGGCAAAAAGCTGCTTGCCGCTGATGAAAAGGCAATGAAAGCCGCCGAGGCTCTTATTGACCACGAGTTTTCTTTCGTGCTGGGAATCCCTCAGAACGAAGTGGCAAAATACATCTCGGCGCAGCTTGGAAAAACAGAATAATATAATAAAGGACGGCAAGTTATTTACCGTCCTTTTTGTTATTTCTTTCGGGAATAAATACCACCATCGCTGCACCCGCAAGTGCAAGCAACAATAATACAGCGTGCAGAGCATCGCAGAAGAAGTATCGCAGCATCGCGCGGAGCTTCTCAGCATCTCCGAAAAGCGCTATTCCTACACCAACTGCCGCTATTGCCGCTATCAGTACAGCCGCCGCAGAGCAATCCTTACAGCAGCGGATAAGCTCATTATGCTCCTTATCCACTCTGTCGCAGAGCTGTTCAAGAGCGGTGTTCACAGCCTCAAAAGCAGGAACTGCACCGATAGTAAGCAGCAGCACCGCCCATTCGCTACGGGAAAGCTCATAAAAACCAACCGCAACAAATATCACAAATGCCGCAGCACACAGATGAAAGCGAAAATTACGCTCCTTAAGGCAGCACACAAAGCCACGACCTGCATAAACAAAGCCTTTCAGAAACTTTTTCATATCATGCCTCGCGGGTGATACCAAGCTTTTCAAGTACCTTATCCTGCTTGCCGAACATCAGCTTTTCGTCCTCCTCGCTGTCTACATGATCGTAACCCAGCAGATGGAACAGCGAATGCGTTATAAGAAACGCCACCTCGCGGCGGTAGGAATGACCGTACTCCTCAGCCTGCTCCTTTGCACGCTCCAGAGATATCATGATATCACCAAGCAGTATCGCGCCTGTTTCGGGGTCTGTGTCAAAGCTGTCCTCATCTCCGAGAGGGAACGAAAGCACATCTGTCGCCTTATCAATACCACGGTGCTCGTTGTTTATCTCCCGTATAGCTTCGTTATCCACCAGTGTTACTGAGACCTGAGCATCCTCATCTATCTGCTCCTCTTCAAGGGCTGCACGGGTGCACATTTCAATAAGCTGCTCCATATCCTCGGGAGGCGTAAGCTTCTCCTGCTCATCGCTGAGAAATATCTCAATCTTCATGTCTTATCTCCTGTTGAAGTCTTTTTTCTGCCGGGTATCCTGTCCGCTGTAGCTTTCGTATGCCTTGACGATATCCTGAACCAGCTTATGGCGGACTACATCCTTGTCACTGAAGCGGTTCTGTGCTATATCATCCACATTCTTCAGCACCTTGAGCGCCTCCACCAGACCTGAACGGGTGCTCTCAGGCAGATCTATCTGTGTGATATCACCTGTGATGACCATCTTGCTGTTGAAGCCAAGACGCGTCAGGAACATCTTCATCTGCTCGCGGGTGGTGTTCTGTGCTTCATCAAGGATGATGAAGCTGTCGTCCAGAGTACGTCCGCGCATGTACGCAAGCGGCGCTACCTCGATAGAGCCGCGCTCCAGATGACGGTTGAACGCCTCCTGACCGAACATCTCAAACAGAGCGTCGTACAATGGGCGAAGATAAGGATCTACCTTGTTCTGGAGGTCGCCCGGGAGAAAGCCCAGCTTCTCGCCTGCTTCAACCGCAGGGCGCGTCAGGATGATACGCTGTATCTCATGTGCCTTGAACGCACTTACAGCCAGCGCAACGGCAAGATAGGTCTTACCCGTACCCGCAGGGCCGACACCAAAGGTTATGGTGTTCTTTCTTATCATATCGCAGTATTTCTTCTGACCCAGAGTCTTAGGCTTGATGGGCTTGCCCGAATAGCTCACGCATACGCAGTCGGAGGATATCGTTTCAACCTCGTTCTCCGTGCCGTCATTCACCATTGAGATGACATAGCGCACTGACTGCTCGTTCAGAGCCTCGCCCTTGAAATACAGCTTGGAAAGCGACTGCATAGCCTTTTCCGCGCGGGAAACTGCATGCTCCTCGCCTGTTATTTTGATATCGCTGCCACGACTGAATATCGTTACATCGAATGCTTTCTGTATCAGATTTACGTTGCTGTCGAAATCACCGAAAACAGCATGAAGCTGCTCCATGCTTTCCATATTTATAGTTACTTCTGCCATTCAGATTCCTTTCCTGTTTGTGTGATCACAGGCGATCACGATTTTGCACCGAAAAACCACTACGTTTGCCGCCATTCAACAAAAAACAACAAATGGCGTTATCAATTGAAATAAGCTGTTTATTATACCAGGAGAGCAAACGCGTCAGCGTTTGTTAGCTGCGTCAGCAGCTGTCGGCAACGCCGACCTCCCCGCCGTTCAATAAAAACAGCGCAATTGCGTCAGCAATTGAAATAGGCTGTTAATTATACCAGGAGAGCAAACGCGTCAGCGTTTGTTAGCTGCGCCAGCAGCCGTCGGCAACGCCGACCTCCCCGCCGTTCAATAAAAACAGCGCAATTGCGTGAGCAATTGAAATAGGCTGTTAATTATACCAGGAGTGCAAACGCGTCAGCGTTTGTTAGCTGCGTCAGCAGCTGTCGGCAACGCCGACCTCCCCGCCGTTCAATAAAAACAGCGCAATTGCGTCAGCAATTGAAATAAGCTGTTTTTATTATACCACTACCAACAATTATTGTCAATAAAAATGACCGCATCTGTTACGATACGGTCATCAAAATTCGTCGATTTTAAGTGATGCTTATTCCGTTGCAGAAATGCTCGGTGTAATACGGACTTGTGATATTTATCTCCTTTACCTGTGTACCGGGCATAAGGCACGCGATCATCAATCCGTCACCACAATAGATTCCGCCGAAAGCCACAGACTGCTTTTCCTCATCATAGAAGAATGCAAGATCACCTGCACGAAGCTCATCATACGCAAGCGCCGCGCCCATTTCAGACTGTGCTTTAAGTCCGCGCGGACAGGTAATATAGCCATTCTCACGCAGGACATAGTATATAAATCCCGAATTATCAAAGCCTGCGTCAGGCGTATCTCCGCCCTCGGCAAAATCGATTCCGATGAGCGAATGTGCCGTGGATATTATTCCGTCAGCCGCAGCGCTGTCATAGGAAGCCTCTGCGCTCTCCGCAGGAGCGGATGTTTCAACAGGCTCTGTGGTAACTGGCGAAGCCGCCAGCGGCGTATCCTCCGTGGGCTGTACATATATATCAGATGTGCTGCTGGTGCGCTGCACAGGCTGAGAAGAAGAGCTTTCGTCACCGCTATCGCCACCGCTTATCATAACAGTAGCCACGATTATTCCTATACTGATCACAGTCACTGCAAGAATGAGCAGGATGTTATTCTTCATTGTGTCACCTCTCGCTGTATGTCAGACCGTACTTCTTTATACTTTCCCTTTTCATATATCTTGTCTTATGTATATATTATACAGAATGTCACATTAAAATTCAAGTACATTTTAGTTACAATTTTCTTACAAAACGGTAACAAACCCAGAAACAAAGCAAAAAACGACCTGAGAGCATCATGCCCTCAGGTCGAAGTATATCAGAATATCATATAAAACAGCCCTGCCAGTGCCAGCAGTCCAAGTCCGACGCAAAGCAGCACCACTCCGACGGTATCGCTTATCACAACGACTTTTTCGACAAAACCGCGCTTCGGATCTTCGGGATCATAGTACACCGTCATGCTGCTGCCGAGCGGCCATCTCTCCTGCATTGCAGCTCCGATATCCACACTCAGCCCTACGCATTTAACGTGCAGAACATCCCGTTTTGAAACATAGATCTCGCACTCGCTTTTATTAAATGATGTCCTGTGAGAATGAACAACACCCTTATAACGCCTGTATGCCTCATACAGCATCGTATTTACACTGTACTCCACCACAGGAGCATAAGTGCGGCCGTTATCACGGCCCACACAGCGGTAACGCACCACCTTACCCGTTGTCTGAGCGGTGCAGCTGCGCTTCACCTTACGGGAATGTGCAAAAAATATCAGCGAAAGGAAGATCAGCAGTACTCCTGCGCCCGCTATGCAAAGGGTGGCTATTTCTGTTCCTGTCATGACGTTTTGACCTCTCTTATTCGAATCTGAACCATCTGAAATCAAACTTTGAGCCTGGCAGGAACACAAAGCTGATATCGTTCACGCCTGTAAGCTTCGGGATATCAAAACGCTGCTCGCTGCTGCCATCGGTGTTTTTAAACTCAAGCAGCACACTGGTCTGGTCTCCGCCTGCGGGAGTATATCTCAGCTGCACCGCATTCGTGGGATTGGCGGTGTAGCCGCAGATAGTAATGGCGGTTGTACCCTCTTCGCCGAAATCGAACGCGTCATAGTTGATGATAACATTGTTTCCGATATTCTCAACGATCTTGTCGGAAAGCTTGTAATCATCACCATAGATACTGTCGCTCTCACCTGCGAAATTCACATCGAATGCGCGGTTTATCTCAGCGAACTCAAAGCCGCCGAAGATGACTCCTGCGGAAATAATTACGCTGATATCATGTATTCCCTGTATCCTCGGCACTGCAAAGGTCTGTCCCGCAAATCCGCACCAGTGACCGTTATTGTTGAAACGCATACCATCAAGCTGCATCAGCATTGCATTCTCTTCGTCACCGAGATCTGCCCAAACCTCTACATCCACATCAAAGCATGCACCGATATGCAGAGTTATAGCCTCACAGCCGGTTCTGCCGAAATCTACGTTCTTATAGGTCATGACAGTCCTGCCGCTGAAGCCGCCTATAGCACCGTCCTCGATGAGATTAACAGGCACATTGCTTCCATCCACACGGCTTGCGGAAATAAAGCTGTACGCATCCGTGGTCGCCGCACCGAGTCCTGTCACCTTAAACGGCACATCAGCACACACCTGCGGCTGAGCCGCACCGTTGTTCACGAACGCTCTCGCAATAAATTCGCCATCACCTATGGCTTTTACAGTTGCCTTTGTGCCGTCCCATTCAACAGAAGCGAAGTTCACCTCAACGCCCGTATCACGCACGCACTTCCATGTGATATCGGAATAAGTCGCGTTTTTAGGAAGCAGCTCCACGGTTATATCCGCTGATGTTTTTTCCCCATTAAGCTCTCTCACATCACAGGAGGGAACTATCTTTCGTACAGGCACTTCATTGGTGTATTTCGTTGCTGCTACGGGATAAGCGTTGTCCGTTACTACCGATACTCCATGTGCATCGAAATATTTCTGCGTGCTCAAAGTAAGCTCTGCGCCGTTAAGCCCCTCGGAGCTTACCATTACCGTGATATCACCCTCGTCAAGAGTGCTCTGCACCATAGCCAGCAGCTTGCCGCTGAACAGGCGGCGGTTATCGCCCTTGTAGCTGTCGTAATCGGTGCTGTCACCATTATCGAGACCTACGAGTCGTCCTGCACCGCTCACCTCTACCTTTATTCTGTTGCGTGCATTTCCTACAGGATATCCGTTCTTATCCGCAACAGATATCTCAATGAAAGCTATATCTCTGCCATCGGCGGAAAGCTCATTTTTATCTGCCGATACAACTATTGCCGTAGGTTCTTCGGGAGTTCTGATGCTCTCAACAGCTATCATATTGCCGTTTTCGTCATAACCCTTAGCAATAAGCTCGCCTGCCTCATACGGTACTCTGAAATCGGCACGCATACGCTCGTCTGTAAGAAGCGCCATCTCATGCCTGCCAAGGCTGTTTCCGTTCAGGAACAGCTCCACGGTATGTGAATTGCTGTATATAATAACATCAATAATATCACCATCGTTGAAATCCCAGTAGGATGGTACGATATGTATCATCGGCTCGTCCGTCCATACGCTCTGATAGAAATAATATATATCCTTGGGGAAGCCTGCCGTATCAACTATACCGAAGTAGCTGTTCTTGGTCGAATAAGGTGTGGGCTCGCCGATATAGTCAAAGCCCGTCCAGATGAACTGACCACCGCAGAAATCGCAGTCACGGTCAAGTCTCCAGGATTTCATTGCAGAGCTGCCCCAGCCTACAACGCTGTTATCCAGCGAGGAGCACTGCAGATCGTCATGAGTCAGCAGCGGAGCGTCTGCAGGGAAATGGTAGATGCCTCTGGAGCGCACAGCAGACGCTGTTTCACTTCCGTAGATCATCCAGTCGGGATACTTTTCATGATGCTCCTTGTAAAGGCGCTCGGTATAGTTGTAGCCTGCCAGCTTTACGATATCCGAGCATTTCTGTGCGTTCTCGCTGCCCATGAAATTAGAGCCAATAGTCGCATAGGCATTGTGCTTCGGATCGTACTTCTGTACATAGTCATACAGGCGCTGTGTTATCTCTATTCCATGAGGATCGTTTGTATCATTTATCTCATTTCCTATGCTCCACAGGATGACAGATGGATGATTCCTGTCACGCTCTATCCAGCTGCGGACATCGCGCTCCGCGTGCTCAACGAAAAAGCGATGGTTATCAAACTCCGTCTTGGAGTTCTCCCACATATCAAAGCTTTCGCAATTCACCAGCAGACCCAGCTCATCGCAGATCTCCACAAGCTGTCTTGCAGGCATATTGTGGGAGGTGCGTACCGCGTTCACTCCCATAGCTTTCATTATCTCAAGCTGACGTCGCATTGCGCTCTCATTGAAAGCCGCACCAAGCGCACCCAGATCATGATGCATACATACGCCATGCATCTTTATCTGTCTGCCATTGAGCACAAGACCCTTTTCGGGCAGAAACTCCACTGTGCGGAAGCCAAACGGAACATATTCCATCTGAAGCGTTTCGCCGTTTTTTCTCAGCTCCAGCGCAAAGGTATAGTATACGGGGCTGTCGATATCCCAGATATCAGGTGAGGATATCTGAAAGCTGTTCACAAACGTTTCGGTATCTCCACCGAAAGCGGCATCCTGAACGAACTCAGCGATCTTTTCGCCGTCATGATCCAGCACACTGAGCACCATGCTGATATCCGCAGCGCTGCCGCAGATATCCGTCTCGATCTCAGTCTGCCAGAGGTCTCCCTCGCCCTTTTCAGAGTGTATATAAATGCCGTTTGTGCGGATGTATGTTTCAGGACGGAGCTTCAATGTCACATCTCTGTATATACCTGCGCCTGCATACCATCTGGTGTTGGGAGATACATACTTTACGCGCATGAGCAGCTCGTTATCGCCCTCATGCAGAAAATCGGTGATATCATGCTCAAAGGCAGAATAGCCGTAGGTCCACTCGCCTGCTTCCGCACCATTTACAAACAGCGTGGAATCCATATATACGCCATCAAAATTCAGCAGCACTCTTCCAGAAAGCTGCTCGGCAGTAACATTGAGCACACGCTTATACCAGCCCTCGCCTGTTTTATAAAGATTGGCGGTATCTCCGATATGCCAATCATGGGGCAGCTCCACATCATACCAGTGCTTATCTGCCAGAGCCGCCTGCTCAGTGCCTATATCCGTCAGGCAGAACTGCCAGCTGTCATTGAAAAGAATATCCTTTGCGGTCATTTTTTATCCTCCGTATATAATTCGTCAAGCGTATGAAGAAATCGCTTTTCGATAACTTCAAATGGAACAAAGCTGTAATCAGGATCAGAAAAAATCTCAGGTGCTTCGTCATACAGCGCCAATCCGCCCAGCGCAAGGAACTCATGATAAAGCATAGCATCATCTATTTCCTTTACTGCGCCGAGCATGGCATCATCCTCGGGGTCAAGCCCGTAACGACGATATATCACATCCTGTAATCGTTTTTCTATAACTGCATACTCATGCAGCTGCCGCTTAACAGGGCGCGTGATATCCGAAATGAAAGCCTCGCTTGCGTCATGAAGCAGGCAGGCAAGCTGTATATGCCTCGGCAGACCTCTCAGCCGTGCCTCCTCAACACAGGAAAGACAATGCTGCGCCACCGAATAAAATCCGCTGAAATGCCCGTTTGCGCGGCACATATATGAAAGCGCATGGGCAATATCCATGGACGAGATGTCATCCACAGATGGAGAAAGCGGCGAGAAGCTCACGCCGCTGTATGTATAAATGTGGGTCTTAGGGATCATTTCTCCTCCGTATCAGTTGGGAACTACCGTCAGCTGATCTCCTACGATAGTCACTCTGGATTTACCGTAGACTTCAGTAACATCAAGCGTCAGGAAGTTGATACAGAAGCGCGCACCCGGGAAAAGCCTGTTGCAGGTGGCACTCAGCATATCCTTGTTCTTGATATCCTCATCCAGCTGAGCGATAAGTATGCTAAGCTCCTTTTTCTTAATGGTGCTGAACAGCTTGTTCTGTGTTTCCAGCTTTACCTGGCGCTGCTGATCGTCTGTCAGCACACCGCCCTGCTGCACCTTGCGATGCTTCAGGTATTCCAGATTCTTCACTGCATTTTCGTAGCGCTCACCATACTGCTCAAGCTCCGCCTCCGCCTTACGCTTACGCGCAAAGGTAACAGAGCCGTCGCCAATGCTGATGACAGTCTGAGTATATTTTTCAGAGCCGATAGTGCCTGCTGTGATATCTCGCATGGCAGTTATCTTACCGCCGACTATTGTGCCGTTGTTGCCCTTTGCCTTGAGCTCACCGTAGCAGAAGACCTCGCAGAATGCAAATTCCTTTGATTCCACGCTGCCCTTTGCGTTGATGGTAGCAGTCTGACAGAAGCCTGCACTGACATTACCCTCGCACTTTACAGTAGAATTGATGATACCGCCTACAACAGTGACATTTCCGCCTGCAGTCATTTCGGATGAGAACACACTGCCGTCTATACGGATATTCTTGCCTGCCTTTATGGAGAAGTCCTCCATTACGTTGCCCTTTACATGAACATCACCGAAAAAGTCGATATTTCCGACAGAAATGTCAAGATCGCTGAATATAGTTACCGTGTCCTCAACATTGAAGCATCCGACGCCGTATGTGATGTGACCGTCACACGCAGCGATTATGTACTTACCATCCGCCGAAATAACGGAATTTCTGCCTATTGCAGGCTTTGCAGGCTTTCCTGCCTCGGGTGGTATCTCCTCGCCAAAGATATTCACACCTGCCTCGCCTGGAGTAGGCGGAATTATCTCGGCAATGATATCGCCCTTGCGTATCTTGACTATAGTGCCGAGCTCGCGGTAATTTGCCACTCCGAACTCATCATAAGTGGGCTGTACCACACGCTTTTTCTCATACTTGTATATCACCACGCCGTTCGTTCCGCGCTTTGCAGGAACAGCTCTCGCAACACATACAGGCTGCTCATAGACATGGTTATCCAGCATATCACGGATATCAAACTCATCAATTCCCGCAACAATGCCCTTTTTATTCATTTCATTGGCGATCTGCTCCATTGTAACAGGACGTCCGCCGTTCATGGGAGCGTACAGTGTCAGATTGCACAGCATGCCCGAATTATCATAAGTAAGATCAACTCTGCCGTCTATCACAGGAGGTCGTTCCATTCTGGGACCTGAGGATTCACTGATATTCATATTGCTGAAATTCTCGTCAAACATAATTACTCCGTCCAAATAAATCAAATTCCAAAGCTATGATATTCATGTACGCTGAATGATACCGATAACATCTGTCAGACTATCCGCCTTTGCATATATCAGAGCACCGAGCTCCTCATCGGGCTGGGTAAGATCAGGCACCATAACGGTGACGCATCCCGCAGACGCAGCCGAGCGCACTCCATTCGGCGAATCCTCAAGCGCCATACATTCACATGGCTGTAACCCCAGCTGCTGAGCCGCATAAAGATAGATGTCAGGCTTTGGCTTGCCGTACTCCACCATAGTGGCGCAGACTATCCTGTCAAACTGTTCAAAAATGCCGACCCTGCCGAGATAATCTTTCGTTCTTTCAAGATCTGTAGCTGTCGCTATTGCCGCAGGAATACCCTGCTCTTTAAGAAAAGCAAGCAGCTCACGGACACCATTTTTCAGTTCAAGACCATTTTCCGCCAGAGCCTCAGTCATAAGCTCCATACGGCGATTTCTGATCTTAACATAATCAAAATCCTCACCGAAAAGGCCCTGCAGGTATGGTATGGCAAATCTTCTGTGCAGGCTACGAATGTTGAGCGCATGCTCCCTCTGCATGGGGAAGCCGGCCTCGTTTGCCGCCTGACACCAATATTTCACGAGCAGTTTTTCTGTATCGAGAATAAGCCCGTCCATATCAAAGATAACTGCCTTTACCATCGGACGATTTACCGTTCCTTTACCAAGTTTGTTATAAATTGCACAAAATATTCGCACATTAATCTATGCATTTATCATATTATACCATATTATACACAACATTGTCAACTGTCAATTAAAGCTAAATCAAGGTAAAAACGAACAAAAAACAGCGGAGTTTTTTTACTCCGCTGTTAAGACTTTTATTCCGTGTCAACCGTGGGTTCCGCATATTGATTATCATAAGAATCGGTATCATAATACCTGTCCGTATCTGTGGGAAGATTCTTCTTTTCCAGCTTTCCAGAGATAAATTCCGCAAACAGCAGATATATTACCGCAAATACAGGCGCGCCGAGGAGCATACCGGGGATTCCGAACAAGCCGCCGCTGACGATAATGGAAACAAGCACCCAGAGCGCAGGCAGACCCATCGTCTCTCCAAACAGGAACGGCTTGATGATATTACCGTCTACCTGCTGAAGCACCAGCACAAATATGCCGAACCATATCACCTTGATAGGATCTACCAGAAGTATGAGAACACCACAAGGGATAGCACCGATGAACGGTCCGAAGAACGGGATCAGATTTGTAATTCCGCACACCATGGAAATAAGCATCGCATAGGGCATGTCCATAAGAGCCATACCGATGCTCATGAATATGAAGATTATCATAGCATCAAGCAGGTTGGATATGATGTATGTCTTGAATATATTATTACTCTTACGGCAGACAGCAAGGATACGCTGACACTTATTATTCTTGAAAAGAGCAAAAAGTATTTTCTTGAACTGTGCAATAAGACGTTCCTTACTGAAAAGCAGATATATAGCTATCATGAAGCCTATAAGCACATTCTTAAGCGTAACGAGTATGCCGGTAACCACTCCGATGAGACCCGCAGAAACGCTGCCGATAACGGGCGCTATCTGATCGGCTATCTTATCAAGGAGAGTGTTCAGCTCCATAAACTCCGCAGAGATATAATTTGCCAGACTTGGATTGTTTGCGAATATATCCTTAAGCTTTGCCTCCAGCGTTCTCGCATATCCGGGCATCTGCTCGGCAAGATCAACTATACTCTGAGCCACATGCGGTACGATCGCTATGCAGATACCGACGATGACAGCGATCACTATCACAAGCGAAATAACTACCGAAAGAGCCTTTGCAAGCGTTCTGCGGCGACGGCGGCGCTTAACAGCCTTAACGTGAGCGCGCTGCTTGACCTTCTCTTCATCCTTAGAACCGAAATCTATCTTATCCCAGATACTGGGGATATTGATCTCATCATCCTTCAGCTTATGGAAAACGCGGTCTTCAAACCACATTACCAAAGGGTTTATAACATAAGCTATACATATTCCTATAACGATAGGAGCAACAACATCTCCTATCCATGAAAAGCCGTTTGCGATCGACTCATACTTGAAGATAAACACAACGAACATTATCGCAAGAATAATGACGATAAGCGCGTAAGCTGCTATCGTAGTGTATTTTTTGTTCCATTCCAGTCTGATAAAGATCATCTCCTTCTGCATACGCACGATACTATAATAGATTTTAACATACAGCGATCGCAGATGTCAATCAAAAATGACATAAATTGCAGTTTTTAGCCATCTCTTTGCTGTAATTATTGACCGCTGCCGCCGCTGTATTCACATCATGTAAAAAACCGCCCCGTAATCAACGGAGCGGTATACATCCGATCAATCGGAAAGATATGATTTCACCAGTACCTGCAGGAGTTCATCGCGATCGATATGGCGGATAAGCCCTCTGGCATTGTTGAATGTGGTGATATATGTAGGATCCTCAGACAGGATATAGCCGACAAGCTGATTGATAGGATTATAGCCCTTCTGCTTGAGAGCATCATACACAGTTGTAAGGATCTCCTTCATCTCGTTCTCTCTGTCATCATGGACAGAAAACGTCATGGTCTTATCTATCATAAATTTCAATCCTCCTTATCCGCACGCGCGGAGCACGGTAACACCAATACCTTTTCGTTAATTATACACTTTCCACGGAAAAATTACAACAGACTTTCTGATTTTATAGCTCCGAAATCACGAAAATCTATGATTAGCACAAATTTTTCTCTTTTCCTTTGGACATTCTCACAAAAACGGTGCAGGAAAATCTACAAATTTATAAAATTTGCTAAACCACTTGTATAATGCTGTATTTTATGATATAATTAAGTATGTATTTATATACTGTGTCGTATATCGCGGCAAAGTATCGCATTAACAAAAATATTCAGGAGGAAATACAGATATGGCTGTTGGAGACGGTGGTTTCAGACAAGTTGCCTTGGGCTTCGATAAGAACGAGGTAAACGCATACATAAGCGATCTTCGTAAGAAGATGATGGCGTTGGAAGAGGATATGAAAGCCAACGACAAAAAGACTCAGGAAGCACTCAAACTCGCTGAAGAGGCTGATGAGCGTATCAAGGCTGCTGTCAAGGAAGTTGAGGATCAGCACAAGGATACCAAGCTGGAGCTCACTGCCGAACAGCAGAGAAACGAAGAGCTGAAATTCAAGCTGGAAAAAGCACAGAACCAGCTCGAGGAAGAGCGCAAGAAGATGACAGATATCCTGAAGAGCGGTAAGGGCGTAAGCGCTGAAGCTCAGAAGGCTTATACAGAGATCATAGACAAGGCTAACGTTGATGCACAGCTCATCATCGACAAGGCTAATGACGAAGCCAGGGCTATAGTTGCAGCAGCCGAGGAAAGACGTGCAGGCGCAGACGAGAACACCACAAAGTTCCTTGATTCCCTCAAGGCACAGATCGATAATATCACAGCAGGATACAAGAGCATAAGCGAATCCGCAGCAGAGCTGCTGGGTGCTGAAATAGCTCCTCTGCCCGTTGTTCAGGCTGCTCCCGTTGCAGCTGCAGCAGCTGTGGCAGCTGTTAATACCCCTGCTCCCAAGGAAGAAGCTCATGCAGAGGAAGTCATTGAGGAGATGACCGCCCCTGTAGAGGAAAAGCCTGTTGCAGAAGCTCCTGCAGAAGAGCCTGCTGCAATGCCTGCTATCGAGGATATGCCCGCTGCTGAAAAATCAAGCAACGATCTTGCTTCCTTTGACGATGTATGGGGCGGCAGCGAGATCGCAGCTCAGACTATATACAACGACGAGAACAAGAACGCCGTTCCTCTCGTAAATCCCGATGCTATGGATATGTTCGGTAAGGATATATTCGGCACAGGTATTGAGGAAAGCAAGGATGACGAGGAGGAAACTGTTAGCGAGATCAAGCCTCTTGATCCTCCCGAAACCGCCAATGTCGTTGATAACAGCATTGAATTTGAAAACGACCTCATCGCCCAGACAATGCCCTCCGGCTCTCTCGGTGATGTAAACGAGGATCTGCTTAAGGCTGTTCAGGAGGCGGAGGCCGCTTTCGCAGTACAGCCCCGCATCACAGACCTCAGCATGGACGAGGATGAAGAAGAGGAAGCTCCCGCAGCCAACACTGAGGATGATCTCATGAAGGCGCTGCGCGAAGCAGAGGAGGCACTCAATAATCTTGCACCTCCCTCCGATAACACCGCAGAAGATACCGTTATCACATCCGATGACAGCTCTGCAAGCGATCCCTGGGCTGATCTCCAGAAGCAGTTTGAAGCTATGGAAGCAGCAGGCGTTCCTGCTGAAGAAGCTCCCGCAGCTCAGCCTGAGCCCGATCCCGCAGCACCCTCCGCTGACGATTCCGCTATATGGAACTTCGGCGCTGATACAGGCAGCTCATCTGATTCCGATGACGACATGAGCTCCGATATGTTCGGCGGCTTCGGCGGTTTCTAATTTAACATCAACAGAGCCGAAGAAATTCGGCTCTGTATATTTAAAGGAAGTATCATAATGATAAAACTCAGCACAGAAGAACTAAAGGAAAAGGCAAAAACGCTCCGTGCAGGAGACAAGGTGCTGCTTTCGGGCACTGTGTACACCTCCCGTGATGCAGCACATAAGCGCATAAAGGCTTGTATAGATAACGGAGAGCCCCTCCCGTATGAGCTTGACGGTGCAGCAATATACTATGCAGGTCCCACGGGCGCAAAGGATGGAATGGCTATCGGCTCCTGCGGCCCTACGACTTCAATCAGAATGGATGTGTACTCTCCGCTTATGCTGGATATGGGTCTATCCGCAATGATAGGCAAGGGAGAGCGCTCAGAAGCAGTATGCGAAGCAATACGCAGAAACGGTGCGGTATACTTCTGTGCGATAGGCGGTGCGGGAGCTCTTGCGTGCAAATGCATTACAGAGTGTGAGGTGATTGCATTTGAGGACCTCGGCTGCGAAAGCGTAAAGAAGCTGACGTTTGATGAATTCCCCCTGATAGTAGCTATTGATTGTGCAGGAGGGAATCTCTTCAAGACAGGCAGAGCCGAATACGCCAGATAAAGCAGATAGTACACACCTGAGAAAATGCAGGAAATTTATTGCTTTTATGCATAAAGCAGACAACGGCATTTTATTTAAAACGTAAGTCTTTTTCAAATTTATTGACAAATTCTGCACATCATGATATAATGACTATGTGCAAAAGTTTAACATTTAAACCATTGATATCTTTTTAGGTGATTATGGCAGATCTTTCGTTGCTTACAGATGAACAGCTTGCAAGCGCAGGCATCTCCGCAGACGGCGGCGTAATGACTGCCGAGCTTATATCCAGATACAGTGGTATGGTATTCTCGATGGCAGGGCAGTTTGCTTGCTCAGCCGATTATGAGGAGCTTGTATCTGACGGTATGGATGCGCTGTTGCACGCTATATCCGCTTATGATGAAAAGCGCGGCAGCTTTTCGGGCTTTGCGGCGGTATGTATCTCCAACAGGATGAAGAATACCGTGGATAAGGCGGTACGCAGGACTGCTAAGCTCGTTTCGGAAAGCGAGCTGGAAACGCTTACCTCCCCCGAACCTACGCCTGAAGAAATGGTGATAATCAAGGAAAACACCAGCGAAATGAGCGAACAGATGAAAGCTCTGCTTTCACCGCTTGAGCTCAGATGCCTGAACGGCGTGATACTCGGACTCAGCTATGCAGAGATAGCAGAAAAACTGGATGCGGATAAGAAGACAGTTGATAACGCTGTTGCAAGGGCAAGAGCAAAGCTCAGGGCAGTGTTCCCTGATTTTTAATATGTTTTCAGCGAGTATACCACTCCTGAAATATACAAAACCAGATAACCAAGTTTACAAGGTAATGCAGCGAAAGGAGTGTGCGGCATTTGCGCCACAGATCTTTCGTCAGACGAAACGAGAACGACGCAGTCGGGCTTTGTGCCCGTCAAGGAGTGCTCGTGAAGTATAGCGGAAGAGATGCAAGCAAAGGACGTACACGTATTGAGCGGAATTACCTCAGATATGACCCGGTAGCTTAATTTACCAGAGCGTTGTTTTACAAAGGTGTCGGTGCAAATCCGACCCAGGGCGAAATTTTTTTGTAAGAGGTATCACTATGTACACAGACAAGACTTTAAAGTGCAAGGACTGCGGCGCTGATTTCGTATTCACCGCCGGCGAACAGGAATTCTATGCAGAGAAGGGCTTCGTAAACGAGCCCCAGAGATGCAAGGCTTGCCGCGACGCAAGAAAGAACTCCGGTAAGGGTCCCAGAACATTCTTTGACGCTACCTGTGCAATGTGCGGCGGCGTAGCAAAGGTTCCTTTCGAGCCCAAGGAAGACAGACCTGTATACTGCAGCGAGTGCTTCGCTAAGCAGAGAGGCGAGTAATTCCGCCCATAACCCCAACTGCATTGGGTAAACCAACAACGTTCCGGTTATCAAAACAATGAAACAGACGGCTTTTGCCGTCTGTTTTTGTTCACATAAAATAAGCCGCGGTTATATCCGCGGCTTATGCTATTTAATACCTATCCTCATTCTGTAACAGAATGTCATTTCGTTTATAGCGTCCTCTTCAAAGGAGGCATATACAGCCTTGCAGAAATGCCGATAGTCGTTTTCGATCAGCTCAGGATGAAGCTTCAAAATAGTCTGTAAGCTGCCCTGACTCATTGCAAGCCCAATAAAACGCTCGGCACTGCACTGCTCAACGCTGCTGAATACTATCTCCCTGCTATACCTGAAATATCCGCTTGATCTGATATTATTCAGATGATCCTCTTTATTCCAACGCGTAAAGGTGTGACGGACATCCGCATTTTCCTCCTCGATGATACGGACCTTGTTGAACAGCGCCGCATAAGCCATCTCGGCTTTCAAACCACACACAGGCGGCCAGTCGCAGTCAATAGCCGCAAACGCTCCGCCACAGCGAAGTATACGATCCACCTCCCTGAGCGTATCCTGCGGATTCATCCAGTGAAAAGACTGAGAACACACCACAGCATCCGCATATTCTGCAGGCAGACCTGTGTCATGAGAAAAAGCTTTGATAAAAGATAGATGCTCATTCTCTTTCAGGCGTGCCACCGCGAGCATATCATCACTCGGATCGATACCTGTGACATGACCGCAGCGACCGTCCCACGCCGCAACAGAAAGCCCTGTTCCGCAGCCGATATCCACCACATTTCCAGGGGCTTTGCCAAGATAACGCACGATTATATCCACGGCCTGCTTTGGCACTGATGGGCGGTCATTATCATACACATCGGCAAAGCCCAGAAATCTGTCGGCATTCTTTTCGCCATTGCCGTCACCTGACAGTGCTTTTACATCCACAAGATTATTTATCGGGATATCAAAAATGCGTGACATGATACGCAGCGTATCTATATTCGGCAGAGTATCCCCGTTCTCCCAACGGCTTACCGCCTGCCTTGTGACGAACAGCTTTTCCGCCATTTCATCCTGCGTAAGCCCGTTGCTCTGCCTGAGTTTTCTGATGATCTCTCCGCTGTTCATTGCATCGCCTCCTGAATACAGTATACGTCAGAACAGCTTATCAGTCAAGCAACGCTTTGTTGCGGAGTACTGACCTATGCTTCTATCGTTTCTTCATCCAAACCTATATAAGCTAAATAACTATCTATATCAATATAATCGGCCAATTCCCATTCACTATGTTCAAAACAATCATTTTTAGCCCAAAAACGCATAGGACCAAATAGTTTAATATAATCGTGACACCACAATAATTCGAAGATGTAATCATTCTCCTTACCACCTGAATAAAAAACGATTACAGCATCTTGATCTTTGAACCAACCGTGTGATAACAATATATCAAGCAGCTGCGTATTGTTAAATTGACATAGTAATTGTTCAACAACTTCTTCTGCCTGTTCTTCGTCAATCTCATGGCGAAAATTCACAACTAACGCAGTAACATTGGCATTATGACTGTAACGAACACGATCAGAGCACACCACAGACTCCACCTCATCGCACACCAGCTGCAATTCCTCGGCTAGCCACTGTAATTCCTGTGTTTCGCTTTTATCAGAAACATAACCTGACTTCGCAAGGCAACCCGACAGACTTAACAAGAACATAGTAGCAGCCAATACACACGATATGTACCTGATTTTACCTCCGAGAGATCTTATGAAGTTGCCGCAATACATTGATAAGCACCTCCGATGCAGAAATAAAAAGAAAGATTATATTTTAATCTCTGAGCATTACAAGCTCCCCGTTAAACACATCCGTAGGCACTAGCATATTCTCCAGCCCCTCGGTAATGAGCATATCTCCATTGCTCTCTATCAGTATCATATCGAAGCCGCCCTGCTCCTGCCAGAGCCGCTCTGCCGCTTCGGCACCCATGACATATAGCGCGGTAGAGAGCGCATCGCACAGCCTGCCCTCCTCGCCTACGATAGTGACTGAGACCAGACCGCTGTCGGCAGGAGCGCCAGTTTTCGGGTCAAGTATATGGGAATGATCCACTCCGTTTTCGGTGAAATACCGCTCATATCCGCCTGAGGTCACCGCAACCTTGTCTGAAAGCTCCAGCACAGCGATATTACCCTCGCCGAACGGACTTCGTATGCCAAGCCGCCACGGCGTACCATCGGGGTTTGAGCCGATGGTATGGATGTTTCCACCGAGGTCAAGCAGCGCGGATGTCACACCGCATTCACGGAAATGCTCACTTATCAGGTCGCCTGCATAGCCCTTTGCCACTGCGCCAAGGTCTATCTGCGCCCCATCAGCTAGCGATAGCACGGAATCCGAAAGCTGCACCTTTTCACAGCCTGTCAGCATGAGCAGCTCGGCTATCCTGTCATCATCGGGGACTTTATACTCGCCCGTAGTGAAGCCCCATTCGCGCAGCACAGGGTACATGGTGATATCCAGTGCGCCGTCTGTAAGCTCGTTCATCTCCAGTGCGAACTGTATCAGCTCCGCTGTCTGCGGATCAAGCACCACCGATTCTCCGCGGTTTGCAGCCGATATCACGCTTTCAGGGTCAGTGACCGACCACTTCTTCTCGTACTTCCCCAACATTCCGCCTAGTCCTGCAAAGGCAGCTTCCGCCGCTTCGTTATCACCAAGAACACGGAAGCTCATCACGGTATCCATAGCAAAGTATGTGACTTCCATCTTCTGTGCCGATGTACCGCCGCATCCGCAGAACAAAATCATTGAAAGCATAGCTGCAATGATCTTTCTCAGTTTTATCATAAGATATTCTCCGTAAAACCAATCGAACAATTATACTATTAGTAATATAATCTATTTTCATAACAAAAAGTGTCGAATTATTGAATGTGTTCTGATGCTCCGGATATTCGGAGCATATCCCCACAAACCGCATAACTTCGACAACATTTCGTATAATACTATAATAATATCACTCAAAGTAATTAAAACAGATGTTCCCCGCGCCCACCCTCGCGCTCAGTCAATGTCAGGTAGTACATTGTGCATTATTTCGATACATATGTACATTGTCGGGGCGGTACGATGAAAAACGTGCATGCCCTTCTGCACTATACAGGCGGACTCATTCTCAGCCGCAGAGATAACATTCGCCCCGAGCGCTACCGATCATCTGTTTTTAGATATCAGTAGTCCAGTTGGTCTGCTGTATCTTGTTATCAAGCTCTCTGAGCTCCTTAGCGAGTCTGTCGGTCTGCGCCTGAAGCTCCTTAACATCAACCGCGCTAAGTATCTTTATCTCGCTGCGTGTCGCACGGTGTGCTGTACCACTTGCGGAGGATATCAGCTGTCTGTATGCCTGTATCTTCAGAGTCAGTGCGTCTCTTCGTGCAATATGCTGTGTAAGTGTCGCTCCGTCAACAGTGACAGTGCAGTTCGCTTGATTTATCGCAGAAATAAGCTCCTCCAGCCTTGCGATACATCCGTCAAGCTCCTTTAAAAGCTCCGCAGGCTCTTCAGCAGGTCTTTCACCCTCCTGAACAAGTGCGTTCATATCAAGTCTTGCACGAAGCTGCTGTATCCTGCGGTTGAGGTCAGCACGCTCCTGTAATGCTTCTGCCAGCTTCATAGTTATACCTCCGTTTATTTTGCGTATTTTTCCATTATCTTCAGCGCGGTGCGTATTCCGTCCACCGCCGCGGACATTATTCCGCCCGCATAGCCTGCACCCTCTCCGCAGGGGAAGAGGTTATCCGCACAGGAAGCAAAGCCAGCCTCGCAGCGCGGTATCCTTACAGGCGAAGAGCTGCGTGTTTCAATGGCGGTAAGCACACTGTCGCTGTCGGAAAAGCCCTTTATGCGCCTGTCAAAATAGCTCAGGCCTCTCGCCATGATATCCGAAATGTGCTCGGGGAAAAGCTGCCTCAGGTCAGCCTGCTGCACCCCGAGAGGATAAGTCGGTGTTACTCTGCCGAGAGTAAACGAGCTTCCGCCCGAAACAAACTCCCTCGTCAACGCAGCAGGGGCTTTTCCTCTGCCGCCGCCCATCTCATAAGCACGCTGCTCCAGCCGATGTATGAACTCCGCGCCTGCCAGCGGCTCATTTCCGAAATCATCAGGGGTAACAGATACCAATACCGCACTGTTTGCGTTCTCTCCTGCACGGTCAAAGTAGCTCATGCCATTGGTCACTATAGTACCGTCAGAGCTTGCAGACGCCACCACATAACCACCGGGACACATACAGAACGTGTACACTCCGCGCTCTCCCTCGCGGTAAGAAAGCTGATACTCAGCAGGAGGAAGCGCAGGATGACCTGCATACCTGCCGTACAGAGCCGCGTCAATATCGCTCTGAAGATGCTCTATTCTCGCACCGACAGAGAACGGCTTGGGCACCATTTCAACACCGTTTCTCAGCAGCATTGAAAAAGTATCATGCGCCGAATGTCCGACAGCAAGCGCCAGTGCGCCGCAGCGTTCCTCTGCACCATTTACAGTTATCGATGATATATGCCCGTTTTGCAGCTGTATTTCCTCAAGGGGCGAAAGAAATCTTACCTCGCCGCCGTATTCGATTATCTTATTACGCAGATTTTTCACAACTGCACGCAGCTTGTCCGTACCGATGTGCGGCTTTGCTTTTGTGAGTATCTCCTCAGGCGCGCCGAACTCACACAAACGCTCCAGTACACGGGAGCACAGCGGATCACCTATACGGGTGGTGAGCTTTCCGTCCGAAAACGTTCCTGCACCGCCCTCACCGAACTGCACATTGGTGGACTTGTCCAGTACGCCGCCGTTCCAGTAGCCCTCAACTGCTCTGATACGCTCGTCCATAGCCGCACCGCGCTCCAGTACTACGGGACGATAACCAAACTCGCACAGAGTAAGCGCACAGAACATTCCCGCAGGACCAAAGCCTGCAATGTAAATATCTCCGTCAAGCCTTTCCGTGCCGAATGCTACCTCTAACGCCTCGTTCTCATGCAGGCGGACGTTCTGGTGCTTCTGCGCCAGCTTCCGCTCCTTTGCAGCACTTTCAAGCTCGATATACACCGAGCTCACAAAGCATATATCGCGGCGCGCGTCCACCGAGGTCTTATACAGGCGCGCGGCTTTTACCTCTTTTGCGCTTACACAAAGCAAGGATAACGCTTTGCTTACCGCGTTATCCTTTGCCTCATCAAGCGATGTCTTTATCTGTGATACGATTATCGCCATTTATTCCTCTTCCGCCGTTCTGGGAGCGGCATTTATCGTTACCTTGTAGCTGCCTGTCGTCCAGCATTTCAGATCGTTTCCTCTGATACGGACAGTCACCGCCACATCCTGTGCACCGTCACGCAGAGTCACTCCGAGCAGATCGGCTGTTACATAAATATCTGCAGGTGCAAGCGCACTTAGCAATTCGGATGGGCCCATTACGCTTATCACTACCTCATTGGTAATGAGAGAAACATCATAATTATCGGGAGCGTTCTTTATCGCAATGTTGCTTGTAGTAAAGTCAAGCTTTCCGTATGCGTCCAGATCCCATTCGATGCGCGCCGTATTGTTGCCTGAAAGATTTTTATAGCCCTCAGGCAGAGCTATCGGAACAGATACTATCTGATCCAGTCTGATATCAGAAATATCGATAGTGCCGATATCCAGCTCGCTGATGAAATCTATAGAGCCATCAGGCGCAGCTACTGTCAGAGTAGACGGCTGTATCCTGTACTTAAGGCTGTCTATATCAAAGTTGCTGGGTACATTTGCATAGGAGAATGTCAGAGGCAGCACTTTCTGCTTGTATACAGGGATAGTCACTGAAACATGCTCACTGCTGAGAGTAAGCTCATCGTCAACGATGCGCGCACCGTTAGTTCCATATATAAATATCTCGCTCTGGGTATCATGGGATTCGCTTATCGCGCCATTGTATGCGGAGCGCGCTTCTATACGGTCGATCTTTTCAATGACAGACGACGATCCTGTAACTGTGATAGTTGCAGGCGTTGCTGTAATATCTCCAACATAGTAGCCGTCAGGCAGGCTGATAGAAGGAGCTGTGGCAGTTACCTCAAATTCACGGGAGATTATCTTGTCTATCTCAACAGTGATAGCAAGCGGATCTGTGTCGATTATCTCACATTCACGTTCTATCTTCTGTGATACGTTCACAGGAACAGTGAAAACACCCTCCGAACGCACAGACGAAAGATCGAGCGAGGCATAGAAGCTGTCCGCGTCAGCGCCCGAAATATCAAAGCGCTTGCCCTCTATACGAATGTTTACCGTCTGATCCAGAGCACTTACGATCTGAAGATTGTTCTGTATCATGTATTCGGTAGGCTGCACCTCTATCGGGATATTCTTTACACTCTCCTCAACCGTGGGAAATATCTGTATAGATACAAAAAACCATGCGCCCAGCGCTATTGCAAAGGATATAAGTATATTTTTCAGATTACTTTTGAAGTTACTTCCTATCTTTTCAAAAAAATTCACTTGTGCGCCCCCTTAGCTTTCTGTTCCTGTATTTTCCTGCTTGGGCTTTCTGGCTTTTTTCTTTGTACGCTGAACAGCCTCGGGCATCTTCTTCTGAAGTACTCTGATAAGCGCCTCCTTGGACAAGCCTCTTGTAAGCTGTCCGTTTTCGGCAACAGAGATCGTACCGGTTTCCTCAGAAACCACTATAACAAGAGAATCGGCGTTCTCACTCATACCGATAGCCGCTCTGTGGCGCGAGCCAAGCTCCTTGGAAATATACTGATCCTTTGTGGTATTAGGCAGGAAGCAGCCTGCGGCATAGATACGGTAATCGCGGATTATTATAGCGCCGTCATGCAGTGCCGCCTTATTGTAAAATAGATTACAGATGAGGTCAGGCGCAGGATCCGCATTGATCACGGTAGCTTTCTCCGCGATATCTCCCAGTCTGCCCTGACGTTCAATTACGATAAGCGCGCCTGTCTTGGATTCGTGCAGGCGGTGACACGCCTCCGCAATGCCGTTGATAGCCGCTTCACGCGCAGCGCTCGTTCCGCTGTCGTTCTGCAGTCCCAGCGTCAGGTTAGGAACCTTTGCACGACCTACTCGCTCAAGGATTCGGCGCAGCTCAGGCTGGAACACTATCATCAGCGCGATGATTCCAACCTGGAAGAAGTTTTCAAACAGATAACTCATTACCTTGAGCTGGCATATCTGCACCACAACAAATATGAGCATAAGGATAAGGATACCCTTCATAAGCTGCTCTGCTCTGGTTTCTTTCATGAGCTTGATCACCACATATATCAGATATGTAAGCAGCAGGATATCTATTATATCAAAGACAGTTATGGACATTACCACTCGTATGAAGTTCTGGAATATGTCCGAAAGATACGTTGTAAGATCCAATGTAAATATCTCCTTAAATTCAGATTAAGAGCTTTCTCTCTGTGCGGCCTGACCTGTTCCCCTTTAGCCATCTGCTTTTGCAGATACGACCACCTATATACTATTTTATCACATATTAAAATAAATGCAAGGGATTTTACGCTGAATTCTGAAATTTTTTGTAAATTAGCATGAAACGCAAAACAAACGGCACCGTATATAACGATGCCGTTTGCTTTATCGACTGTATTGTGTGCTAAGCATTATTTATGCTGTCTTTCCGACTATCCATCTGAGAATAACAGACGCGTCCAGAACATTTATTATACCATCAGAATTACAATCTGCAACAACTGCGTCAGGCATATTCTGAAGTCCTACTATATCACGGAGTATCGCAACCGCATCCAGCGAATTGATCCTGCCGTCATTGTTGGTATCGCCCATGATATCGCTGTACATACTTGCCATTACAACGTAATCACCCTTATCGGTCAGAGTGAATTCAGCCAGTCCATCCTTGCTGATACGAATAGCATCAATAAAGACAAGCTCACCATCCACATACTTATACAGATTAGCAAAGTTGCCTGCATTTCTCACATCAACATCCATGGTGAGTGTGGTAGGAAGATTGGTGTTACCCATTCTGAACTTCCACTTTGCCTTGCCTCTCAGTTCATTACTTGGAATCTGAACAGGGTATGTGATATCAAGGTTTGCTATCTTGTGCTCTTCATCGTCCGCGATATCAGCACCATCAACGAACCAGTGATTGAGGCTGTTGTATTCAAAGGTTATCTTTGCATCCCGTTCAGCAATAGCATCAATAACATAATCAGGTACTGCCGTGCTGTTATTCAGCTGTACTGTAAGCGTAGAGCCCATAGGAAGTCCCGATATGATCTGAGCTACTGTATACCATGTATTGATCTTACCCTCTATTGACGGCATACCGCTGCCTGCCAGATAATCGAGTCTTGATTCATCATCCAGAGGAGGAGCTGAGCCGCCACCTCCTGCGCCGCCGTTTCCGCCGTTTCCGTCGGATGGCTTGGGCTTGTTATACTCAGCAACAGCAACCTCACTGTTGATCATTCCGTCCTTGGTCGCTATCGCCTTTAATGTCATGCGCTTGTTTACGGGAACAGGCTCGGAATAAGTCTCGCCGTTGGTAAGAGGATCTGAGCCGTCTGTAGTATACAGGATAGTTGCACCTACAGTAGGACAGGTTATCTCGACATCAAAAATGCCATTCGAGCCGGACGGCTTGGAGAATACGGGAGTTTTTACAGTCGTCTTTGGTGTCAGCTCTGTTACCATGACTGCTTCACTGGCATTGTGAGTCTCGGTCTCCGCCATTCTGATGTATGCTGTAACGTATGTATTAGGCAGGATATTCTCTATACGGTTCACGTCAGACCATTCGCCATCCGCAAACTTGTATTCAGCGCCATCTACAGGGGCAATAATAACTATAAGCGCGCCGTCTGCCATATCCTCATACTCCAGTTTAAGAGCAGGAGCAGGCTGATCGTCCTTTTCGGTAACAGTCACTGTGACCTCAAAGGAAATATCCTCATAATTCTGGGAAGCCACCGTAACCGTAATAACTGCGCTGCATCCTACCTTTTCAATAGTGTTGGAATTCAGTGCGTATGTCACCATGCTATCTGTATAGCCTACAGCAGCTGTAATGATATCACTATCATCTGTTACGGACTTATTTACACTTATGATCTCACCCATATCATCGGGCAGGCCGACGATCGCGATGCTCTTCTCGCCTGTAGCGCCCCAGCTATGCTTTGCTGCAGCAGATGCAATTGAGGGAGCAGCAGCCTTTTCGATTGTCAGCGCTGCGGGCTGCATGGAGATGTCATAGTTGCTATTGTTTTCGTTGGTTACTGTACCAAGGTTGAGTGCATAAGTACCTGCGTTCTCGCCCGCATCACGGGAAAGCTCACCATTGATCACATCACCCGTAATTATATCAGCCACAGTAAACTTGAATGTGGGATCATCCTGTCCGAATACCTTGGATGCCTCTTCAGCTATTACTGTAACAGGACGTCTTGTTATAACTGCCACATCGGCTTCAGCAGAAGATACAACAGTGTAGTTGTTATCAACAGTTCCGTCAGATGTCAGTACACGAGTTCCGTCGCCAACGCTGATATCCAGTGTTATGCCTGTGCCTGCGTTTACATCTGTGTATTCCATTGTGATGTATGCAGTTTCGATAACACGCTGCACAGAACCAACAAGACCTGTCAGCTCGAAATCATCAGCATTCATCTCATAGCCGATAACAGCAGTTGTGCCGTCATATACCTTGCTTACATCGCCATTGAACTCAACGCCAAGCGCCTTAGGCTCTACCTCAAACGTTCCATAGCCTACGCCTACATGAGCAGCGTCCTCATAATCAGCCTTGACAGTATAGATACCTACATCCAGTGCACCGTACTCATTATAAAGCTCTTCCAGTGTACCGAAGTTTCCGTCTGCTCCTGTGTCACCACTTGCAAAAGAATAACTCCACTCTGCATCGCCGTCCGCATTTCCACTGAATACGCCCTGAGGCTCAGGATCTGTTCCATAAACGACCTTTTCAGTGTCAACTGTGATGTATCTGTCAGCGTTGAACTTCTCAGCCACCGTAACAACTGCCACTGCGGAGGATGCATTATACTTGCCATCAACGCCTGCGATGTTGACAGTGATCTCTATAGTACTGCCGATTACCGCATTCTTATCTACTGTATAATAAGGAACATCACTTGCAATATTTCCATCACTGATGGATACAATCTGCTCGGGAAGACCATCAGTGAGTTCAGGGTACTTGGGATGCTCAGCCTTGAAAGTAAATGCCTGGGACTTGCCGGGAATTACTCTGGGGCTTACAGGATCAGCAGTCACGACGGGATCGACTGCATTCACAACGACCTGAACGGAAGTGAAAGTAAACGAATGGTAATTCGTGTCATTAGGTGTAAACACTGCAGTGTAGTCATTTCCGCTTTCAGTGAAGTAGCCATCGTACTGAAGCTCCCACTCACCGTCTACGATATTCGCACCGGCAGCCATAGCGCCTGTGCTTGTATCGAGTACCGCATCCTCAACCTTGTAGCCATAGCCTACATTGTATATGAGGCTTGCGGGTGCATCAAGGCGAGCGCCCTCAACAGTGAATGTCCAGCTGTTATCTGTCAGCTCTTCGGCAGCATAATTATCATCGCCGCTTACGCTGATCTTGAATGTGTATGTTCCTGCAGAAGCTGTTTCGGCAGCTTCTGTTCCATCTTCATTGTAATATGTTACAGTGTATGCCATAGTCGCATCAACAGAGGTTACCTGTGCGGTTATGGGCGCGCCGTTGTAAACGGGTGCGTCGGGAAGTGCAACATCGAACATATCAGCTGTAGGAACGATGAGGAACTTTGCCTTTTCAGAAGAATATCTGTAAGTTGTTTCATCCTCGCCGACAGCTACCGTCTGATCGCCTGTATCGGGAAGATATGCGTAAATATTATTGTCAGAATCGCTGTGCTTTTCAGGGACAGGATAATCACCGTCATTTATAGTAACTGTATTACCGCCTGTAGGTATCGTCAGAGGATGAACTGCATTAGTTCCATCTGTGGGAGATGTCAGTGTCGCCTTTACAGAGCCGCCTGTTACAACAGGAGCATCAGAATCAACAGTGTTGGCTGTTACCGAGCCACCGCTTATATTCAGCGTGTCAGCCTTGATCGTATCTGCTGTCACTGCGTCGCCGATTATAGTCAGTGTGCCTGTTTCAACAGTGCCGACTGCTACTACTGTGCTGTCGGTAACTTTCATCAGCGTACTTGCCTGGATAGCATCAGCTGTTACCGTGCTTTCCGTGATCTTCAGTGTATCTGCGTTGATCGTATCCGCTTGGACTGTACCGCCGCTTATATTCAGCGTGAACACTTCAACCGCACCTGCTGTTACTGTGCTGTCGGTTATCTTCAATGCACGTGTCTCAATACTATCCGCGGATACTGTGACATCTGTAACAGTAACGCTTGCGGACACTGCGCTGATATCCGCTGTAAGCTCACCGGCGCCTGCCAGATTCAGAGTGCCATTGCCATTCACCAGCATGCCTGATGTCAGTACATTGACAGAGCCGTCTGCCATTGTGATATTCGCGCTGCCGTTTATCTCAACAGAGCTACCTGTTGTTGTCTGAATGTTTACGCTATCCAGTGTGATATTTGCCGTTATACCGTTCTGTATTACTATCCTGTCAGATGTAACATCAACATCGGGATTATTGGCAATAGTCATTGCCTTATTTGTCTTGATGGTAAGTATGCCATTATCGTAGTCGTAATCTGTACCGAAAGCAACACCGCTGCCGCTTACAACAAGATCGGGAAGCTTGAACTTTGTTCCGTCGAACACATATACTATCTCCTCGTCATCAAGTTCAACTACATGAGTCTTGCCTGTGAGGTATGCATAGACGTTGGTATCTCCACCTATTCCGTGGGACTGAACAGGATACTCTGTTCCGTCTACATTAACTGTCTTTCCGTTCGCTTCTATCTTGAGAAGATACAGAGCTTCGCCATCAGTAGCTGCATTAACAGGAGCAGCGTCAACGCTGTCAGCCTTTACAGAGCCGCTCTTTATCACTGTTTTTGCAGCCTTGATACCGCCATCTGCTGTAACGATACAATTATCAAGCTCAACAGTTGCCTGTGCAGCATTTATGCCTACCGTTCCACCTGCCAGCAGAGTTCCTGTGCCTGTGACAGTAAGAGAGCCTGTTCCGCTGATGTCTATACCGTTGCCGCCTGTGGATTTCAGTACGTTGTCAGCTTCAAGGGTAATAGTTATATTGCCGCCGTCTGCTGTGAGAGCAACAGCGCCAGATACTATATTAACTCCGTCAAAAGTAAGATCGGCATCAATGCCTGTGTCTATCACGATAACATCATCGGTCGTAGCGACTGTGTTTGTGATTGTCATTGCCGTGGTAGTCAGTATAGTAAGAGGACCGTTTACGGGATATTTGTAATCAAGACCGTATGTACCTCCTGTTACAGCCAGATCACCGCCTATTACAATGAACTTTGCACCGTTATCTGCGTACTGATCATATATGTAGGTCAGTACGTCGCCGTTTCCGATCTGTACGGTATGCGCCTCAGGAGAAAGATATACATACACATTGGAATCGCTGGAACTATGCTGCTTAGGCAGGAATTCCTCGCCATCTATTATAATAGTATAGTTATTAGGATTTTCAAGTGTGAGGAGGTAAACCATTCCGTCAGAATTGACAGGCGCAGGAGATATTGTTCCTGCCTTTACCGAACCGCCCTCTATCATGACCTTAGTGTTGCCGACAATGCTATCCGCAGTAACTGAGCCGCCATTGATGATTACATCTCTCGCGGTCATATCATCAGATTCGATATAGCCGCCGTCAATTATAACTGTAGCAGTACTTGTGATCGTTGGAACGGTTACTGTTCCGTTGTTGATCGTAATATCACCCTGTGCGCTTATAGCGTTATCAACACTGATCTTTCCGTCAGTGATGGTAACTCCAGCCGCGCTTGTTATTGCAGCTGCGGTTATAGTTGCGCTGTTTATCGAAAGAGCGCCCTGTGTATTTATGCCATTATCAGCATTGAGCTTGCCGTTACCGCTGATATTCAATGTAGTGCTTCCACCATTAACTTGAATATCATCAGGTCCATTTCCTGAAAGAGTATTCTCAGATCCATCAGCCAGTCTGATCTTAACATCAGCACTTCCGCTATCCTGAACGAGCAATGCCGCAGTGGAAGAAGAACTGATGTTCACTCCGTTCAAAGTAACATCAGCATTCACGCCGCCTGATATTATAATAGTATCAGCAGTTGCATTGTCGGGATCGATATTTTCAATGATCACAGGCTTAGTCGTATTGATCGTCACTGCTCCATTAGAATAGTTATAATCACTACCTATGACAAGATCAACGCCGTCGCCGTAAACATTAAGGTCAGGCAGATAGAATTCCGTACCGTTGAAATGATATGTATAAGGCTTATCCAGCTTTACGGTATGCACCTCGCCTGTGAGATAAGCATATACATTCTTGTCATTATCTATTCCGTGCTGAGTCGGAACATACGCAGCGCCATCTATTTCAAGAGTAGCAACAGAATCTGTTATCTTCAGCAGATATACATTTTCGCCATCAGCGTTTACAGGTGCAGGTGATATCGCCGACGCCTTTACTGAACCGCCGTCTATAACTACCTTTGCCGCGCTTATAATGTTGACAGTTACAGAGCCGCTCATTATCTCAAAGCTGCTGTCAGTAGTGCCGACCGCATCGCCTGCGATAGTCAGCCAGCCTGTTCCGTCTACAGTTACATCCGCGCCCTCACCGATAGAAATAACATCAGACGAAGACTTCAGAACATTATCAGTGCCATCAGCAAGCGTGAGCCTTACGGAGCTTCCATTGCCAACGGTAAGCGCAGAGCCTGCACCGTCAATGTCAACACCATTCAACGTGATATCCGCACTTATTCCATCCTTGATAACGATAGTATCTGTTGCGGATGTTGTCTTGTCGTAATTTTCGATTGTCAGAGCCTTGTCGCTGAGTATCGTCACAACGCCCGCATCGAAGCCGTAATCTTCATTCAGCCTGCCGCCTATCACCTTGAGCTGAGGGCTCTTGAACGTTTCGGATGTACTGTCGAAATAGTAAGGAGTATCAGTATCTCCAACAGTAATTACATGATTTGTAGGGAGTAAATATACATAAACATTTGTATCATCTGCACTGTGCTGAGAGGGTATGTACTCCGCAGCAGCGCTGTCGATATAAATTGGATCTCCGTTAGGATTCTCTATTGTAAGAAGATATACAAACTGATCCTGCTTATTTGCAGGCTTCTCCGCTTCATCGCCGCCTATCGCGGGAGAGCCGTTGCCTCCCTCGACCTTTACAGAGCCACCATCTATTACGATACCGCTGACATTTGCAGAAGCTGTTCCGCCGATGCCTGCTGCGCCATCACCTATAGCCGTTACAACAGAACCGCTGATGGTCACGTTAGTTACATCGCCGTCAGCAGAACCGATACCTGCAGCGCTTCCACCCTCTGCTGCAACAGTGGAGTTCTCGATAACGATATCGGATACAGCACTGTCGCTGCCACCGATGCCTGCACCGTTACCGCCCGTTGCCGTGACCGTAGTTCCGCGGATAGTGATATTATGAGCGCCTGCACCTCCGATACCTGCTGTGCCGCCATTTACAGTGAGACTTCCGCTGCCGCTTATGAGGAGCGCTCCGTTCTCGCCCTCTTTCTGAAGACCCGCAAATGCACCTGTGCTTACAAGAGAGTTTGTTGTGCCATCTGCAAGTGTTATTGCAACATCGCCATGTGCTGTATTTTCAATGATCTCCAGTGCAGCTGCTGAATCGCTTCTGATATTGACACCGTTAAGAGTAATATTCGCAGCTACTCCGTCAGCAACTACTATAATATTATCAGTTGCTACAGTCTTATCTGCATTGGCAATAGTCATCGCCTTATCTGTCAATATAGTCAGGATGCCTGTATCGGCAGGATAGATGAAATCCGTACCGTGCCTGAGACCAGTTCCTGTTATTATCAGCTCAGTTCCGGGCTGTGTCCATGTTTCTGTATCAGGATTGAAGAAATAACCTGTCTCAACGCCGTCCACAGTAATATTATGCTCTTCTGCTGTCAGATAAAAATACAGTTCAGTTGTACCAGGATGCTGCGTGGGAGTGAACGCAACACCATCAAGCGATACTTCGCCGTTTGTAGGATTGGGAATAACCAGAAGATATACGTTATTATCCTCGCCATCAGTAGGCGTAACAGGGAATGTTTCTGAATGTATAGTATCGGACAGAGCAAGGCCACCGCCTATTGCGTTACATTTCAATTCGTTGCCATACGAATCTAAATACGTATTTTCTACAGCTAGCACTGAACCGCCGGTTATAACAACATTCGTGCACCCACCTCGGAAGCCACCGCCTATACTCGCCGCTCTGTAGCCGCCTGTTGCAGTAACTATACCGCCTGTTATTTTTATATTGCCGCCGTATGCGTCACTGCCGCCGCCTATGCCAGAAGCGCAGTTTCCTCCTGTCGCCTCTATAATGCCGCCGTTTATAGTAATGTTAGTTATGTTTGTATGAACTCCGTCAAAACCGTCACAGCCGCCGATACCGGCTCCAAACTCGCCACCCTTTGCAATAAGAGCGCCTGTGCCCGTGCCGTTACCGCAGATGATCAGCTCAGCGGTATTATTCTTTTGCAGTCCGGCATAACTGTCTGCACTTTTTAGCACATTGGTGCTTCCGTCAGCCAGTGTAAGTGTTACACTTCCGGCACCATCCAGAATATGAAATGCAGCGGCATTGGAATTGATATCCACACCCTCCAATGTTATATTTGCACCCTCAGCGCTTGCTATCTGAATGCTGTCAGAAGTAATTTCCGAAGTGCTGATAGTAAGCGGCTCCGCCGTCTTTATAGTAAGCACATTGGCAGCATATTCATAATCTGTTCCATAATCGCCGCCTTGAACAATGAACGCACCTGTTTCAGCCCCTGCTGTTACACCGAGACCAAGAAGCATCACTGCTGCCGCAGAAACGAACGCTATATGTAATTTCTTTAGCAGGCCTTTTCTGCGATGGATAAATATTTTCTCCATATTTTCCTCCCTGGGGTAAGATTGCCGTCCGCACACCTGCGGAAACGATAAACTGCAGATGGGTACACTCTCCCACCATAAGTATATTTTATATATACATTATTATAACATAACAAGAAGTAAAAATCAAGTACTTTTTTACACGACCAGACATTATTTGCGTGCCAAATCTTCAGCACAAGAAGTTCCGTTTTCATGCGCCCAAGCAAGCTCAAGTGCCGCAAAAACCAACCGCTTCTTATGCGATCAACTGTATTTTTAATTGATGCACACAGCAAAACCTCTGCGATTTCTTTCGCGATTCTCCGAGATTTTATTTCGTTTTGTTTCATTTATTTTCATATAATTATGCTTTAGCGCAAAAGCCGATCAACACCGAATCAGCGCCCACACGCACCAGGAAAATATTGTAACATTCAAATAACGAACACTCCCCCGAACACATGGCATTCGGGGGAATTCCTTATAATTATAATGCATCCATCATTGTTCCTATCATACGGAACGCCTTTGCCGTGGTCATTCTGCGGAAGCTCTTTTTTCTGCCGAGAGAGTTCACCGCCACAAACGCAAGGCCGCCTGTCACAACACCTGCCACAGCAGCTTTTACGATGCATTCCTGCTTGTGTGTCATATCATCAGCTCCTTTTCGGAATTAGTATCCTCTCATAACGTTCTGCTATGTATGGGAATAATTGTCTTGCACATTTCAATAGATATTGCGAAAAATACTTGCAAATCCCAAAGAAATATGATAGAATGTATTGAACATGTCATAAATTCACAGTGAGGTGAGGTCATGGAGCTCAATATCGTACTGGCTCAGCCGCAGATACCGCAGAACACGGGCAATATTGCCCGTACCTGTGCAGTTACAGGTGCACGTCTGCATATCATACGCCCTATGGGTTTTGAGCCTACGGACAAGCAGCTCAAGCGCGCAGGTCTCGATTACTGGAGCTATCTCGACATAACCTATTATGACAGCTTTGAGGATTTCTTTGCACAAAACGACGGGGAATACTTTTATTTCTCCACAAAGGCACAGAAGCTCTATTCTGATGTTCGTTACCCCGATAAGAGCTACCTGTTCTTCGGCAGGGAGGACGCAGGACTTCCCGAAGAACTGCTGTTCCAAAACAAGGAACGCTGCGTGAGGATACCGATGCGCTCAACGCTCAGAAGCCTCAATCTCTCGAACAGCGTAGCGATAGGCGTGTACGAGGCGCTCCGCCAGTGGGATTTCCCCGAGCTTCAGAACTTCGGACGGCTGACTCAGTTCGACTGGAGCAATGCAGAATAAGCTGTGATGACGGTTTGATCAATTATTATGGAAAGGTATAAAGGTATGAACGAAAACGTACGGATTATCACTGACAGCGGCTGCGATATCTCCGCAGAGGTGGAGGAGCAGTACAAGGAGCTGCTGGTCATCCTCCCCTTTGAGATAGCTATAAACGGAAAAAGCTACACCGACCGCAAGGATCTTGATATAAACGATTTTTACAGGATTTTAAAGGAAAACGATGAGATACCAAAGCATTCCCAGATAACTGCTCTGCGATTTGAGGAAAAGTACCGCGAGCTGTATGCAGAGGGAGTACGCGAGATAATCGTTGATGTTATCAACGCAGCAGGCTCCCAGACCTATTCCAGCGCTGTAATGGCAAAGGAAGCGGTTAGAACAGACTGCCCCGATCTGAAAATCTATACGATAGACAGCCAGACATATACACTCGGCTACGGATACCCTATCACAGAGGCTTGCCGCAAGCTGCAGGAGGGTCAGACAGTTGCAAGCGTTGTGGCTTATCTCGAGGACTGGGCAAAGCATATTGAAGCATTCATCATCGGCTTTGATCTGCGCCACATGAAGAAATCAGGAAGGATCACCGCCGCTGCTTCTTTCCTCGGCGAGCTTATGGGGCTGAAGCCGATCATCACACTGTTTGCAGAAAAGACAGAGGTAGTAAAGAAAGCGCGCGGCGAAAAGGCTGCTATCGAAGCCGCGGTAGAGCACATCACCTCCAGAATGACTCCCGAAACACCATGGCAGGTGATCACTACAACACGTCCCGAGCAGGAAAAGGAGTTTATCGAAAAGATGACCAAGAGAGTTGGCTACGGCCCCTCTATGATTGAGCCCTGCGGCGTTGTGGTATCCTGCAATGCAGGCCCCGATATGATCGGCGTCCTCGTAAGAGGTGCTGAGAGAAACTAAATCATACAGCAACAGCCTCCGTAAAACGGAGGCTGTTTTTTTGTTTGTAAGACTCGTCAATCGGTATATGGAGCAAAAAGCAACATCATTTTAAAGCAATCACCCTCATTCAACAGGTGCTCCGCCGATTCATCCTCGTAATCGGAAATACACAGTATCCTGCCGTCAGGCAACATATACCGCTCCCACAGCATATCAATATAAGTCCATTGACCAATGTACTCGTTCTCTGCATAATCGGTCACCACATCGAGTATAAGATGCTCCTCGCCCTCCATTACAGGAGAGAGCATTTCCGAAACATAAAGCTCAGCCGTTCCGTCTGCCCTTTGCAGAAATGCTCCGCTATAAAAGCCGTCAAGATTTTCGCAATAGCTGATACCATTATACTCAAATACAGATGTCGGGCGTTCGCCCAGCGCTATATCAGCCGAACTATACTCCGATGATATAACAGCTGAACTGCTGTCCTCACTGCCACAGCCACTAAACAGCAAGATCATTGCCAAGTATAATACATATGCTCTTTTCATTGTTTCCCTCCGTTAGACACCCTTAACCAGTCCCTCAGCAGACAAATTCCCGTTGTACCCTTGGACAGCTCCCTTTCAGCGCTTTCAAGGTCGAACCACTGAGCCGTCTCCACCTCGTTCTCCGAAAGCCTGAACGGCGCTTTCTTTACTCTAGCGACAAAGCCCAGCATAAGGTTATCATTCTTCTCGTAGTAATAGCTGCCGACATACTGTACGCTCTGAACCTCTAAGCCTATCTCCTCGCATATCTCGCGTACTACCGTATTTTCCGCCGTCTCACCATGGGCGATAAAGCCTGCCACGCAGACGAAACGAGTTGTAGCGTAGGTCTGTCGGATTAGCGCTATCTCGTTATCCTCGTTTATCGCAAGGCATATCACGCAGGGGTACGAAAACGGAAACCACGGTCTGCCGCAGCTTTCACAGTATGGTATCATACCCTCATCGCCTATCTGTCTGTCTATGAGCTTTGCCCCACATTTCGGGCAGTAGATAAAATCCATCAGATCACCTCATATCCGCATATTTTCTCCGCTTTTGACACATATTATACACTAACGCTTCCGTTATGTCAAATTAAATAAATTCAGCTCCTCCAATCTGTTAATTTTTTCTCAAATAATATCAAAAAATACTTGCAAATTTAATTAAAATATAGTACAATATATTTTGTAGGCGGCAACGCCATATCCTGTTTAATATTTTCATTACGAAAGGAAATAAAAACAATGAGCAAGCTTAACAAGAAACATGTAGAAGACCTCGCAGTCAAGGGCAAGAAGGTTCTCGTAAGAGTTGACTTCAACGTTCCCATGAAGGAAGGCAAGATCACAAACGATAACAGAATCGTTGCAGCTCTTCCCACAATCAACAAGCTGGTTGAGAACGGCGCTAAGATCGTACTTTGCTCTCACCTCGGCAAGCCCAAGAACGGTCCTGAGGACAAGTTCTCCCTGAAGGCAGCTGCTGACAGACTCGCAGAACTCGTAAACACAAAGGTTACATTCGCTAAGGATGATACAGTAGTAGGCGACAACGCTAAGGCAGCTGTTGCAGCTATGAACGACGGCGAGATCGTTGTTCTTGAGAACACACGTTTCCGCGGCGCAGAAGAGACAAAGAACGGCGAGGAGTTCGCTAAGGAGCTGGGCGCTCTGGTTGATGGCGAGTTCTTCGTAATGGACGCTTTCGGCTCCGCTCACAGAGCACACGCTTCCACAGCAGGCGTTACAAAGTTCGTTAAGGAGACCGCTGTTGGTTACCTGATGAACAAGGAGATCGACTTCCTCGGTAACGCAGTTGAGGATCCCGTTCGTCCTTTCGTTGCTATCCTCGGCGGTGCTAAGGTTGCTGACAAGCTGAACGTTATCTCCAACCTGCTTGAGAAGTGCGATACACTCATCATCGGCGGCGGTATGGCTTATACATTCCTCAAGGCTAAGGGCTATGAGGTTGGTACTTCCCTCGTTGACGACGAGAAGATCGAGTACTGCAAGGAGATGATCGCTAAGGCTGAGAAGAACGGCAAGAAGCTGCTCCTGCCTATCGATACAACGATCACAAAGAGCTTCCCTGATCCTATCGACGCTGAGGTTGAGGTTACTGTTGTTGATTCCGACAAGATCCCCGCAGATATGATGGGTCTCGATATCGGTACAAAGACAATGGAGCTGTTCGCTAACGAGGCTAAGGCAGCTAAGACTGTTGTATGGAACGGTCCTATGGGCGTATTTGAGAACCCCATCCTTGCTAAGGGTACTATCGCAGTAGCTAAGGGTCTCGCAGAGGCTGACGCTACAACGATCATCGGCGGCGGCGACTCCGCAGCAGCTGTTGTACAGCTCGGTTACGCTGACAAGATGAGCCACATCTCCACAGGCGGCGGTGCTTCTCTCGAATACCTCGAGGGTAAGGTTCTTCCCGGTATCGACGTAATCCAGGACAAGTAATTCCAGCGAACGTCACCGATTTCGCTACGCGAAACCACTATGTTCGCCAATCGTGAAAAGATGTAACAAACAATATGTACGGGCGAACATCGTTCGCCCGTTACTTGAATAAGAAGGATATCTCATGAACATTATCAACGAGAAAGTATCGCTGATAAGCGAATGCAACTCCGAAGATCTCCGTATTGAGCGCAGCAGACTATGCTGTGACGTGGAAGATAGTACTATGGAAGGCTCTGCGTTCAAACGCACTCAGCTGCGTGGCGCAGGCTTCATTGAATCAGATATGCGCGGTATAGGATTACAGCAGTGCAATCTCCACGGCGCAGGCATTGAAAGATGCGACCTCACAGGTGCAGCGCTCGTCAGCTGCAAGCTCGACGGGATGACGATAGACGGTATAGATGTTCAGGAAATGATCGATTTCTATAAAAATAATCATAAGGAGAATACTACAATGAATAAGGCAACAAGAAAAGCAATAATCGCAGGCAACTGGAAGATGAACAAGACCCGTCCCGAGGCTAAGGCTCTGCTGGATGAGCTCAAGGGCATGGTAGCTGACGTTAAGACAGTTGAGATCGTAGCTTGCGTTCCTTTCACAAACCTCGAGACAGCTCTGGCTGCTACTGAGGGCACAAACATCAAGATCGGCGCTGAAAACTGCCACTTCGAGAAGAGCGGCGCTTTCACAGGCGAGATCTCCGCTGATATGCTGGCTGAGATGGGCGTTGAGTACGTAGTTCTCGGTCACTCCGAGCGTCGTCAGTACTTCGCTGAGACAGACGAGACCGTAAACAAGAGAACAAAGGCTGCTCTGGCTGCAGATCTGAAGCCCATCGTTTGCGTTGGCGAGCTGCTCTGGGAGCGCGAGTGCAACATCACAGAGGAAGTTATCGCACGTCAGATCAAGCTGGACTTCTTCGGCATCGAGGCTGATGATCTCAAGAAGTGCGTTATCGCTTATGAGCCTGTATGGGCTATCGGCACAGGCAAGACAGCTACTGCTGACCAGGCTGAGGAGGTTTGCGCATTCATCCGTGCTACTCTCGCTAAGCTGTACGGCGCTGACGTTGCTGAGGCTATCACCATCCAGTACGGTGGTTCTATGAACGCTGCTAATGCTGCTGAGCTGGTTTCCAAGAAGAACGTTGACGGCGGTCTCATCGGCGGTGCTTCCCTGAAGGCTGCTGATTTCACAACCATCATCAAGGCTGCAGAAGTAGGCTGATAACTGATCAAAAATTGCGGGCGACCACAGGTCGCCCCTACAATATCATAAGGAGAAACAAACATGGCTAAACCCGTATTATTAGTAGTAATGGACGGTATCGGCTTTTCCAAGACAGGTCTTGGTGACGCTGTTACCGAAGCATACACCCCCACCCTCGACTGGATGATGGAGAACTGCCCTATGGCACGCCTCAAGGCTCACGGCGGCGCAGTTGGTCTGCCTACAGACGACGACATGGGTAACTCCGAGGTAGGTCATAACGCACTCGGCTGCGGTCAGATCTATTCTCAGGGCGCAAAGCTCGTAAACGAGTCGATTGAAAGCGGAAAGATGTATGATTCCGCAGCATGGAAAGAGCTTGCTGACAACGCAAAGGCTAAGTCCTCCACCCTGCACTTCATCGGTCTGCTTTCCGATGGTAACGTACACTCCAATATCAGCCACCTCATCAACATGGTGAAGCACGCAAAGGCTGACGGTGTTTCCAAGGTAAGAGTTCACGCTCTGCTGGACGGACGTGACGTTCCCCCTCTGACAGGCGGTCAGTATATCAAGCAGCTTGAGGATGTATTCGCAGAGCTGAACGACGCTTCCTTTGACGCACGCATCGCTTCAGGCGGCGGACGTATGAAGATCACAATGGACAGATATCAGGCAGACTGGCCCATGGTAGAACGCGGCTGGGCTACTCACGTTAAGGGTGAGGGCAGACAGTTCGCTTCCGCTATCGAGGCTTTTGATACCCTCGTTGCTGAGACAGGCGTAGGCTCCGATCAGGATCTGCCCGCATTCGTTATCGCAGAGAACGGCGAGCCCGTAGGCAAGATCGTTGACGGCGATTCCGTTATCCTGTTCAACTTCCGCGGCGACCGTGCTATCGAGATGTCCATGGCATTCGATATGGATGAGTTCAACTATTTCAACAGAGGCCCCAAGCCTGATGTATGCTACGCAGGTATGCTCCAGTACGATGGCGACCTGAAGCTTCCCGCAAGATATCTTGTAAATCCTCCTGAGATCACCAATACTCTCTCCGAGGTATTCGTAAACGCAGGTCTCAAGCAGTACGCTATCTCTGAGACTCAGAAGTACGGCCACGTTACTTACTTCTGGAACGGTAACAAGAGCGGTAAATTCAGCGAGGAGCTGGAAGAATACGTAGAGATCCCCTCCGATAACGTAAGCTTCGATCAGCGCCCCTGGATGAAGTCCGCAGAGATCGTTGACGCTCTCATTGAGGCTATCAAGTCCAAGAAGTATGATTTCCTGCGCTGCAACTTCCCCAACGGCGACATGGTAGGTCACACAGGCTCCATGCAGGCAACTATGATCGGTGTTGAATCCGTTGACATCGGCCTTGCACGTCTGAAGGAAGTATGCGATGAGTACGGCGTTACAATGCTGGTAACAGCAGACCACGGTAACGCAGACGAGATGCTTGAGAAGAACAAGAAGGGTGAAGTGAATGTAAGAACAGCTCACTCCCTGAACCCCGTTCCTTTCATCATCTACGATAAGGACGTAAAGTACACCATCAAGGATGGCGAGTACGGCCTTGCAAACGTTGCTCCCACAGTTGTAAAGATGTTCGGCCTTGAAGCTCCCGCATGCTGGGAAGACTCCATGATCTGATAATAAGGAGCTCATATAAAACGATCAGCGCCGCCCTTTTCGGGGCGGCGCTTTTGCGTTGCTATGCGAAATATTAAAAGTCAAAACGGAACAAAATGAAAGCAAATGAAATATATCAATTAATGATATCCGATGTCATTTATACGCTTGCGGTAACGATCGCTTTCAGGATAGCCGCCGCATCAAGGGCATTTATCGATCCGTTTTTGTCATAATCCGCCGCAGCCTTGCTCGGTAATCCGGCCGCGCCTACCACATATCTGAGTATCGCCGCAGCATCAAGTGCATTCACCGAACCATTGCCGTCAGCGTCACCAAGCTTTACATCATCCTTGTCATCGGGTGTATTATTATCGGAAGAATAATCAGTTACAACCACCTTGTATGCACTGCATCCGCTTACAGAGCAGTATACAGCCTTTCTGCCATGGGTGGTGGCGCTTGCCTCAAGTGTGATCGTTTCCTTGCCGCTGTAATCATGAGTATGTGCATTGCCTCTGTTAATATACACTGAGCTTACTTCGAGAGTCGTTCCCGTATCGCCGATATATACCTTATCAAGTCCTGCGAATGTACTGCCGAATGCTTTCAGCAGTGTCTCATACGTCCACTTTGCTACACCGTTCTTGCAGCTGTCAGGCTCTACCTTGACCCAGGCCTTGCTGCTTACCGAGAAGCTCTGCAGTATCATCTCAGGAGCCTTATCGCTCTTGTACTCCGCTACGATGCTTTCTCCGCTGCTCATGCTCGTTACTATCGTTCCTGCCGCATTTACAGCCTGTCCCCAGCCCGAGCATTTGCCGCCGCCTGATATTTCTGTTCGGGAGGTAACGCTCTTTTCGCATTCAGGCGCGCCCTTGTATGCGTCCACAAGAGCCTTTGCCACGCTCTCATATTTGAAATAAGCTCCGCCTCTGTCATAGATTCCAAAATTCTCTGTGCCTGTTCCAAAAGCGCCATTATCCCACCACACACACGGAATATCCTGCTCAGCAAACTGTCTTGCAAGAGCCGCGTATGCATCAACATACTTTTCGCGCTCGGCAGTGTTGTTCTTGTTGACCGCGCCGAACTCGCCTATAACAACAGGCACGCCCTTGCTTATGAAATGCTCATACACCCTGTCAAAAAGAGTGGACAGATCCGCCAGATCTGTTTCCAGCCAATTGCTGTGACCATTGCCCTCAAAGGCAAAATCAAACGGCAGATACGCATGCACGGAAGCCGCTATCATATCGTCGTCCGTAGCTTTCTTCCATGCTTCCGCTTTGGATGTATCGGCAGATGCCGCGTAAGTCGGGAGCATTACCAGACGCTCCTTATTATTACCGCCTGTCGCTCTGATGGCTGCGCGTGCTGCCTCGTTACATTCGTTTACGCATTTATAATACTCTGCGTTACCATTCCAGTCGTCCTTTGCACGGGGTTCGTTGTTTACCTCGAAGATGAGCTTGTCGCCATAGTTTTTAAAACGCTTTCCAACCTGCGTCCAGATAGCTGTAAGCTCCTCTGAGATAGCCGCTGTATCTGGCACCCATTCCTGCAGCGCATTATGATGTACGTTCATGATAACATACATATCGTTTGCAAGACCATAATTCACTACGGTCTCAACTCTGTCCATATATTGAGGATCAATTGTATAATCCTCATCCGAATAATGGTCATCCCATCTTACGGGTACTCTGATAGTGGTAAAGCCCATCTCAGCTATTCCGTCTATCATTTCCTTAGTGGTTCTGGGATTTCCCCAGCTAGTTTCAGTATTTGCCGCTTCCAGCGAATTGCCCAGATTCCAGCCTGCACCCATGTCGCTTACTATCTGAAACGCGCTCAGCCCTCTCATTTCAGTAGGATATGTATATCCTGCCGAAAACTCCGATCTATCCATAGCCGCACTGACCTCCGCAGCCAGCGCAACAGTCATTACCGCCGCTGAAGCAAACAGCGCTATGGTTCTTCTTACAATATGATGCATCAAAATGCCCCTTTCGTATGATATTATTTCCTACGACGCTTCGCAGGTGCGATCGTTAAATATAGTATATACTAATACCGAAAATGTGTCAAGCAGTATGCACAAAACCAAAGACACAAATGATATAAAAGCCTGTCATATTTGTCCCGATGTGTGAATATACTCGTACAAAAACAAAACCTGTACGGAGGGATAAAATATGCAAATGATAACATTCACCAAAAAGAAGATAAAGCGGATAGCAACTGTCGCTTCTATGGCTGCCGCTGCGGTTGCGGTAGGAGCGGTTGCGGTGTTCACATCCGTAGGCACGCAGGCTGTAGAGCGTCAGCTACCTATCTACAATGTCGAACGCGGCGACAATAAGATCGCTCTCACCTTTGATGTAGCTTGGGAGAACTCCAACACAGCCGAGCTTATAGAGATACTGGATGAGTTTGATGCAGAAGCCACCTTTTTTGTGACGGGCGACTGGTGCGACCGTTACCCCGAGGATGTAATGATGTTCTACGAAGCGGGACACGAGATACAGAACCACTCCGACCAGCATCCTCACGTGGAGGGTATGAACGTGAACGAGCTTATATCCGATACAAAAGCCTGCTCACAGAAGATAGAAATGATAACAGGCGAAACGCCTACCCTCTACCGCGCACCATACGGCGAATATGACGATTCTCTCATCACTACAATAGAGGGCATGGGTATGAAGCCTATCCAGTGGGATGTGGACAGCATAGACTGGAAAGAGCCTGCTCCTGAGGAGATCACCGAAAGAGTACTTACAGGCACGCGCTCAGGTTCTATACTGCTTTTCCATAACGATCTTGCAAATACCACCGAGGCGCTGCCCGATATCCTCACACAGCTGCGCGATAAGGGCTTTGAGTTCGTTACGGTGAGCGATCTTATCTACCACGAGGACTACACCATCGATTCCAACGGCAAGCAAGTGCCTATAAGCAAAAGCAGCCTTGATATCAACGCTGATAATGTCGAGGCAGTAATGGCACAATACGCTGACGAGATCGCTGCCGCAGGCTTCTCTGAGGAGCAGCTTGCACAGGCTGCCGAAGCGATCAAGGCAGGCGACGAGCTGCCCGAGGAGGTCATGGCTGTGATAGCTCAGGTGACGATAAGCTCCGAGACCGCTCAGTCATCAGAATCATCAGAGCAGGATATCATTATAGAAAGCACCAAATAAAACTATCCCCTGCACGTTTCATACATGCAGGGGATGTTCTTATTTCAGCATTTCGATTATATTTTCCTTAGAGCGAAGTCCGACAGCTGCATTTACTATCTCGCCGTTTCTGAAAACCAGAAGTGTAGGTATGCTGCTGATTCCGTACTGCATCGAAAGCTCCTGCTCCTCATCAACATTCACCTTTCCTACCGCCACGCTGCCGTCCATCTCCTCGGCGATCTCTGCGATAACGGGTGAAAGCATCATACAAGGCGCACACCAGCTTGCCCAGAAATCGACAAGAACTGTTTTATCGGACTTCATGACCTCCTGCTCAAAATTATCCTTTGTGAGCTTTATTTCAGACATATATGTTTCTCCTTTCGGTATTACTTTGCTTTATAATAGAGCATACAGTGACAAAATCCCTCGAAATCAGGATCCTTTATCTGATCGCGGAACTCCTTGCACATACATTTATTTTCCTCGGACATCTCCAGCTTACAAGGGCAATATCCGCCTTTCTTTTCAAGACCGTCCTTTATCATTTTCACAACGCTTTCATCGGGATTAAATGTTACTTTCACTGTATCATCTCCTTTTTGATCACTGCATCATGATCTTTTTCAGTATATCTGCCGCATCAAGCGCGTTGATATTGCCATCTCTGTTTACATCATATTTCACATCATCCTCAGGAATGCCGCCGTAAACAAGCGCATTCAGAAGCTGCGCCGCATCCAGCGCATTGACTAGCATATTATTGTCAAGATCTCCGATAATAGCCGTATCAGTATCTACAAACACGACATAATCTCCGCTGATATCGGGAATAAGCTCCGCTTCTCCGCCGCTGCCTATGCAGATATTACCCAGCATAACAAGAGTATTGGCTGTGCTGTCATATCTATACAATGCCGCAAATTTCCCCTTGTTCTCTTTGCCGACATCCACGATAAGTCCTGCCCCCAGCTTATTATCGCTGTTGATATGGAGCCTTGCCTTTTCCTCACCCTGCACACTATTGACAGGAACGCTCGGAATGTATATTGCTGATGTGCGTATTCCAAGACCCATATACGGAATGATAGTATCCTTGTTTATCGCAGAAGTATCCAGCTGCCACTTATAATCATCTTCTGCATGGAAAGTCAGCACGATATCTTTTTTTGCCGCTGCACGGATAACAGTATCAGGAACGGTCACCGCGCCGTTAAGCATGATTATGGCATTTGTTCCTGCGGTTCTTTCAGCAAGCTCCTCTTCTATGCTGCTCCATCCTGCGGCGTTGCTTCCCGAAAGCTGAGGACGGATATCCTCTTCCTCGGTTTCATCATTATCCGGTGTAACGGGTGTTGCTGTCTGATTCTCCTTGCCCGCACCCGTTGAATCGTAATCATAGCCCTCTCTTACATTAACGGTAAAGGTATCAGTAAAGCCCTCATACGTTACGGTAACGGTCTTTTCACCCGCCGTGTTGCTGTTGAAGCCCGAAACCATGCTCTGGGTCATGTCAATGTTCTTGTAAGTTCCGTCCTCGTAGGTAACGGATATCCTTCCACCCGTAAGATTCAGCTTGTCGCCCTTGCTGTAATTGGTCTTGCTGGGTCTTTTATATATCTCCATATAGGTGACATCAAGCACCTCAGGCTTTGTAACGGTGTAGGTGAACTCCACAGTTTCACTGTCGTCATAGCCTGTTTTGACCGCGTAAGCACGCACTGTAACAGTGATCTCCGTTTCATCTGCGGGAACCTTGATGCGGATGGGCTCGGAATATATATCGCTATAATATGTAGGATCCGTACCATCTGTAGTATAGAATATCCTTGCACCACTTGTTGTGCAGGTCAGCCTGACGCTGATAGTCTTGTCGTACTCACCCGAAGCATAGCTTGCCTTGGGTGTTGCCACCGTACGCACGGTTGCGCCATATTCTCTATACTCACTGCTTTCCTGAGCATACGCACAGGAAAAAGTCGTTACTCCCACTATACAAGCAACGATCACAGCTACCAGCCTTTTTAATATCCTCATACCTATCCCTCCGATAAGCAAGTAATCTCATATAATTAAATTATACATCAAAAAACTTGTTACGTCAATACAGAACAAGGATTTTGGTTATTTTCACTTTCTACGACACTGTATCACATATGGTAATAATTATATACCTGCAATTACTAACAACTTAAATATTGACAATCCGCTGTTTTTGCTGTAAAATATAAGATGTATTATTGTATACACATCAGCATATCTATATAAACAAAATCATATAACAGGGGGAAATATCATGTGCGGAATCGTTGGCTATGTGGGCAGAAAGAGCTGTGCTGAAATACTTCTCGGCACGCTTGAAAAGCTGGAGTACCGCGGCTATGACAGTGCGGGCATTGCAGTATTCGATCAGGATAATATCGAGGTTC
>JAFTVU010000036.1 GCA_017465665.1 Oscillospiraceae bacterium | reverse complement strand
CGTGCTTTTGAGTGTTTTCAGCACCTCGATGCCGTCTGTACCTGGTAACATCACATCAAGGATCACAAGGTCGGGAAGCTCATTCTTCAGCGCAGAAAGAAAGCTGTCGCCGTCCTCAAAGCCTTTTGCCTCTAATCCCGTTGACTGTAAAGCATAAACCTCTATATCACGGATACTTGCGTCGTCCTCAACGCACCATATCATAAAATCAACTCCTTTATGAGTTCTTGTGTTCGCCTGTCACTGAGAATATCACCCACTCGGCGATATTTGTCGCGTGATCGCCGATACGCTCAAAGTACTTTGCTATCATCAGCAGATCAAGAGCATATTCGCCGTTTTCGGGGTCTTCTGCGATCATTTTGATAAGACTGTCCTTTATTCTGTCGAAATACTCATCAACCTTATCATCGTGGACGATGACCGATCTTGCAAGCTCGGTATCCTTTTTTACATAGGCGTCAACGCTGTCTGTTACCATCGAGATAGTTTCAGCCGCCATATCACGGATATGCACCGTTTCCTCAGCTGTCCTGCCCTCAAGATAGGTTATTATCTCTGCGATATCCTCCGCCTGATCGCCGATACGTTCCATATCGGTAATCATTTTAAGTGCAGCGGAGATCTGTCTTAAATCCCTTGCAACAGGCTGCTGCTGTAAAAGTAATTTCATGCAGCGCGATTCGATGTCGCGCTCCTTGTGGTCAATATCCGAAGAAATCGCCGAAACATTTTCGGCAAGCTCCACATTTCCCGAAGTAAGTGCCTTTGAAGCCAGTGCGATAGCCTCCTCGCAGAGTGCGCCCATTTCTATCATTTCTGTGTTAAGTATATTCAGCTGCTCATCAAATCTGCTTCTCATCATCCAAACCTTCCTGTAATATAGTCTTCTGTTCGCTTATCAACGGGCTGTGAAAACAGCTTTTCGGTCTCGCCGTATTCGATAAGCTCGCCCAGTAAAAAGAATGCCGTGTTATCGGAGATCCGGACTGCCTGCTGCATATTGTGAGTTACTATAACAATAGTATAACTCTTTTTCAGCTGGATTGCAAGTTCTTCGATCCTCGATGTTGATATAGGATCAAGCGCAGAGGTCGGCTCGTCCATGAGGAGGATCTTCGGCTTTACCGCAAGCGCCCTTGCAATGCATAATCTCTGCTGCTGACCGCCCGACATTCCGAGGGCATTTTTCTTCAGCCTGTCCTTTACCTCGTCCCAGATAGCCGCATCTCTGAGGGATTGCTCAACTATCTCGTCAAGCTTTACCTTTGACTTGATACCGTGTGTACGGGGACCGTAGGCAATGTTATCATAAATGCTCATCGGGAAAGGATTAGGTTTCTGGAATACCATGCCGATATCACGGCGAAGCTCGTTTACGTCAACGCTGCTGTCATAGATGTTCTGTCCGTTATAGCAGACCTCGCCTGTTATCTTAACCGATGGAATGAGGTCATTCATGCGGTTCAAGGTCTTGAGAAAGGTTGACTTTCCGCAGCCCGACGGTCCGATAAATGCAGTTATGCTCTTTTCGGGGATAGTAATATTCACATTTTTGAGTGCCTGTGTTTTGTCGTACCACAAGTTCAGGTCTTTCGCTGTCATTATATCTCTCATTGTATCATTCCTTTCGGTCAAAGCTTACGCTTTTTTGCAAAATATCTGCTGACAAGGGTTGCAGAAAAATTTATAAGAAGCGTTAAGATCATAAGTATCGCAGCTATTGCGAAAGCAACTCCGAACTCGCCCTGCTCCTTTGCGTAAACATAAAGCGCAACGGTAAGGGAAGCACCCGGGGAGGTAAGTCCCTCGAATATCCCATTCAGAGCGTGGGCAAAGCCTGCTGTAAAGAGCAGCGCTGCAGATTCGCCTAAGATTCGTCCCACAGACAGGATACAGCCTGTGATAACTCCGTCAACGCAGCCGGGAAGCACCACAGTTCTTATAACTCTCCACTTTCCTGCGCCAAGACCGAATGCGCCGTCACGATAGCTTTGCGGAACTGTTTTAAGGCTCTCCTGAGTTGTACGCATTATGGTCGGCAGGTTCATAATAACAAGTGTCAGCGAGCCTGCCAGAAGCGAGGTCTTAAAGCCAAGGAACTGACAGAAAAACAGCATTCCCACAAGTCCGTAAATTATAGACGGAATACCCGAAAGCGTTTCTGCCGCATATTCGATAATACCGACAAGCCTTTTGTTTTTTGCGTATTCGGTCAGATATATCGCCGCGCCAACGCCGAGCGGAATAACGAAGAGAAGCGTTGCAAGGACGATGTAAAGCGTATTCAGTATATCGGGGAGGATACCTATCCTGCCGCTTATGTAGCTGGGCTTTGTGGATAAAAGCTCCCACGAGATATGCGGAATACCCTTGATAAAAACATACGCCACAAGGAATATTACAAGCGCCGCAGTAAGTCCAGTAGAGATATACATAGCAGCTTTCATTACGCCAATATAGGCTTTTCGTTTTTTACTAAGCATCAGTCTTTCTCCTTTTTCAAGAAAAAGTTAAGCGTTGCATTTATCAGCATAATAAAGAGGAACAGCACAAGTGCAATCGAGAAAAGCGCCTGCTGCTGAAGTCCGCTTGAATAGGACATTTCACTAGCAACCGCCGTTGTGAGAAAACGCACACTCTGAAACAGTGACGGCATATTCGGCACATTTCCCGATACCATCATAACCGCCATAGCTTCGCCTATCGCACGTCCCACACCGAGCACTACAGCCGCCGCAATTCCGCTTTTTGCGGCAGGTACGGAAACTCTGAAATATGTTTCAACAGGAGTTGCGCCGAGGGCGAGAGACGCGTCCTCGTATTCCTTTGGAACAGCCTCAAGAGCGGTCATAGAAACCTTGATAATAGAGGGTAAGATCATAATTGCAAGAACGATAATTGCTGAAAACAGGCTCGCACCGTCGGGAATATCAAATATCTCACGCACAGCAGGCACAAGCACCAGCATACCCACCAGACCATACACTACTGACGGGATTCCTGCAAGCAGACTGACAGCTCCCTCCATAAAGGCTTTTATCTTTGTGTCAGCAAGTTTCGAGAGGTAGACCGCCGCAAAAAATCCTATCGGAACACCGATAAGGATAGCTCCTGCCGTTCCGTAAACGCTTGTCAGTATAAAGGGAAGTATTCCGTATTTCGGTTCGTTGGCGGTGGATGCCCATTCCGTTCCGAAAAGGAAGTCGAAAAGTCCTATCTCCGCTATTGCGGGTATGCCCGAAATCACGAGATATATCGTGATAAGCAGAACACAGCCGACAGTCAGCAGTCCGAGTATCAGAAATATGCCGTGAATGACTCTTTCTATCATTTTATTTTTCTTCATAAGTTTGCTCCGTATATGGCTGTATGCGGCAGGACAGCCCTGCCGCTACTGTAACCTATTTATATCAGTTTGCCGCAACAACGCCTGCGGAGGAAATTGCTTCTCTTGCGTTTTCAGAGGTGATGTAGTCGAAGAATTCCTGTGCGCTCTCTGAAAGCTCTGTATCAGCCTTTGTTACCAGCACGAAAGGACGCTGAACGATATAGCTGCCGTCCTTTATGGTAGCCTCAGAGGGAGCAACACCGCCTACTGTCAGCATCTTTACACTGTCCTTTACGGAAGCTACAGAAGCGTAGCCGATAGCCGCAGGATTGCCTGCAACAGTTGTGATAACGTCGCCTGTGGAGGTAAGCTCCTGACGGTACTTGCAGTTATCCTCTGTGCCTGTGATGGACTCAAAGCCGTCACGGGTGCCGCTTCCTGCCTCACGTCCGATAAGCACGATCTCGCTGTCATTGCCGCCGACTTCATTCCAGTTTGCAATCTCGCCTGTGTAGATCTTTGCGATAGTTTTAACATCAAGGTCAGAAACGGGATTTTCGGGGTTTACGATGATCGCAATTCCGTCATAAGCGAGAACTGTTGCTTTAAGTCCCTGTGCCTTTTCCTCGTCCTTGAGGTCGCGGCTGGAAAGTCCGATGTCGCAGGTCCCTGCGGCAACCGCCTTGATACCCGAGCCCGAGCCTGTGGGATTGTAAGTAACTGTAATTCCTGTGTCCAGCTCAAAGGTCTCTCCGAGAACTCCGATGACCTTTTCCATGGATGTAGAGCCGTCTGTTGCCACTGCTTCCTTTTCGGAGGAACAGCCTGCGAGTGTGCCGCACATAACAAGCGCTGCTGTTAAAATACTGATGATCTTTTCATTGTAGTTATTCCTTTCTCATTTGGTTACGATATTATCATACCCGCTTATTGTAAAAATACAAAGCAATGTTATGTAAAATTGTTGTAAAATATCAGCCTGTCTATAGCGCTGCGATTTATTTTACATGGATTTTACAAAACACGACTAGCTGATTTTACATACTTGTGTTATTGTAAAAAAATCCTCCTATGGTATTTTCATTATACCATAGGAGGTCTTTTTTTGTCATTGTCCGTTTTTACTGGTTCAGTCCATCCCTATAGGCAAACAGCTTATAAAACAAAAATACCGTAGCTGATTGTATCAACTACGGTATCAGTATTGGCAAAGATTGCGGTATTTGATACAATTCAGCCCATTGTGAATCTGCGGATATCACACAACGCATATCAACCCCGCAATAAGCATCAGTATCGCAGGAACGATATACTTTCTCGGGTGATGCCACAGGTCGCTCTCTGTTTTCCATTCTGTAAGCGGAAATCTCATTTCCATAACGACCGAGCCTGATGCACCGAGCAAAGCAAATGCTACTGCAAGCACAATGTTTTTCGGCTCAAGACCACCTGCTTGCAAGCCGAAGCTTGCGAGATAAAATGTATAGGCGATGACATTATTTAACGCTATGAAAGAAAAATAGGGCAGACAGAACATCTTTGTTCCCGAGGGAAGAAAATGCACAGCTTCTCTCAGGGAGCTGTCTGCGGAAATAAGCACGCACAGAGGAGTGTTTATCGAAAGAATGGCAAAGCCGATAGGCAGGAAGTTGTCTGCTCCGCTTTCTCTCAGCAAAAACGGGAAAACTATTGCTACGACCCACATCGCGGCGGTGTTGATGAGGTAATTCTTACGCGCTGTCATATAGCGGAAAAGATATTTCCATACGCTGTGCTTTTGGGAGCTTTTCAGGATAGCTGTTGCCGTAAAGCTGTTGATGAAATTATAAGGGTCAGCGGTCAGAAGTACGAGCATCGCAACGACAAGGTCTGCCGAAAGAAGGATAACAGCGTATTCCGAAAATACAGCCGCAACCGAAACTGCCGCCCATGCCAAACCGACGATACGGTGCTTTTTCATAGCGAATACAGCAGAAGTTACAAAAACGCCGCCCAGCATACATATCACAGAGCCGATGATCTCTGTGATATCGGGGACGGATACTGCGAACATCACAGCCATCAGCAGTGCGGATTTTGTGATGACAGTGTAAAGTCCGTAAGCGCAAATGTACGAAAAGGTAAAGTCGTGCTTTCTGAAAGGAAGTGCGGCTATTCCGCTAAGCTCCGCGGAATTGTCAGAGCACAGCGAGTGCCACATGATGCCTGCGGTGAATGTACCGGACATCAGGTATTTTATAAACGGTGCAATAGTTACATTTATTTCCGCCATATACAGTCCGAAGAAAACAGCCGTGCAGATAACTATATATTTTAATATCTTTTCAAAGCCGTTCCCGAAAAGCTTTCTTCTGAATACATTAAATAACATTGTCAAGCTTTAAAACCTTTCTTACGCTTTCGGCGGTTATCTCTCCGCCTGTAAATATGCGTGATATACTGCCGTTTTCAAGCACCATCACCCTGTCCGATGTGAGTGTGATGCTTTCAAGTATGTGGGACGAAAACAGCAGTGTTCCGTGCTCCTTGTAGCCTGAGATAAGGCTGTACAGAAATTCTGTGCTCTGAAAGTCCAGACCGTTTACAGGCTCGTCAAGGAACAGGAGCGGAGCTTTCAACGCAAAGGCTGTTATCAGATTTACCTTGCGCCTGTTGCCCATTGACAGGTCTTTAAGGAGCTTGTTCTCATACTCTTCGAAGTGAAATCCCTTTACAAGCTCCGTTACATCGGGGAGCTTTTTTCCGTAGGCCGAAAATACATAGGACAGATACTCTCTGAAAGTGAAGTAGCCGAAAGAGCTGTCCTCTGAAAAAACGGTGTATCGCAGCGTTTTGAACCTGCTGTCGCGGAACATTATCGACTTTCCGTCAAAGGATATGCTGTCGGCGTTATAGCTGTCGAGCAGCCCCGAAAGTATCTTTATCAGCGTTGTTTTTCCTGCGCCGTTAAGTCCGATAAGACCAACGCTCTCGTTTTTATGAAGCTCAAACGAAAGCTCCGACAGGATGTCGTTCCCTTTTTTATACCAGCCGTTAAGCCTGTTTATCTGTAAGATGTTTTCGCTCATTACTTATTGCCCTTTTCCTTTTTTCTCATGCTGTAGGCAGAGCCTAAGTAAACAAGTCCTGCAACAGATCCTGCAACTGCCATCAGATAGTTGGCAGAAAAAATACTTACCACAGCGGCTGCAAGCCAGATGATACCGATTATTGTTCTTGTAATTGTATGTCTCATAACATTTCCTCCGTTTGTGTGTTTCTGTTGTGATTACATGATAACATAAAAATAAGCCGTCTGCGGAAATGTCCGCAAACGGCAGTTTTTTGTCCGTGAATTGTTAATCCTTATCAAACGACATGGTCGCGACCGCAGTAAAAACACCGTTTTCTGCGGTAGTCTGTACAGTTCCGCTGTATTTTCCAGCGGCAGTTCTTGCACTTTCTATACCCCAGCCGTGAAGCCCCTTTTCGGTCTTTGTAGTTTTTAGCTTTCCGTCATAGGCTCTCAGCTCACCGCTGAAGGTATTAGCGACTTTTATGACAAGCATACAGTTTATTCTGCGTATAGTAAGCTTAATACTGCGGCTTTCAGAGGTGCTGTCCTTTCTTACAGCGTCAAAGGCATTATCCAGAAGATTGCCCAGCACCGCGCACAGGTCGGCTCCGCCTATATTCGTACCCTTAGGGAATTCTATCTGCGTTTCAAAGCTAATGTTTTCGTTCTGTGCTGCGGCAATCCTGCTGTTTATGAGATAATCAACGGTCTCATCGCCTGTCCACACGGCAGTGGTCATGCCGCTTACAGGCTTCTGCAGGTCGTCAAGGTATTCGATGGCCTTGTCGTATTTTTCGGCGGTCAGCAGACTGCGTACCGCGCCTATATGGTTGTGCATATCATGAAAGGTCTTTGCGTTTTCAGAATATGCTTTATTCAGTACATTATAATCGCGTTCCAGAAGCTCAGCTTGTTTTTCTTTAAGCTCGGCAAGCTCTTTTTCTGTTTCATACTGCTTGCTCAGCCTGTGTACCATTATTCCCGCAAGGAGGATGACCGAGAGGATGAGATATGTAATGGTCATATCGCCCGAAGCTGTATTTTCCGAAAAAGCCACCACTCCGAACATTCCCAATACCGCCGCAAAGGAAGCGGCTCGGATAGTAATTTCCCTGCCCTTGTACATCAGCACAGCGACAATTACAAGCACGATATTTACTATCCACAAAGGAAGCTGTCCCCACAGTGCAGTTCTGACCGAAAACTCGCTTATGCTGAAAACAGATGCAAGTGCTTTTCCGAAAATAAAACTCCACAGAGAAATTCCTATCTGGTACATGATGCAGAAGAACAGGTCGTTTCTGCGGTCGGCTCTGTCGGCTAGTTCAAGGCACGGCAGGACTGCGACTACCTCGCACAGAGGAATATACAGGAGCGGCATATCCGTAAAAAGCAGGATAATACACGATACCGCCGCACCCGCCGCAGATATCAGCAGGGCTTTCACGCTCGGCTTTTCTCGTGTTATAAAGAACAGGCACAGAATTATACGAACAAGGGAAGCGAAAAATTCTGAAGCTATCGTCATATTATATTCCCCCAGTAATTGTTTATCTGCTCCTTTACTGCCTGAAGATGAGAGCGGCTTATAGGAAGCACTGTTCCGTTTTTCAGCACAGCGGTGCTGTTCTTTATCTGCATGATGTGGATAAGATTTACGATATACCCTCTGTCGATGAATATGAATTCTTCCGAATCAAGCTCGTCAAAAACTGCCTGCAGGCTCTTGCGCACCTTTGATACTCCGTCGGCTGTGTTGATGGCGGCATTTTTGCCGTCACGCTCGATATACAGGATATCCTTGAACGGTATCTTTTCAAATCTGCCTTTTGCCTGTATCGTATAGCTTTTATCAGCTTCAAGATTTATAAGCGAAACGGCGTCCTTTATTGCAGTGGGCAAGCGTTTTGCAATGTCGGATTTCGGCACATATCTGAATATAGACAGTTCGAAAGCGTCTATGGCGTATTCGATATGCGAGGTAATGAAAACAATGCGTATATCGGGCAGGAAAGGCTTTATTCTTTCAGCAAGCTCCATGCCTGAAATTTCAGGCATTTCGATATCAGAAAGCAGTAAGTCATAATGAAAACTGTCCTCCGTTATATCATAAAGCAGGTTGCGGCTGTCTGTATATACGGCTATTTCAGCACTGACGCAGATCTCTGCCAGCGTTTTTTCCAGCACAGCTTTGTTTTCTTCTGCCAGTTGCTTTTCATCATCGCACACAGCGATACGCAGCATAGTATCTCCCCTTTCT
>JAFTVU010000155.1 GCA_017465665.1 Oscillospiraceae bacterium | reverse complement strand
ATATCATCCGCATAAGCGGAAAATATCATTGTTTTTCCCTGAACGCTCTTATCGTGATAACGAGCTTTGGGAACAGCAGCGGTATAAGCGCTGTTAGCAGATCAATGAACGGCAGCACCGCAGCAGCCGTCATCACGAGAAAAAGTCCCAGATAACGTATGCAGTACATACTGTTCATATAGGTCTGTGCTTTCTTCGGAGATTTCCTCACAGCATTCTGGGCGGTTATTCCGAGCAGCCAGAAATTCAGCACGCAGAATATATTGCCGTATACTCCTCCGATAATAAGGGTATAATCATATCCCATAGCGAAGAACAGCACCAGTATCACCGCGAAGAAAACGCCGTTCACTGCCAGATAGTATGGCAGCAGGGAGCGCATCTCCTGCGTTATTATATCTTGTTTTTTAAAAGCCATGCTTGTTGTTTGTGTAATCGTCGTAATAGTCGTTATCCTCGCGGCTCATATACACCTTAGGCGCTTCCTTGTCATCCTTGGCATACATCCTTATCAGCTTCTGCAGATGGGAAATACCGCCGCAAAGCATGAATAATATTCCAAGCGCCACGCATATCAGCATAGCCCAATCGGGCCATCCGAAATGCTGACTTACAAAATAACCGCCAACAATGAACACCAACAGCGGCGATATCACCGCAAATGCGAACTGACTTGCAACAGCGTATACCCCAAGGGGATTACCGCTTTTTTTCTTATCAGGCATATCAGTATGCAAACGAGGTCAGGCGCCAGCCATTTTCTGCCCTTATCATGGAAATATCCAGAACAGAATCAGCGTCGTCCTCTGTGGCTGTATCGGGAGAAACTCCGTCAAGATACACCTTAAGGCTGCACTCGTTCTCTGATATCGGGGTCACAGCAATACGCACGCTGGACCAGTCCTTTGTATAATCCTGTGCGGGAACGAAATCAGCACTTATACCAAGCACATACTCGGTCTTGTACTGTACGCTTCCGTCTTCTGTGGAAGTTTCGGGCTCTGCGGTGGTCTCCGCTGTTCCCTCATAAGTTTCTTCTATCTTAACGAGCTTTTCGCGGTCTTTATATACCTGAAGTCCGTTTCCGTCAACATTTGTGAGTATCCGTTCAGCTTCATTGGAAGTATATACCGAATGAAGCAGAGAGGAGATATCCTCAAAGCTCCTGTACGCCGCGCTGTCTGCGGTGTAGTAGCCATCCTCGGGAAGATTGCCGTAAGGCTCGTCCAGATGATCAAGACCCTCCGTAACGAACAGGCGTACCACCTTATAATTTGCCGCAACCAGATCATGTGCAGCGTAGGTGCATTCATCCACCAGTTCCTGTGTCGGAGAGAACGGTGCAGACACTGAAGTGTTGTCTGTGCCGGTAGGATTACTACTCGATATAGCATCCTCACCTGTTATAAGAATGATAGCAAACACCGCCACTGCAAGGGCAAGCGCTGCTACAACTATTGTAGAAATGATAGGTGCAAGGGAAGTTTTTTGTTTGCTCATGTAAAAATACCTTTCAGACGCTTATCAGTTTGTGCCGTTATCCTTTGAGGATGCCTCCAGAGAGATAGCCTCGGGGAATGCATTACGGCTGTCCTCCTTAGAGAGGAAAGTCGTGTTGACATAGCCCTGGATGATAGCGCCGTCTGTTACCGCGATAGTGGAAGCGTTGATGTCTCCGAATACGATAGCGTCACGCTTCAGCTCTGCCTTGCCTGCGATCTCCATCTTGCCCCTGATACGACCGTTTACATCCGCATACTGGGAGGTGAGATCACCGATAAGTATAGTATCTCTGTCCATACGCATTTTACCCTTGATGGTAAGATTGCCCTGCATGGCCGCAGAGTTCATGGACGCATTGTTGCACTTGATATCGCCAACTACCTTACCTGTCATATCGATATCGCGGGTAGTTTCAACATTGCCCTTGATGTTACCGTCAACCTGCATATTTGCAAGAGAGCGCACATTACCGTCTATAACGGTGTTTCTGGATATCACTGTGACCT
>JAFTVU010000154.1 GCA_017465665.1 Oscillospiraceae bacterium | reverse complement strand
TCAAGAGCTGACATACAGTTTTCTATACCGTCAACTGCGATGTAGGTGTAGCCTGTTTCCTGCTCCATCGACTTCAGTATACCACCGGTTGTGGGAAAAAAGCGTGTGCGACTCTCAGCAGTGACATCCGTCTCAGATCTAAGCTGTATATGCTCGGCTTCCATCCACTCGGTAAGCTCCTCAAAGGTTAGAACAGCGTCAACAGCCTCTCCGTAATATTCTGCCTCATCCTTTTTCGCAACGCAGGGACCTACAAAGACAGTCTTTGCGGTAGGATATCTTTGCTTGATATCCATACAGTGTGCCTGCATGGGAGAAACCACATCAGCAAGATATTTAAGCTCTGTGGGATAGTATTTCTGTATAAGCAGATTGATGGAGTGACAGCAGGAGGATATCACGATATCCCTGTCATCCTCTTTAAGCATACGCTCATACTCGTTCTTTACGATAGCGGCACCTATTGCGGTCTCCTCCACGTCGTAGAAGCCGAGCTTCTGCATGGCGTCACGCATTGAAGCTATACCAACTCCGTCATAGTTTGCGGCAAAGGACGGTGCAAGGCTGACTATAACTGGAGAACCACCCTGAAGCAGCACCTTGACCTTCTCAACCTCGCTGGTTATCTCCTTTGCATTTTGGGGACAGACAACAAAGCACTGACCGCAGAGTATACATTCGTTTCCTATGATATGCGCCTGATTACCCGAAAAGCGGATTGCCTTTACGGGACAGTGCCTGATACACTTGTAACAATTTTTACAGTTGGATTTCTTTAATGTAAGACAATTTGCCATAACTGTTATTTCCCTTCGCCGCTTATCCGTTTAAGTACATTTTCGCTGAAAAACTCTTTAAAGCTCTCACGGGTGACACCTGTATGGATCTCGTCGTCGATCTGAACAGTTACTCCGATACGGTTACACTTTCCTGTACAGAAGCTGCCTGCAAGAGCCACTTCATCCTCAAGGCAATGCTCCTCTATCGCTTTCTGAAAAAGCTCCACGATTTCCGCAGAGCCTTTCAGGTGACAGGAGCTGCCTACGCAGACCTGTATTATCATCATAATCTGGTCTTTACCTCGTTTTCGAAGAAGTCCGTAACGGTCTCGGGAGTTACGGAGAAGAACTCCTCTCCGATGGTAACGCAGACACCCTGCTGGCACTTGCCCATGCAGAATGTTCCGCCGAGGTCTACCTTATCGCCGAGGTTATTCTCTGCGATCAGATACTGCAGCTGCTCAACTACGCTGCGGGAGCCTTTTATATGGCAGGAGCTACCGATACATACTGTGATCTTTAACATTGCTATATCCTCCTATTAATCGTAATCAACTACATTTACCCAGCTAAGCAGGAACTCACGCTCTTTTTCATTGCCCTTTACGGACTGGGAAGCAGCAACGATGGGCATCCACTTCTGAACATACTGCTTTGCAGTGTTGCTCTTCTCGCAGAAGATATCAAGGTACTTCTGAGCACCGGTGATATCACCGTTCAGCCAGAACAGAAGATATGTTCTCGCTGCGTCTGCGGAAGCGTTGCCCTGCGTTGCGTGCGACCAGTCAAGGATATAAGGGGTTCCATCATCAGTAATGATGATATTGGACGGGTTAAGATCGCCGTGGCACACTTTGTTGTGCTTAGGCATACTGTCAAGACGGGTGTGGAGGTCGTACCTTGTTGTAGCATCCAGTTCACACGCACTGATCTTGCGGTTCATCTTATCTTTCAGCTTATTAAGCATGGGGCAGGTCTTGGAATTGATATCCAGCTGGATATCTACCAGCATTGTAAGATACTCGACCTTCTTGTCGGGATTCTCTTCCATGAGCTGAGCAAGGGTCTTGCCCTTGATATAATCAGAAACGATAGCCCACTTGCCATCAATAGTGGTCACCTCACGGATCTTGGGAATGTTAAGACCTGTAAGCTCTATACGGGACTGGTTGAGTGCTTCATTAAGTACATCAGCCTTGGAATAATCGGAATTGAACACCTTGACGCATAC
>JAFTVU010000153.1 GCA_017465665.1 Oscillospiraceae bacterium | reverse complement strand
CTGGTGTGGCAAGGGCGTTGCAATGCGCGCAAAGGGTCTTGGCGCAGAGGTGATCGTAACCGAGATCGATCCCATCAAGGCTATGGAGGCTGTAATGGACGGCTTCAAGGTAATGCCCATGCGTGAAGCTGCAAAGATAGGCGATTTCTTCGTAACAGTTACAGGCTGTGCAGACGTTATAGGCGAGGAGGCTTTCCTCAACATGAAGGACGGCGCTATCTGCTGCAACGCAGGTCACTTTGACGTAGAAGTAAATATGGCTAAGCTGCGCGAGATCGCTGTAGACAGCTATCTTGCACGAAACAACATCATGGGCTACAAGCTGGCTAACGGAAAGACTGTATTCATCATCGCCGAGGGCAGACTTGTTAATCTCGCGGCAGGCGACGGTCACCCTGCAGAGATCATGGATATGAGCTTTGCTATACAGGCACTGTCTGCTCTGCATGTTGTAAAGAACAAGGGTAATCTCGGCAAGGACGGTAGCATGACAGTAAATGTTCCTGCTGAGGTAGACAGAGAGGTAGCTCTCAGAAAGATCGCAAGCTGGGGCATTGAGATAGATAAGCTCACCCCCGAACAGGAGAAGTATCTCAACGGCTGGGAGGTATAAAATGAACGAAGTATATGAAAAGCTTTTAAAATGCTACAATTCCGCCGAGAAGAAGATCAGCTTCCAGCCTGAGATAGCTCTTATTCTGGGCAGCGGTCTCGGCGATTATGCCGATACGATGGATATCAAAGAAACTCTCGACTATAATGAGCTTGAGGGCTTCCCTATCTCCACTGTTGCAGGTCATAAAGGTCGTTTTGTGTTCGGCTATGCAGGTGGAGTTCCGATAGTTGCAATGCAGGGACGTGTGCATTATTATGAAGGCTATAAGATGTCTGATGTAGTACTCCCCACAAGACTTATGAAGCTGATGGGCGCAAAAACGCTGTTCCTGACAAATGCAGCAGGCGGAATCAACCGCACATTCAACTGCGGTGATTTCATGATGATAACAGATCATATCTCATCATTTGTTCCGTCTCCTCTCATTGGCGGAAATATAGACGAACTGGGCGTGCGCTTTCCCGATATGTCTGAGATATACTCAAAGAAGCTGAGAAGTATTATCCGCAACGCAGCAACCGATGAAAAGATCCCGCTGCGCGAGGGTGTTTACGTTCAGACAACAGGTCCTAACTACGAATCCCCTGCTGAGATACGCATGTACTCCGCTCTTGGCGCTGACGCTGTGGGTATGTCCACCGCCGTTGAAGCTATGGCGGCACGTCACGCAGGCATGGAGATATGCGGCATAAGCTGTATCTCTAACCTTGCGGCAGGCATCTCCCAGAATCCACTCACCCATGCAGAGGTACAGGAGACCGCAGACAGAGTAGCACCGCTCTTCAAGAGACTGGTAACACGCTCCATCAAAGATATCTACGAAGCAAAATAAACACTTGATACCGCCTTTCGGGGCGGTATTTGTTTTGCTGAAAACAAGTAAAACAAAACCCGCAACAGACGCATGCATTGCATTCGTCAGACATATAATTCCCTATAAGTAACTTATCGGGAGGACATCATGCGCAAAGCTAAACGAGAACATCGGCTGCGCCCGTTCACAACGGGAGTTTTATTCGGCTATGCTACAACCTTTATACTATCAGCTGTCGGAGCAATATTCCTGCTGCTTACAGACTCTGCCGAAGCGCTCTCAGGCGCGGTTTCCATTGTTGCGATGGCGCTTTCCTGCTTTGTTGCAGGGCATACAGCAGGCAGGCTAAGACGACACAGAGGGCTCTCCGCAGGCGCGCTGTGCGGTCTGCTGTATATGGTACTTCCGCTGCTGATATCACTGGTAACGTTGAATGTCGGCGGTGCTATGCTTATCGTGAAGCTGGTGCTGTGCGTGGCTTTCGGAGCAGCAGGCGGAGTTGTAGGTGTAAACTCCGTGAAATAGCGCTTGACCGGTCTGCCTTTGCTGTGGTATACTAATGGCAAAAGGAGGGATGTACTGTGGCTATGACAGAAGCTTCCGCA
>JAFTVU010000152.1 GCA_017465665.1 Oscillospiraceae bacterium | reverse complement strand
CTCTGTGAAACCGCCAACCACGCTCTGCGGCTTAATGCAGAGGAAACGCTGTCACAGGATGCAGGACAAGCAGAAACGCCCGAGGAGACTCCTCGGGCGGGATTTGTTATGGGAATGTGATTACTGCAGCTCTTGTTCAAGGTTGTCAAATTCCTCGGTGCTGAAGAACTCACCGATAGTTATGTTAAGACCATCGCATATCTTCTTGATCGTTGCGACGCCCGGGTTCTGACTTTCACCGTTTAGAATACTTTTGATGGTGGATTGAGATATCCCCGAAAGGTATGACAGACCATTAGGAGTTATATCGCGCTCCTTACAAAGCTCACGAATCCGCTTTGCTGTCGCTTCGTAAATCCTCATACAATCTCACCTCACAACTCGTTCTAAACCTAGTTTATACGAATTATGTGAAAAAGATTAGTGATATTTCACTAAAATATGATATAATAGTGATAAATCACTATATTGGAGGTTTTTATATGATTGAAAAAAGCAAAGTAGCCTGTTTTTCAGGACACAGAATTCTGCCGAAGGACTGTACTGAAATACAGTTTTCACTTGAATCGGCGGTAAGGAAGCTCATAGAGCAAGGCGTTGTATTCTTTGGTGCAGGAGGAGCATTGGGTTTCGATATGCTTGCAGAGGAAACAATACTGAGGATGAAAGAAAAGTATCCGCAGATAAGGCTGGTGCTTGTATTACCTTGTTCTCCCGAGCAGCAGACGCTCAAATGGAACAACAGCCAACGGCAGCAGTACAATGATATTCTGAAAAGAGCAGATAAGGTACGGATATTGTCGGATGAATACACCAAGGACTGTATGCTGGACCGCAACAGACATCTGGTGGATAACAGCGGTCATCTTGTCTGCTATCTGCGGAATAACCGAGGCGGCACCTTCTACACCGCAAGATATGCCGAACAGAAAGGGCTGAACATTTTAAGAATATGAAAGGACGAATATGGAATCTACACAAATCTTGACGCTATGCCTGTTCGGGGCGGCGTTTCTCGTAATAGGGCTTATAGTTGCCATAGGCAGCACCTATTCCCTCAAGGGAATTCCCAACAAACCAGTAGGCAACGGACAGCATGGTACGGCTCGGTTTGCTACTCCCCGAGAGATAAGCAACACCTACAAGCAGATACCCTACACGCCCGAACTGTGGCGAAAGGGACAGCAGCTTCCAACGGTAGATGGTCTCATAGTTGGCTGTAATGAGGGCGTTGGAGGAATGACTGCACTTGTGGATGACGCAGATATCCACACGCTGATGATTGGTGCGTCAGGTGTCGGCAAGACTGCAAACTTTCTATACCCGAACATCGAATACTGCTGTGCCGCAGGAATGAGCTTCATCACCACCGACAGCAAGGGCGACCTCTACCGAAACACCGCCACCATTGCTGAGAAATATTACGGCTACAAGATATCCGTAATAGATCTGCGAAATCCCACACGCAGCAGCGGATACAATATGCTGTACCTTGTGAACAAGTATATGGATTTATACAAAAAAGAGGACAAGCTGGAATTCAAGGCGAAAGCGGAAAAGTTCGCAAAAATAACTGCCAAGACCATAATCTCGGCAGACGGAAATATATCCAATATGGGACAAAACGCATTCTTCTACGAATGCGCCGAGGGACTTATAACCGCAGTAATACTCCTTGTGGCTGAATTCTGCCCGCCCGAAAAGCGGCACATAATAAGCGTGTTTAAACTGATTCAGGACTTACTCGCTCCCTCAAGCGGTAAAGGTCAGACGCAGTTTCAGAGGCTGATTGAGCTGCTCCCCTCCGAACATAAGGCGAGGTGGTTTGCAGGCGCGGCTCTCAACTCCTCAGAACAGGCTATGGCAAGCGTAATGTCAACGGCACTCTCCCGACTAAACGCATTCCTCGATTCAGAGCTTGAACAGATACTCTGCTTCGACACCTCGATTGATGTGGAGGAGTTCTGCAATCGTAAATCCGCAATATATCTCGTACTCCCCGAGGAGGACGCTACCAAGCACTTCCTCATATCCCTCATTTTTCAGCAGCTTTAC
>JAFTVU010000151.1 GCA_017465665.1 Oscillospiraceae bacterium | reverse complement strand
ACAGATATGAATCGCCATTATCATCACGCTACGCTTCAGAATATATGCTGAAATTATTTTCGGCAGATACACGCTATCAGACTTGGCGCAAACTATGGACGGCTTTGGCTAAAGCGGAGATGAAGCTTGGACTTCCTGTTACAACAGAGCAGATCGAGGAGCTTTCGGCACATATCGAGGATATCGATTACGAATGTGTAAAGCAACGAGAAAAGGAAGTGCGCCATGATGTTATGGCTCATGTGTACGCTTACGGCAAGGCGGCTCCGACAGCTGCAGGAATTATTCATTTAGGTGCAACGAGCTGCTACGTTACCGATAATGCCGACCTGATTATTTATAGAGATGCTCTGCGCTATCTGCGTGCAGAGCTTTTGGGCGTTTTGGCAAATCTTGCTGATTTCGCCGAGAAATATAAAGCGATGCCCACACTTGGATACACGCACTATCAGCCTGCTCAGCCGACTACGGTAGGTAAGCGTGCGTCGCTTTGGATGCAGGAACTGCTTTCCGATCTCGACGAGATAGATTTTGCACTTGCTAATATAAAATTTCTCGGCTGCCGTGGTACAACAGGCACTGAAGCAAGCTTTATCGAACTGTTTAACGGTGATTCATCCAAAATCGATCAAATGAACAGTCTTATTGCTGCCGATTTCGGGTTCAATGAATACTACGATGTCTGTGGTCAGACTTATCCCCGCAAGGTGGACAGCCGTATATTGAATGCTCTGTCCTCAATTGCACAAAGCTGTTATCGTATGGCAAATGATATCCGTCTGCTGCAGCATGATCGTCAGCTTGAAGAACCGTTTGAAAAGGATCAGATAGGCTCGTCAGCGATGGCATATAAGCGTAATCCTATGCGCTGCGAACGTATATGCTCGCTGGCACGATATCTGATTGCTGATGCTGCAAATGCACCTATGACTGCCGCAACGCAGTGGCTGGAACGGACGCTCGATGATTCGGCAAACCGCCGTATCTCTCTGCCCGAAGGCTTCCTGTGTGCAGACGCTATTCTGAGACTGGCTCAAAATGTTACAAATGGTCTTTTTGTTAATGAAAAGATGATCGAGAAAACGCTGAAGGAATATCTGCCGTTTATCGCCACTGAAAACCTTATGATGGAGGCGGTTAAACGCGGAGGTGATCGTCAACAGCTGCATGAGATAATACGCAGATGCTCGATGGAGGCGTCAGCAAAGATGAAAAACGGCGAAGAATGCGACCTGCTTGACCGCCTTGCGGCAGAAAAAGAGTTCGGACTTACCGAAAGTGAAATTCAGGAGCTGCTTGATCCATCCCTTTATGTAGGACGCTGCCCCGAACAGACACAAGCATTTGTGGATAAAATAAGACCGCTGCTTGCTGATGTAACAGCAAAAGCGGCAGAGATAGAGCTATAAGAAAAGAGATGATCAAATGGCAACGGAATACAACAGAAAGATCATATTGGAGGACGGTCAGGAATACTATGGCTATGCTTTTGGAAGCACCTGCGACAAAGTATGCGAGATAGTATTCAACACCTCTATGGTGGGATATCAGGAGATTATTTCCGATCCCTCCTACACCTATCAGGCTGTAGTAATGACATATCCGCTTATAGGAAGCTATGGTATGGCAGAGGAGGATTATGAAACCGATGCACCCTCCATCGGTGCACTTGTCGTTCACGAATACAATGACCTCCCTTCAAATTTCAGAAGCGTTTCAACTCTGTCTGAGGTAATGGAGCAATATAATATTCCCGGCATCTATGGTGTGGATACCAGAAAACTTACCCGCTCCATTCGTGACGGGGGCAGCCGAAAGGCTCTTATATGCTCCTGTGATGTCAGTCTGAATAGAGGTCTTTCTATCTTGCACAGTACCGATATCCCCCGTGACGCAGTATCGCTCGTAAGTCGAAAGACGATATATAACAGCGAGCTGGAAAATGCAGAATTTCATGTAGTCGCCATTGATTGCGGTATGAAGCAGAACATTGTGAGGACACTCAACAGAAAGGGCTGTGATGTTACCATTGTTCCGTGGAATACAAGCGCCGAGGAGATAATCAGACTGTC
>JAFTVU010000150.1 GCA_017465665.1 Oscillospiraceae bacterium | reverse complement strand
GAATAAAACTCAGGGATATCCGCCTTTGTGCCGTCGGAAAAATGCACCATATTTACTCTGCCGCAATCGGGAATATCAAGCATAACATAAGAAAGATCACCGCCTGCTACGGGTACGATCACATCCTGTCCGTCAACGGCAACGCGTATCTCATTTATGCCGATCTCATATTCAAACTGATAGCCTGAACCATCCTCGAACAGCCAGTTCTCTCCGCTCCTGCCGTCGTCATTCGTAAAGCAGTAGCCTATCGGGATAAGCTCATCCAGCGCTGTCACCTCATACAACATCCATGTACCGGCAGGAAATACTGTCTTTTCCTCCTGAGAAGCGCTGACGGTCTCTTCGGTGTCAGCATATTCAGTTGTAACGGCATCCTCGGTAACAGGAACGGGAGCTGCAGCAGGCGCATCCGCCTCATCTGTTTCTATGGTATCGATCACAATTGTCTGAACATCCGCCTCATCCGTATCCACATCCGATGATACTTCTGCAGAAGCACAGCCTGTCGCCAAAGCTGCTGATACGAGCATCAGCGAAAGTAATTTCTTCATCTTCATATATTAACCCCTTTCATGCCATGTGCCTTTATCTTTATAACTTGATGATACCATATATAAAAGTGATTGTCAATCGGTTTTTGCACAAAAATGCAGTATATCTGGTGTTATCATCCCATCAGGGAGCAGCAACGGATATATCCGCATAAAATATACTGCTCCCGAGAAAGGAGAGGATATGGATAATTCCGTAATAATCGCCCTTATCTCTCTTGCGGGCACTCTGATAGGCTCTCTGGGAGGAATACTGGTCAGCGGAAAGCTGACAGCCTATCGCATACAGCAGCTTGAATGCAGAGTAGCGGAGCACAACAACTTCGCGCGCAGAATGCCTGTCATCGAGGAGCAGATAAAGGTAATAAATCATCGTTTGAACGATCTGGAGGGAGGCTGAGAAAATGAAAAACGCGATCGTAAGGAAGCTCACCTCCCGTAAATTCTGGCTGGCGCTGGCAGCTTTCGTCAGCGGACTTATAATTGCCTTTGGCGGAGGCGAGGCTATGGCTGATACCGTCAGCGGCTGCCTTATGTCAGGAGCAGCTGTAGTGGCATACATCATCGGCGAGGGATTTGCCGACAGCTGCGCCGCTACCACAGAAAAGGAGGAGAAATGATATGGCTGTAACATTTGACGCGCTTGCTGTAAACAACCCGTGTTATCAGGCGGCACAGCCCATGCCTGAGGGCAAGCCCGAGGGTATAGTCGTGCACAGCACAGGCGCTAACAATCCATGGCTCAGACGATATGTAAACGCACCTGATATCGTAGGTGAGAACATCTACAAAAACTACTATGACCGCCCCGATTGGCAGGCGTGCCCGCATGCGGTCATCGGCAGGGATAAGGACGGCAAAGTACGCGCAGCAAAGCTGCTGCCCTACGATATATGCTGCTGGAACAGCTCAAGCGGCAGCAAGGGCTCGTACAATTATTCTCCTGCATATTTACAGTTTGAGATATGCGAGGATGGTCTGTATGACGAGGATTACTTTGCACAGGCATTCGGGCTTGCCGCTCAGCTCTGCCGCGAATGGTGCGACAAATTTGATATCCCCCTGGAAAACGTTGTAGGTCACAAGGAGGCTCATGCGCTCGGCTACGCAAATAACCATGCCGACCCCGATCACTGGCTTGCGAAATTCGGCAGGGATATGAACTGGTTCAGGGCACAGGTAGAAGCTCTCAGACCCACAGATAAACTGTACCGCGTACAGATAGGCGCATTCAGAAGCTATGCCAATGCTTCCGCTTATGTTCAGCAGGCAAAAGCTGATGGCTACTCCGCGTTCATTGTGGAGATAAACGAATAAAACAAAAAGACCGTTTCCTGTGTGCAGACAGAAAACGGTCTTTTCTTTATTTGATCTAACTGTTACGGCGCAGCATCTCCTCTGCCGCCATCAGGCTGCTCTCGCTGCTGCCATCGCCATCGATGATACGGGCAAGCTCCGCCTTTCTGCCCTCGTGATCGAGCTGCTGTATGCGTGTAAAGGTGCGCTCGCCCTCGGTGTTCTTT
>JAFTVU010000149.1 GCA_017465665.1 Oscillospiraceae bacterium | reverse complement strand
CACACTACGCCCTCGTAGTGAACAAGTCTGGTGCTGTCTGCTTCGTGGAAGTAGTCAGCCATTGCTGCGATATCATCGCCGCAGTAGCTTTCGTTTCCGCAGCTCCATATCAGCACGCTTGCGTGGTTCTTGTCACGCTCGTACATCGACCTTGCTCTGTCGAGGCAGGCTTCTTTCCACTCAGGTAGAGAAGCAGGGATATTTATAGACGGCTCACAAGCACCCATCTTCTGCCAAGTGCCGTGTGATTCAAGGTTCGTTTCGTCAATAAGGTAGATACCGTACTCGTCGCAAAGTCTGTACCAAAGAGAGTTGTTCGGATAGTGGCAGGTGCGGACAGCGTTTATATTATTACGCTTCATAAAGCGGATATCCCACAGCATATCCTCCTCTGTCACAACTCTGCCGCCATTTGCATTCCATTCGTGGCGGTTGATTCCCTTGAAAATGATGCGCTTTCCGTTCAGGCACATAATGCCGTTCTTCATCTCAAAGGTACGGAAGCCTACCTTTGTTTCGGCTGTTTCAATGATCTCGCCGTCTGCAACGATCTCAGCAGTAAGTGTGTAGAGGTTTGGCTGTTCAGCACTCCAAGGCCGGATATCGGGGATAGACGCCGTAACATCCGCTGTATCGCTCTCGAAAACCTTGCTGCCTTTTTTATCTGTAAGGGTAATATTAACTGAATAATCACTGCCGCCTGTGATATCAAGCTCTGTCGTGATGATACCGTTGCCGTTTTCGTAATCATAATCAGCGATGATCTTCATATCACGTACGTGAATTTCAGGTACTGCGTACAGATACACATCACGGAAGATACCTGAAAATCTCCAGAAATCCTGATCCTCAAGCCAGCTTGCTGTGCTGTAACGGTAAACCTCGACTGCGAGCTTGTTGCCCTTTTCCTTGAGATAAGGGGTAATGTTGAACTCGGAGGGAGTGAAGCTATCCTCGGAGTAGCCTACAAACTCACCGTTGAGCCATACATAGAACGCAGTTTCCACGCCCTGAAAGCTGATGTAGGTCTCCTTGCCAAGCAGTGCCTCATCAACATTAAAGAATCTCACATAGCTTCCGACAGGGTTGCGCTTCTGCGGTATCTGGGGAGGCAGGAGCTTTTCGTGTCCCTCCCAAGGGTACTGTGTATTTACATACTGCGGTCTGTCATACCCCTGTAACTGAATGTGTCCGGGGACTTTGATCTCATCAAAGGCTGTTACATCATACTCTGCTTTGTAAAAATCAGCAGGTCTGTCGTCGGGATGCTCGCAGTAATTGAACTTCCAGATACCGTTGAGGCTCTGGCGAAGATCGCCGCCCTTCGTCTTATAGCTGTGATCGGAATGCGCTCTTTCACGGTTTACTTCAAATATTTCAGGATCAGAAAGCCAGCTCAGTGTAGGATTCATAGATCATACCTCCTCGGTAGTTACAGCGTGTGTCTTGTCCCAGTCCTCATTTGCCTTTTCGACATTCAGTCTTGAAAGCAGCAGTGTTATCAGAAGGTTAAGCAGCATAGGCAGCCACAGATACATAAAGTTCAGCATATTGATGCAGGATTCAGGCTGAACGGGAGCATTCGCAACATATCCGCCTGCTTCAAGCAGCCAGCCTGTCAGTGCTGTTCCGATACCGCCGCCGATCTTTACGCCGAGCGATGAACAGGAATACATTGTTCCATCGATACGCTTGCCTGTTGTGCGGTAGGTGTAATCGGAGCAAGCTGCGATAAGTGCGTTAAGGTCGCCCTGCATAGGACTCATTGCGATCGCCGCAACACCTGTGAAGATCAGCATCATAGGAATATTCTGCATATAGCCGCCGACCATTACGAGCGCTCTTGCGATAGTGGAGATCAAGTAGCCTGTGAGGTTCAGCTTATACATACCCTTGCATTTCTTTACAAGGAAAGGAGTGATAAGCAGACCGCAGATCATAGGGACATTGATTGCGAAAGAGAATGTACCGAGCATATCTGCGTCGCCGAGAATGTAGGTCATATAGAAGATACCCATACTGAGTGTTGCAGAAAACAGCTGAGTAAGAATGTACATACCGCAGATCAGCACGTAATATTTATTTGA
>JAFTVU010000148.1 GCA_017465665.1 Oscillospiraceae bacterium | reverse complement strand
TCATCAACACCATACCCGGTCACTTCCTCAACGATGATGATATCAATGTTCTGACGGAGCGTTACGGCGAATATCTTGACAGCTTTGTATATGAGCTTACAGAGCAGGATACCGTATCTGATGACGAGCTGAACGCTATGAGAAGACTGGGCGGCAACAGCGGAGCTTCCCAGATCGCGATCGATGATTACGGCACAGGCCATTCAAATATCGTTAATCTCATGCGCTATGCGCCGCAGATAATCAAGATAGATCGTTTCCTTATCACCGATATCCACAAGGATCAGAACAAGCAGATGTTCGTACGCAGTACCATTGAGTTTGCCCGACTGAACGGCATTAAGGTGCTGGCGGAGGGAGTTGAGACCTCCAATGAACTTAGAATGGTGATAGATCTTGGTGTAGATCTCGTTCAGGGCTATTATACCGCTCGACCTGCACCGCAGCCAATTCCTGCTATTTCTGACGATATCCGCAAGGAGATCCAGGAGGCAAATCCTCTTTATTGATGAACTTTATTAATAATACAAAGACCTCCTGTGGCCCGTGAAGAGCTATAGGAGGTCTTGCTTTTATGTCATTATACGGTAAGTGTCCTTGTAGTGCTTGAATTTTTCGTAGTAATCTGTGCTGTCATTGCGTATGAAGCGCAGTCCCTCATGCAGGCTGATGTGGTTGTGGGTGGCTTCGATAACGCAGCCGGCGATATTGGAGCAGTGGTCTGAAACGCGCTCCAGATCATGCAGAAGATCAAACCATACAAAGCCTGCTTCGATGGAACATTTTCCGTTTTGCAGCCTTTTGATATGGTTGGTGCGAAGAGTTTCCTTGATCTCATCAATGACCTGCTCCAGCGGTTCAACACAAGCAGCTGAATCAAGATCGTTTTCTGTGAAAGCTTTCTGCGTAAGATCGAGTATTTCTGTAACGGCGGATATCATGATATCCAATTCGCACTTAGCATCATCCGAGAAGTGTATTCCTTTCAGCTTCAGCTCCTCGGCTGAATCGATAATATTCATGCTGTGGTCTGCAATACGCTCAAAATCACCAGCCATCTTGAACAGTTTGTTGGATTCCAGAGAATCACTGTCGCTCATCTGATGACCGCCAAGCTTAACCAGATATGTGCTTATTACATCTTCGTAATTATCAGTACGGTCTTCGATCTGCTTTATTTCAGCAACCTTATCCCCATCGTAACAATCAAGCACTTCAAGGCTCTGCTTTAATCCTGAAACTGCCATCATGCCCATTTTGTTTACGAGAACGCTGCAGCGCTCCAGTGCGACCGGGGGAGTTGCGAGAAGTCTTTCATCCAGCATTGCAGGTCTTTCTCTTGTATCAGAATCAGGGATGAGTGTTACCGCTATCTTTTCCAGCATACCTGACAGCGGCAGCAACAGTATCGTACATAAGATATTGAATGCGGAATGTGCGATCGCAATACCTACTAAAGATGCAGATTCATCCAGCAGTGCAGGGCTGAACAGCAGCTTGACTATACTGTATACACTCAGCCATACGATAGTGCCTATGATGTTGAAGGAGAGGTGCACCAGTGCGGCACGCTTGGCATTTTTATTAGCTCCTGTAGATGAGATTATAGCAGTGATACATGTACCGATATTCTGACCCATGATTATCGGGATAGCGGCACCATAGGATACGCAGCCTGTATCTGCCAGTGCCTGGAGTATGCCGACGGAAGCAGAGCTTGACTGTATGATAGCAGTGAGGATCGCACCTGCAAGCACGCCAAGAATGGGATTCTTGAATGCTATGAAGAGATTTGTGAATTCGGGAACATCCGCAAGACCTGCTACCGAAGCGGACATGGTATCCATGCCAAACATGAGTGTAGCAAAGCCGAGGAGTATCATACCCGTGTCGTTCTTTTTGCTGTTCTTGCAGAACATATAGAGTACGATTCCTATCAGAGCGAGTATAGGTGTGAATGAGGTGGGCTTCAGCATCTGAACGATAGGGTTATCACTGCTGATACCGCCAAGGCTGAGTATCCATGCAGTGACGGTAGTTCCTACGTTTGCGCCCATTATTACATTTATGGCTTGTTTAAGCGTCATAATGCC
>JAFTVU010000147.1 GCA_017465665.1 Oscillospiraceae bacterium | reverse complement strand
CAGGCTGCTGCGGCTGCTGCGGCTGCTGCGCCTGCTGCTGAGCTTCCGCCCGAGCCCAAAGCTGCGTCCTCTGCTGCTCCTGCCCCTGCTCCTGTGGCTGCTGCTCCCGCTCCTGCCGCTCCTGCAGAGGAGAAAAAGGAGCCGTCCGCTGCGGAAAAGGCACAGGCTGCTGTAGAAAAGGCACAGGCTGCAAGCGGTATGCAGAAGCAGAACCTTATCAGCGTAAACCTTGCAAAGCTGGACGCTCTGCATGATATCGTAGGTGAGATCATCACCACAGAATCCATGGTAATATCCAACCCCGATCTTGAGGGCCTGGAGCTGGAGAGCTTCAACAAGGCTGCAAGACAGCTCCGCAAGCTTACAAGTGAGCTTCAGGATACCGTAATGTCCATCCGAATGGTTCCTCTCGCAGGCGTATTCCAGAAGATGAACAGAATCGTACGCGATATGCGTAAGAAGCTCGGCAAGGACGTTGAGTTCGTTATCGAGGGCGAAGAGACCGAGATCGATAAGTCCATCGTGGACAGCTTACAGGATCCGCTGATGCACCTTGTACGTAACTGTATGGACCACGGCATCGAGGACGATGTTCAGGACAGAATAAATGCAGGCAAGCCCGAAAAGGGCACTCTGAGACTTTCTGCTCAGAACGCTTCCGGCGAGGTCATCATTACTGTTCAGGATGACGGTGCAGGAATCGATCCCGAGAAGATACTTGCTAAGGCAAGAAAGCAGGGCATCCTTACAAAGCCTGAGAGCGAATACTCCGAAAAGGAGATCCAGAATCTTATCCTGCTGCCCGGCTTCTCCACCAACGAGCAGGTAACCGAGTTCAGCGGCAGAGGCGTTGGTATGGACGTTGTTAAGGCAAACGTTGAGAAGTGCGGCGGTACTATCGTAGTTGACAGTAAGAAGGGTCAGGGAACTTCCTTTATCATCAAGATCCCGCTGACACTGGCTATCATTGATGGTATGGAGATCACCTGCGGCGATCTGGTATTCACTGTACCGATCTCCACTATCCGTGAGAGCTTCAAGGCTGATCCCAGCCAGTTCCTCAACGATACTGACAACAATGAGATGATAATGATCCGCGGCGTATGCTATCCGATACTCAGACTGCATGAGAAGTTCGGCATTGAAACAGAGGTAACAGATCTTGTGGACGGTATCCTGCTTCTGGTGGAGACCGATAACAAGAGCATGTGTATCTTTGCTGATAAGCTCATCGGTGAGCAGCAGGTAGTAGTAAAGCCGTTCCCGAAGTATCTTGCAAGATACAACATCAAGGGCGAGGGTCTGTCGGGCTGTACCATCATGGGTGACGGCAGCATTTCGCTTATTATAGACACCAATACACTTATCGGTTAAGGAGGAGAAACTAACATGACTAATGATGTAATCAAGGAGGCTGTTGCAAGGCAGCAGTCCAGCGATAAAAAAGTCTCCGCCGAAAACCGTATCCTCGGCAAGGTAATGACATTCCACATCGGCGATCAGATCTACGGTATCGAGATACAAAACGTTCTTGAGATCATTGAAATGCAGCATATCACAAAGATACCCCACGTTCCCGCTTACATAAAGGGTATCATCAATGTACGAAGCAAGGTAGTTCCGATCGTTGATATCAGAACACGTTTTGGCAAGCCCGAGATCCCTTATACCAGCAGGACCTGCATCATCATCGTTACTGTTGATGACGATTCCGTTGGTATCATCGTTGACAGAGTAGCGGATGTTGAAGATATTCATTCGGGTGATATCTCTGCTACTCCCGAGGCACGCAATGTAAATACCAGCTCCTTTATCCAGTATATGATCCGCTCAGGCGATATCGTAAAGCTGATACTTGATGTAGAGAAGCTGCTCGGAGACGAGGTGTAATACATGGAATTGACCGACCGCGAATTTGAACGGCTGGTTGCGTTCATGCACGACAATTACGGAATCAATCTTTCCGCAAAGCGCGTGCTTATACAAGGCAGACTCAGCAATATGCTGAGAGACCGCGGCTTCAAGACATATACTGAATATCTTGATGCGGTGATGGCTGATACTTCCGGTGCAGAGGTAACTACTATACTTAATAAGCTC
>JAFTVU010000146.1 GCA_017465665.1 Oscillospiraceae bacterium | reverse complement strand
GATTATTGTCAGCTCCCGCCATTCTGTTGCAGAAATCAATAACAGAAGTATACTCTCCGTTATTTCTTTCTTTGATTATACTATTTATGAAGCCTCTGCCGAGGTTTTTGACAGCAAGCAGACCATATCTCACACAGCCGTTTTCCACAGAAAATTCAGCAAAGCTGTGGTTGATATCGGGCGGCAGCAGCTTTACGCCATTGTCTGAGAGATCGCAGATATACTCCACCATCTTGTCGGTCCAGTCAAGCACGCTGGTTATCAGTGCTGTCATATACGGCAGATAGTGGTGCTTTCTGAGATATGCTGTCTGATACGCAACTGTAGCATAAGCGGCAGCATGGGATTTATTGAATGCATACGATGCGAATGACGACATCTCATCAAAAATAGCATTAGCTACATCCTCAGGTACACCGTTTGCTATTGCGCCGCAGTTGGAATCGGTTCCGTATACGAATGCACTTCGCTCCTTTTCCATTACATCCTGCTTTTTCTTTGCCATGGCACGGCGGACAAGATCGGCTCTGCCGTAGGAATAACCGCCTATAACGCGGCATATCTGCATTACCTGCTCCTGATATACTATGCATCCGTATGTCACGGAAAGTATATCTTTCAGCAGCGGATGGCGGTATTGTATATCTTCAGGCTTTTTGTGCTTGTTTTCGATATATGTCGGGATAGATGCCATCGGGCCCGGGCGGTACAGGGAGAGCGCCGCAGTGAGGTCTTCAATACTTTCGGGCTTCAGACGCTGCAGCACGCTGGTCATACCATCGCTCTCAAACTGGAACACGCCCATAGTTCCGCCTGCGGAGAGCATTTCAAACACCTCGCGGTCATGTTCGTCTATGCTCCTGATGTTGAAATCAGGCTGCTCACGGCGAACAAGCTCCTCTGCGCGTTTTATGACGGTAAGGTTTCTCAGACCGAGAAAATCCATCTTCAGCAGCCCCAGCTTTTCCAGTATACCCATCGTGTACTGGGTGACGGTCTCGCCGTTGTCTGTCTGTAACGGCACATATTCCGATGCGGGATCTCGCGTTATGACTATTCCTGCCGCGTGGGTGGTAGCATGTCGAGGCATGCCCTCTATCTCCTTGGCGATATTTACAAGCGTGCGTATCTCCGAGCGGCTGGCACACAGCTTGGCGAGCTCGCCGTGCTGGGCCTCTTCCGCCAGTGTGGAGCGGAAATGCGGTATCAGCTTTGCGGCAGCGTCAGCGGAGGAATAAGGTATCCCAAGCACACGGGCGGCATCACGCAGAGCGCCTCTCGCTTTCATGGTATCAAAGGCAATTATCTGCGCCACATGGTCTGAACCATATCTGCGACGGACGTACTCGATGACCTCCTGACGGCGCTCGTTGCAGAAATCTATATCGAAATCGGGCATACTGACGCGCTCGGGGTTGAGGAAACGCTCGAACAGCAGATTATATCGGATAGGGTCTATATCTGTGATACCCATGCAGTAGGCGCATAGGCTTCCTGCGCCCGAGCCTCTTCCGGGGCCTACAGGGATATCCTGTTTTTTGGCGTAGCGGATGAAATCCCACACGATGAGATAGTAATCCACGAAGCCCATTTTTTGGATTATGCCAAGCTCATATTCCAGACGGGATGTGATGCTCTCCGACAGCTCGCCGTAGCGTTTCCTTGCGCCGTTGAACACCAGCTTGCGGAAGTAAGCTGGGTTATCTGTTATTCCCTCGGCGGTGAAATGAGGCAGGCGGGTTACACCGAATTCAAAGTCGAAGCCGCACTGCTCTGCGATACGCGCTGTATTTGTCAGTTCCTCCTCTGAGAAGTAACGGCGCATCTCATCATAGCTTTTCAGGTAGTATTCCTCAGTCGGCAGACGTGATGGGTCGTTATCCTTGAGCTGTTTGTTCTGACCTATGCAGTAGAGCACGCGCTGTGTGCCGCTGTCTGATGGCATGATATAATGCACATCGTTGGTGGGGCAGACGGGTATTCCGCTTTCGGCGGAGAGCTGACGCAGCTGCATGACGATATTTGTCTCGGTATCGGTGCTGTGGTTCATAAGCTCCAGATAGAAGCCGTCTGTGAATATCTCGCGGTATTGCTTTGCGG
>JAFTVU010000145.1 GCA_017465665.1 Oscillospiraceae bacterium | reverse complement strand
CCCGCCATTATGTGCTGTACGCCGTATTTATCCGCAAGTCTTCGCTCGGCCTCAGGAGTTCTGCTTGCAAGCTCCATGAACAGTGCGCCTGCTTTCATCCTGCGGAACTGCTCCTCGCCAAAAAGCGTTGCAGGCGCAGTGTTGATGAAGATATCCATGCCGCTGCAAAGTGCAGTTATTTCTGTGATGTCTGCAGCTTTAACATACTCCAGATGAGCACGCATACGCTGCTCGGGATTTCTGGCGCAGACAGTAACATCCGAACCGAACATCCTCAGAAGCCGCGCTGTAAGCATAGCTATCCTGCCGCCGCCAGATATCAGGATCCGTGCGCCTGTTAGCGAATATTCTGTGCTTTGTATCAGCAGGGAAATGGCGGCTTCGGCTGTAAGCGCGGCATTTTTCAGCGTGAGTGCCTCGTCTGCAAAGTAATTGCACAGCCGCAGACCGTTTTCGGTGCAGATTCGCTGAAGCTCGGGATGTGTCCCGCCTGAAAGTACAGTTGCACCCTCATCGGCGTATTCAGTTATCAGTGTGAGCGGCAGCGGATGTTGGGAAAGCGGCGCATTTATCAGCCTGCCGTCAGTTGTTGCAGGCAGAGGAAGCACCACCGCACCGTATCGTCCTGCAGGTGCAGTAAACTCATCAGAAAGCCCCAGCGCGTGAACAGTGCGGCGCTGTGCGATAGACCGTGCCGCGTATATTATCCGCCTGTCACCACCGATAAAGAGAAACCTGTTATCCATATAGCACCTCCGTTTCCTGCTGACATATTGTATGCGGCAGCAGCTATGGTTGTGAGGAGAAAGTTTTTCTTTTCCTTACATTTCCTTTTCCTTTTTTTATCACAAAAGCGTCAAAAATGTGTGATAATTTGTTAAAGGCAATAAACGTTCAAGAGCAAAAAGGAGGTGAGATATGAAATTCCGACATGAATGTAAGCATGAGATATCCTATGCGGATATGCTTGCACTGCGTTCAAGGCTGAGCGCAGTAGCACAAAGGGACGCCCATGCAGAAAATGGCTGCTACCATATCCGCAGCCTGTATTTTGATAACCTTTATGACAAGGCTCTGAGAGAAAAGCTGGATGGTGTAAACTGCCGCGAAAAATTCCGTATACGGCTCTATAACGGAGATACATCGCTGATAAAGCTGGAGAAGAAATCAAAGATAAACGGTCTTTGCGGCAAGGAAAGTGCAACGCTCACCGCCGATGAGGCTCAGCGCATAGCAGACGGTAATACCGACTGGATGGCAGTTGACAGCCGACCGCTAGTGAACGAGCTGTATTGTCGTATAAAAAACCAAGGCTTGCGCCCACGCACAGTGGTGGATTATACGCGAGAGCCGTTCATCTTTCCGGCAGGCAATGTCCGTGTAACGCTTGATTATGATATACGCACAGGACTTTCCTGCACGGATCTCCTCAGCGAAAGATGCGTTACCGTTCCCACGGGGGATACTATCATCCTTGAAGTGAAATGGGATGAGTTCCTGCCGTCCGTCATAAGGGATATCATACAGCTTGGAACAACGAGAACAGCGGCTTTCTCAAAATATGCCGCATGCCGTATATACGGATAAATAATCATCAGGAGAAAAATATATGAATTTTCAGGACATATTCAAATCAAGCTTTCTGGATAATCTGAGCAGCTTCAGCATACTCGATACAGCTATTGCGCTGGCGCTTGCCTTTGCCATAGGATTATTCATCTTCCTCGTCTATAAAAAGACCTACAGTGGTGTGATGTATTCACCCTCATTCGGAGTATCTCTGGTTGCTATGACGCTCATCACAACTGTTGTCATTATGGCAGTGACAAGCAATGTGGTGCTTTCTCTCGGTATGGTGGGCGCGCTTTCCATCGTCCGTTTCCGCACTGCTATAAAAGAGCCTATGGATATCTGCTTCCTGTTCTGGGCTATCGGCGCAGGTATCGTTCTGGCAGCAGGACTTATTCCTCTTGCATTGTGCGGCAGTATAGTTATCGGAGCAGTAATAATGCTCCTTGCAAACAGAAAGACCCATCTTCATCCCTACATCGTTGTTATCCGCTGCGACGGTCATGACAGCGAGGTAAAGGCAAAGGCGCTGCTTGAAAAGAACGTACATA
>JAFTVU010000144.1 GCA_017465665.1 Oscillospiraceae bacterium | reverse complement strand
GCTCAGACACCTGCTTGAACACATCATCGCCCTTGAACAGGAACGAGCCGAGAGCCGTTCTGACCTGTGTTTCTGTCATACGGGGGTACATATCCCATATCTCGTCGATAGCACGCTTAGAATCTGTAAGCCCTGCCTGCGCCTGATCGAAATAGCCCATCCGCACACGTGTTCCGTAATTGAAATCACCTGTATCGGCAGTGTACTGCTCCGTAAATATCTTGAACAGAGAGGTCTTGCCGCAGCCGTTGCTGCCGAGAAGAAATACCCTCTCCCCTTTTTTGATATCGATATTTACATTGCGGAAAAGCCTTTTTCCATCAAAACAAAGTCCAATATTGCTTGCGTGGAACACATCGTTTCCGCAGCCGTCAGCGCTCTTGAAATTGAATTTCAATGCATCAGGAGCATCTTCGGGACGTACAAGCGTAGCTTCAAGCCTGTCGATAGACTTCTGCTTGCTTGCTATCGTGACATAATTGTGCGCTTGATTCCAGCGCTTCTGCTGATCGATTATACCCTCAATGCGCTTTATCTCCTTAACGGTGCTGTCATACACCTTGCGGCGGCGTTCCATTTCCTCCGCCTTGAGTTCGAGGAAGCGCGTGTATCCGCCCTTGTAATCGTCAAGATGGCAATTTTCCAGCTCCAGTGTGCGATTCGTTACTTTATCGAGGAAGTAACGGTCATGAGAGATGACGATATAAGCGCCGCGGTAATCATTCAGAAATCTTTCGAGCCATTCCACCGACTTGATATCAAGGTGGTTCGTAGGCTCGTCAAGAAGCAGTAGATTTGCGTCCGACAAAAGCAGCTTTGCAAGCTGAAGCTTTGATTTCTGACCTCCACTGAGAACACCCACAGACAGCTTGAAATCGCTCTCTGTGAAGCCTAATCCTGCAAGCGCAGATGCAGTGCGGCTCTTGTAAGTGAGTCCGCCCTCGCGTTCAAAGCGCTCTGTAAGTAAGGTCTGGCGCTCTATAGTTTCGGTGCTGTGATCTCCCTGGTCGATCTTGTCATGCAGCTCTTCTAGCTCAAGCTCCATGTCCTCCAGCCAGTCAAATATGGTGAGAGCCTCGTCAAGCACTGTCCTGTCGGAATTGCGGCAGGAAAACTGCTCCATAAAGCCCATCTTACAGGAACCGGCTATGTGTATTCCTCCCTCATCGGGAGTGTGCTCGCCTTTTAGCAGGCGGAACAGCGTGGTCTTGCCGCAGCCGTTCACACCGACAAAGCCGATCCTGTCATCATCATAGACGTCAAATGTCACTCCTGAAAACAGTTCCCTGTCAGCAAATGACATAGCGACATCATTTAAACTCATAAGTAACATAAATCACCTCAGGACATTACAACCACTGTATAAAAGCGGTCTTGTCCTTGCTGTTGTATCCTGCACGCTCATAAAACCGAAGCGTGCTTTCTTCTTTGGAGCCTGTAAGCAGCATTATCTTGTAACAGTTTTCCTTTTGTGCCAGCGCCCTTGCATAATCAAGGCAGGCTGTTGCAAGACCCTTTTTACGATAATCGGGATGAGTGACTACATTCTCTACAAACGCATAGGGACGCTGTCCGTGCGTGAGATTAGGAATGATCACACAAACACAGGACGCGAGTATGCGTCCATCCACCTCAGCAACGATGATATGATGTGATCTGTCACTGATAATACGTTCCCAAATAGCTGTAAGCTCTGATGACATCTCAGGGATCGGATTATCGTGCAGATAAGTGTACAGCTCCAAAAGTCCGTTAAGATCCTGCTTTGTTATCTCTCTAATCATAAAAGCTCCGAATATACCATGCCGCCTACGCGAAGCGCAAGCGGCAGATCGTTATTAATCCTCTCTGTTAAAAGCCTTGTAGCTATCGGGAGAGTACTTCTTATTTATAAGATTATCATCCAGCTCAACAGTATAGGATGCACCAACTTCAATAAGGTAAGCATCAAACTCCTCGCCAACCATCTCATCAAGAATAGCTGCCTTGTTATCGTTCTTCCATGCTTCCTTTGTTGTGATATCATCGCGAACTACCATATAAGCTGCATTATCTGTTTCAAGCAGATAAGCCTTGCCGTCAATTGCCATGTTCCAGATGAACTCAGTAAGCTCCTCATTA
>JAFTVU010000143.1 GCA_017465665.1 Oscillospiraceae bacterium | reverse complement strand
ACCTGCGCTTACGCTGTCGGTCTGCTCATCCATGCCCGCCGTTACGGAAAGACCGTGCATCTCAAGCACCTCAGTCTTTTCCCTGAGAGACTTATCAGTAACAGCCTTGATATTGCTTTCCTCGGTTGTGCCGTAAGAATAAACAGGCTCGCCCGTGAACGCGTCACGGTATACATTGCCGTCTGTACCATATACCAGAACGGTCTTTGTTATCTTATCATGTACCCTTGCAAGATAATACAGCTCCAGCTCGTTATCCTGCCAGAACTTCTCCATTATCTCGTCCTCGGTCAGCATACCCTCAGGAGACACGAACTCCACATCGGAATAGTTGATGTTATACTCCGTCATAACGCCGTTTGCATTGATACCTATACCAATAAAATCGCCGCTGACATCAAGACCGTTGACCTCTCTGTCCCAATCAAAATAGCTGCCGTAATAGGTGGTCTTACCCTGCTTATCGGTGTAGCTTGTGACATCGCCGCGGTCAAAGACATATTCGCTGTACATATCGCTTGCGTACTTCTCTGCGATATCCTCCGCTAAAGCCTTTGTCTTAGCCTCATCATAGGTGTCACTGCTGCATTCATCCGAGCTGTAGTAGCTGTAGCTCATAAGCTCGCCTGTTTCGGCATTTACAGTAATATTGAGATACTCATAATAATAACTGTCCTCCCAGACGGGCTCCTCATATTCATATATATCCTCGATGACCTTTTCGGCGGTGTTGCTCTCAGCACTGAAGCTTGCAGTGTAGACATAGGTCTCGGTATCGTTGTACTCGGTCTTATACAGACGGGAATAGTCAAGCTGCATATCATCGCTGTACATCATATATTCATCAGCCTTCATCAGCTTGATGATATCCTTCTCGCTGGCGTATGGCAGCTCCTTGGTTATCTCCTTAAGCTCTGCCTCAGAGAAGAACTTGTTCGCACCGCCCTCCTCCATATCAGCAGCAGAATCCTCGGTAACGATATCGTCGCCGCCGTAGTAACCATCCGCAGCAAAATCGCTCTTTCTGCCTGTGAAAGCGTTTATCTCGCCCCAGTCATCCTGTCGATAAACTATTCTTGAGGTATAAGCCTTGTTCTCACTGTCGAAATATATCTCATATTCGGGATAGATGGATATCATATCCGCATAAGCGTCCTTTGCCTTTGCTTCTGTGAGTATCTTCTCGGGCGCTCTGAAAGAAGCGTTCGGGTGCCAGCTGATATTAAAGGAGATAAGCTCACCTGTGTTCTTATCAATTACGATACGTCCGCTGTCGTTGTCAACAGGTATATCGTTCTTGGTACGGGTAAGACGGAATGTCGCCCTATCCCCCGAAAGAGCCACGGAAAGGCTGTCCTTGTCTATCTCAATGCTGCCCGCAACAGTTGGATTGAGCATCTTCACGGCCTTTACCGCCTTGCTGTAGAGTTCATCCGCGGAAAGCTCAGCCAGAGAAAACTCATTATTGTAGCTGTAGCCGCGTCCGCTGTTGTAATTTGTGATAACAGTACTGCATATCGTGCAGGAAAGGGACTTGTACTCCTCCGCGTCATTCGGTGTGCTCCATGTAAAGGTGTATTCCTCCTTGGGAGTGTATGTGGATACCCTGTAGCTGAACTCCTCCAGCTCCGCAGGGATCTCTATCCTGCTCTTCACGCGGGACAGCATGGTGCGAAGCTCCGCTTCATCCCTGCCCTCAGCATACGCGCAGACAGAGCTCGATAGCGCCATCAGCACCGCCATTGAAAATGATAATGCTCTTTTCATAACATCTACCTCCTTGTTAGTGTGCTAAAGTGTCTTTGTATATAAAACCGCTCATTATTGGAAAAGGTTGCATACATAAAGATTTTTTCTTTTATGTCAGTATCGCATCGAAGATCAATACCTAAAATCTGCCACAACCTGAAAATATCTGTTTTCAATCATCCAATTCACAAAGTCCCGTACACTGTCTTTATCGATACATTGTGTTGTTCCTCCATATCGGCACAATTGCTTATACACAACATCTCCATTGCTATTTATGTATATCACATATAGGGCATCATTTCCATAATCCCAAACAGTGTGTTCATATACCTTTATGCCATAACCGGCAGATACCTCAAATTCATTTACAAATCG
>JAFTVU010000142.1 GCA_017465665.1 Oscillospiraceae bacterium | reverse complement strand
CAGAGCTGAGATGTTCGCAAGCAAGAACAGCCCACTTGCATCTGTATGCGACGGCGCAGGAATGGGCGTAGGCTTTACACTTGCCATGCTTGCTGTAGGCTCTGTCCGTGAGATATTCGGCTGTGGCACTTGGTTCGATATCCCCTTGGCGCCTGAATTTCTTGAGCCTATGTCTATATTCATAATGCCTGCAGGCGGATTTTTCGTGCTGGGCTGCGTTATAGCGCTGGTGAATAAGATATCGGGCAAGAAGCCTCCTGCGGCTACAGGCTGCGCGGCTTGTCCCAACAGAGAGGGCTGCATAAGCTGCTCCTCCGGTTCCGCAGCAAAGGAGGGGGATGAATAATGGAGCTTGCAAGAAGTATGATGATCATCCTCCTGACGGGCATACTCACAGATAACTTTGTACTTTCGAAGTTCATGGGTATCTGCCCGTTCCTCGGAGTATCCAAGAAAGCAAGCAGCTCGCTCGGTATGGGCTGTGCGGTTACTGCGGTAATGATAGGCGCTACTGCTGTTACATATCCGCTGTATCATGCGTTCCTTGTGCCGATGGGTCTGGAATACATGAATACCATCCTGTTCATACTCATCATTGCGCTGTTCGTTCAGATAGTTGAGATGGTGCTAAAAAAGTACATTCCTGCTCTTTATAACACGCTGGGCGTATATCTGCCGCTCATCACAACGAACTGTGCTGTGCTCGGTGTTACTCTGCTGAATATCGAGAGCGATTACAGCTTCCTCGAATCCATCGTGAACGCACTTGGCGCAGGTCTTGGCTTTATGCTTGCTATGCTGATATTCTCGGGCGTCCGCGGACGTCTTGAGCGCAGCGATGTCCCCAAGGCTTTTCAGGGCATGCCTATAACTCTGGTGGCTGCCTCTATCGTATCGCTGTCATTCCTCGGCTTCGGCGGAGTGGTTGACGGATTGTTCGGAGGTGTGTGATGGAGATATTCATGACCTATATACTCCCCGTCCTCATCTTTCTGGTGATAGGTGCGGCGGCAGGTGGATTACTGGTGCTTTGCTCAAAGTTTCTGTATGTGCATACGGATGAAACGGTGGCGCAGCTTACCGAAACGCTCCCCGGGGCAAACTGCGGCGCGTGCGGATTTTCGGGCTGTGCAGGCTATGCTGCGGCGATAGCCAAGGGCGAGGCTGCTACTAATCTCTGTAATCCGGGCGGCTCTGAGACGGCTAAGAAGCTGGCTGAGATAATGGGTACAGAGGCGCTGGAGACCATGCGTAAGGTGGCTTTCGTGCGCTGCAACGGCTGTATCGGTGCTACTGAGGACAGATACATCTTCACAGGCACTCAAACCTGTGCGGCTACCGAGCGTTTCTATAATGGCAAGGGTATGTGCCGCAGCGGCTGTGACGGTCTGGGCGACTGCATAGCTGTGTGCGATAACGACGCTATATCCATAATAAACGGCGTGGCTGTGGTCAATCCCAGCAAGTGCGGTGCGTGTGGAAAGTGCGTTGATGTCTGCCCCAACAAGCTGATAGAGATAATCCCTGCCGATCAGAAGTACGGTGTGCGCTGCTCCAATATCGATAAGGGCAAGATAACCCGTGCTGTCTGCAAGAACGGCTGTATCGGCTGTAAGATATGCGAGAAGAAGTGTCCCAAGGCGGCTATCGTCGTGGAGAATAACCACGCTTCTATTGACGGAATGCTGTGCAACGGCTGCGGAGCATGTATGGCGGCGTGTCCGCAGAAGTGTATTGCACTGCTCCCTCAGTGTGAGATAGAATAAAGATATTTCGGAGGAAAAACAAATGATAACAAAAGCGGAATTTGGTTCATTCAGAGGCTATAAGTGCTGGCTTATGACCCTCACAAACAAGAACGGAATGACTGCGCGAATCACAAACTTCGGTGGTGCGGTGGTAGGTCTGGATGTTCCCGATAAGAATGGCAACATGGCTGACGTGGTACTGGGCTACGATACTCTTGATGGCTATGTTGAGGGCAACAGCTCCCACGGTGCTCTGGTAGGACGTTATGCAAACCGCATCGGCGGCGCAAAGTTCTCTATCAATGGCAAGGAGTACAACATCGCTCCCAACGATAACAAGGTGAACCATCTGCACGGCGGCTTCTTCGGCTACAACAAGCGCGTATGGACAGTAGACGATCTGTGTG
>JAFTVU010000141.1 GCA_017465665.1 Oscillospiraceae bacterium | reverse complement strand
GTACTGTGAAAGCCTGCATCAGCAGTATCACCACAAGGTTTATCGAAGCCACCACGCACAGCTCGAAGAATCCGTCACGGGCAAAATCGGAGTAGCTCACACCCTCGGGAAGAGAGCCGCCGAAAGCCGCTGTAAGATATCTAAGCTGGATGATGAGATATGCAAGGTAAAACACGCATATCGGAGTTACTGCAGTTAGCGTTGCAGCAAGAGGGATAAAACGGAACTTTGGTGCTTCGTCAGAGCGCTCTGTACGCTTTTCCGCAGAAAACAGTATTCCGCCTAGGAACATCGCCACAAAAACGCCCCAGAACATATCACCTATAAGCGAGAATGAAAGCCGAGGCAGCTTGTCTAAGATATCAGCCATGAAATCCTCGAACATTGCATCAGAGCTTATCAGCAGAGCAGCTACAACGATCGTCAGCGGCACGGCTATCAGCAGACCCACGAAAACATACAGCAGGCTCTTGCCCGACTTCATACGTCCCAGCAGACCAAATGCTGCTTTGGGGCATTCGCCGTAGCTTGCAAACGGGCGCGCGAACACGGAGCACAGCATATCTCCCACAAAGCGCTCACCAAACAGCTTTGCGCCGCTCAGAGAAAGACCGAGATAACAGTAAAGACCGAACACGAAGAACGCAGCAAGAGTATTTATAACCATATTTGCACTGAACAGCGGTACGAAGCAGAACAGCTCTGCAACAACAAAAACTATAACGTGTCCCTTTGTGACAGGGAGCTTCTTCAGCTTTGCGAACACAGCACCGATAACTCCGAATAGTGCCCAGAAAGCTCCTGTGAAGATGCCACCCACATAGCTCAGGCAGTAGTGCATAAACAGAAATCCCATCACAAAGCACACAACAGCAATAATGCCCTCAAAAACAGTGTAGGTACGCTTTTTTATCGGCTGGGCGGTAGGCAGATCCGGGATACCGTAGGGCTGCTGATATTCACCGTTGAATATGGTGGACGGCTGTGGACAGCCACCATCCTGAGACGGTATATTTGGAGTGTTCTGCAAATTATCCATAATACAGTTCCTTTCATTTATGTAAAAATATAACATTCAGAGGGTGCAGGAGGACGTGGAGGATAAAACTCTGTCCTCCTGCTTATTAAGGGAATGTGTGGTATCAGAATATATCACGCAGCCATTCTATAACCCATGCGTGCAGGAACAGCAGCGGAATGAACGAAAGAAGAACAACAGGTATCTCTGTTAGCCAGTATTTTGGCTTCGGCTTTTTCAGCGCAAGACCTATATGCAGCATAAACAGCGCAACGCATACCGCAAGACAGGCAAGCCCTGTAACGATGGCAAACGGCGTATACCGTGGATATCTCGTCCATGAGAGAAGCCCGAACCACCAGTCAAGAAAGAACCAGAATCCAAGGCTTCCGAAAACGGAATAGCCTAGCCCTATCAGCAGATGGAGCACAAGGCCGCGTTTGTTGCTCACGGCTTTTCCTCCCGCTTGAATTCCAGGATATCTCCCGGCTGGCAATCCAGCACCTCGCACAGCTTTTCCAATGTAGAGAACCTCACCGCCTTTGCCTTGCCCGTTTTCAGAACGGAAAGGTTTGCGGGAGTTATTCCCACCTTATCGGCAAGATCGTTGGAGGATATCTTCCGCCTTGCCATCATAACATCAAGATTTATTTCGATCGGCATAGCTACCGCCTTTCATATCGTATAGTCATTCTCTTCGCGGATGATGACTGCCTGCTGGAACACGTTCTTCACAACTCTCAGGATAAGACCCACGAAAGCAAAGCCGATCACCACAAGGAATGAAAAATGCTTGATAAAGCTGAAATATACAAACACGACAGCTTCTACATAGCAGCACCATGAAATGATACGCAGAAACTTGACGCTGCTTTCGGTAAACGGCTCGCCCCTGCGGACGTTGCCCAGCAGCTTATCAAGGCATACCAGCGCGACCACTGCGGCAGGGACAGCGCAATACAATGTTACAAGCAGCGGCACGAACACCGATGGCATACCGTTGGCCTCGTTCACTATCTCGTCATAATATCTTGCAAGCCAGGGTGCTATTATACAGCATACTGCCAGAAGCACATAGCATATCCGCACTATTATAAGCGAAAGCAGTGCGGAGCGGTCATTATTCCACATACACATTCTCCTTAACGGTGATATTTACCTTTTCCATGACCT
>JAFTVU010000140.1 GCA_017465665.1 Oscillospiraceae bacterium | reverse complement strand
GGATGTAAGCGTATGCTCGGCTTGCCTGCATGAGAGCCAGAGATGCTCTGGGGCTTGCTCCGAGCTCCACGCCTGCGTGTGATCTGGTAGCGGCGGCAAGCTCCGCCACATATCTGCAAAGGCTCTCGGAGAATGTTACGTTCTGCACATCCTCTATGCACTCTGCGAGCTGTTCTGCCGTCATTACAGGTCGGATATCATCTGCAGGGTTGCCGTGCAGTCTGTCCAGCATGATGTCTGCTTCTTCCTCAATAGATGGGTAGCCCATGCATACTCTGATCTGGAAACGGTCGAGCTGGGCTTCGGGCAGAGGGAATGTACCTACATAACCCTGCGAGTTCTGCGTTGCGATAACTATGAACGGTGAGGGCAGAGGATGAACGATACCGTCAACGGTAACGCGTTTTTCCTCCATTGCCTCCAGCAGTGCGGATTGGGTTTTAGGCGAGGTGCGGTTTATCTCATCCGCCAGCAGGATATTGGTCATAGCCAGACCCGAGCGGTATTCAAACTTGTTTTCATCCCTGTTGTACATAGTGAAGCCTGTTATATCCGAAGCCATTACGTCAGGCGTGAACTGCGCTCTTCTGAAAGAAAGACCTGTGGCTTTTCCCAGCGCCATGGCAAGGGTGGTCTTTCCTACGCCGGGCACGTCCTCGATAAGGATGTGTCCCTGAGAGAGCAGGGAGATGAGCACCATCTCCACAGCGTCCTTTTTGCCTTTGATGACCTTTGATATCTCAGCAGCGAGCTCTGCAACAAGTCGCTGGTTTTCTTCCATGTATGACATTTCGTAGACCTGTCCTTTCATAAACGTCCTGTATATATAACGATGCTTACGCCCGAAACGTGGCATAATTGCTAATAAACTGTTCTGCTCCGCAAAGGAAAACAATTTCATCTGTTATTATAGCACATAACTAAAATATTAACAACCATGTTTTTGAAATTGTAATAATTTCGTAATCATTTTTGTGGCTTTGCTCATAGCATCATTAGCTCGGCGGGGGAGTAGAAGTATTCCAGTATCTCCTCGGCATTCATGCCTGAGTCTGCCAGCTCTGCGGCAGAGTTGAGGCTCATGCCGAGATTGTCACCGCAGCCGCGTACTGTGAACACGAACCTTTCCTCGGTGTATTCTATCGTTATCGCGGCACTTCTGAGCTTAAACGTATCGCGGAGCTGTGAGCCTGTAAGACGTGCGCCGCCGAAACGTATCTCGCTAAGCGTGCCGCCATCTGTATAGACTGCGCCGCTGAACCATTCGGAGGGTCTTGCGCTCAGCGATGATACGCCTGTTATACCTGTCAGGGTACGGCGGATATTATCGGCGGAATAAGCCGAGGTGGAGAGCAGCTCGCTGCTTGTTTCGTCTGCTGCAAGCTTTTTTGGAGAGTGGTACGGCACTCCGCCGTTATCTGTTCTGCCTGTGGAGCACAGGCACATCGCAGGGGATATAAGCTGCTGTTCATAGTAAAGTGCGTGCCGCATTCCGTATTCTGCGGCAGCAGACAGCTTTTTCAGATATGAGCTGTAGCTGCGGCCGTATTCCGTTTCGGCTTCCTCAGGTGACATCCATGCACATTGCTTATCGGAGATATCCGCACCGTTTATCCGCTCACCATTTTGCAGCAGATAAAGGCAGCGGCTGTTGATAACGCAGGCGGCAGCTTTAAGAGCTTCATCGGCGTATGAGGGTAAGAGCTCGGCAAACATGCATCCCAGCACAAGCTCATTATAGGGTATCGTAAGCATTTTGCTCTCTTTTTCGCGATACAGCGTGATGCTTTCGCGGGGCTGTATACTGTGCTGCTCATCCTCAGAGGATACCGTGTACATAAGTGCGGCGGCGATAACAGCACTGAATGCGATCAGTATCAGGCATATTAGTTTTTTCATGGATAACATCCTTTCTGTGTGAATAAATTCTCGTTTGTGCATTATGAAATTCAGACCGGAGAAAAATTCATTTCCGCTAAAAATTGCTTGACTTTACCAATAAAACATAGTATAATAATAAATGTATATTTTATCGTTGCGTAGAACAAAAATAATAAGGAGGCAAAACAGATATATGAATAAGATGGAAGAACTCAAATCCTCCGCCATGCTTCAGGAGATGTGCGAGAATTTCGTATCGAACACAGCTATCGATAACAGCTTATATAACAAGTTCGGCGTTAAGCGTGGCCTGCGTAATTCCGATGGCTCGGGTGTAGTTGCAGGTATCACAAATGTATGCTGCGTACACGGTTATGTCCTCAGTGAGGGTGATAAGCAGCCCATCGAGGGCGAGCT
>JAFTVU010000139.1 GCA_017465665.1 Oscillospiraceae bacterium | reverse complement strand
TGAGTCAAACGTACCTACGATGGTATATTCCTTATGCTTCAGCGGAAACTCATCTGCATCTGTGAGATCTGCAACGGATACCGTTCCACCCACCTCAAAGCCGCTCTGAAGTCTGTTTCCGCTGACAATACACTCGTTTTCCGCCTCGGGAAATCTGCCCTCATGCAGAATTATCTTATTAACCTCGTCGTTATTCCACGAATATACACGGGTAAGATACTCCCTGTCATTGAAATATACAGCCAGATCTGAATACTTTGAGGTATATACCTCCGATACACCTGTCACATCTCTGATAGCAGCCGCGTCATCATCTGTAAGACCGAAAGTGGAAAGTACTCGCAGATCAAACAGATTCTGTTTGTCATACAGCCTATCCGCAGATAGCTTCATATCATTGCCCGTTGCACTCACTCCACTGAAAAATCCAACGCCTATCATACATATCAACATGATCGACATGAAGCGTCCCTTGGAATGCGCTATATCACGGAGGATATTCTTGTTTATCGCTTTCAATATTCTACCCCCGTTTTACCACTCGATCTCTTCCACGGGTGTGGGATTCTCGTTCAGAATTACCTTGCTCACCTTGCTGTTCTTTATCTTGATGACTCTGTCCGCCATGGGCGCTATAGCAGAGTTATGCGTTACCAGAATAACCGTCATACCATCCTTGCGGCAGGTATCCTGAAGAAGCTTCAGTATCACCTTTCCTGTATTGTAATCCAGTGCGCCTGTCGGCTCATCGCACAGGAGGAGCTTTGGTCTCTTGCTCAGTGCTCTTGCAATGGATACACGCTGCTGCTCACCGCCCGAAAGCTGTGCAGGGAAATTGTCCAGACGCTCGCCCAGACCGACCTTTTCCAGTATCTCAGCTGCAGGGATAAAGTCCTTTGTAGTCTGCACAGCAAGCTCAACGTTCTCTTTCGCTGTGAGATTTGGCAGCAGATTATAGAACTGGAATATGAAGCCGATATCATGGCGGCGGTACTCTGTAAGCTGCTTTCTGTTATAGCCGTCAACTCTTGCTCCGTCTACACTGATGATACCCTCGTCACAGGTATCCATACCACCCAGCATATTGAGAACAGTTGTCTTTCCTGAGCCGCTTGGACCTACGATTATAACAAACTCACCCTTTTCGATATCAAACGTCATTCCATCCGCTGCATTTATCGTTACTTCTCCCATGCGATAGCGCTTATACACGTTATCAAGTGTTACAAAAGCCATTGTTCCTCCCATTGTTCCAAATTACAAAATTGTAAATTATTGTAAAATGATATTGAAAAAAAGGCAAGACCAAAAATCCCCGCGTTAAACGAGCATTTTCGATCCCGCCATATATTACCTCTGTCTCAATTATCAGCAGACTTCTATCTTAGCCTTGCCGCCCATGTAAGGTCTCAGAACCTCAGGGATATTCACGCTGCCATCCTCGTTGAGATTGTTCTCAAGGAACGCGATAAGCATTCTGGGAGGAGCAACAACAGTGTTGTTCAGTGTATGAGCAAAGTACTTCTTGCCATCCTCGCCGCTTACACGGATCTTAAGACGTCTTGCCTGAGCGTCGCCGAGGTTGGAGCAGCTGCCTACCTCGAAATACTTCTTCTGTCTGGGAGACCACGCCTCAACGTCAAAGGACTTGACCTTAAGATCAGCCAGGTCACCGGAGCAGCACTCGATAGTTCTTACAGGGATATCCATGGAGCGGAACAGATCAACAGTGTTCTGCCACAGCTTATCGAACCACATAGCGGACTCCTCAGGCTTGCAGACTACGATCATCTCCTGCTTCTCAAACTGGTGGATACGGTAAACGCCTCTCTCCTCAATACCGTGAGCGCCCTTTTCCTTACGGAAGCAGGGAGAATAGGATGTCAGAGTCTGGGGCAGGGACTGCTCATCGATGATGGTATCAATGAACTTACCGATCATGGAGTGCTCGGATGTACCGATAAGATACAGATCCTCGCCCTCGATCTTGTACATCATAGCGTCCATCTCAGCAAAGCTCATAACGCCTGTTACAACGTTGCTTCTGATCATGAAAGGAGGGATGCAGTATGTGAAGCCGCGGTCGATCATGAAATCTCTTGCATAGGAGATAACTGCGGAATGCAGTCTTGCGATATCGCCCATGAGATAGTAGAAGCCATTACCTGCTACCTTTCTTGCGCTGTCAAGATCGATACCGTTGAGCTTCTCCATGATCTCAGCATGATAAGGAACCTCGAAATCAGGAACTACAGGCTCGCCATAGCGCTTGATCTCAACGTTCTCGCTGTCATCCTTA
>JAFTVU010000138.1 GCA_017465665.1 Oscillospiraceae bacterium | reverse complement strand
AAGCAGATCGAGGAAGATAGGCTCGCGTGTGTTATCGATGATGGGGAACTTTGCGGGCTCTCCGTTAAAGATGATATGTATCTCCTCTGCTTCGGATATCACAGGCACAGCGGACGGGGCAGGCTTTGGTCTGTCCTTTGTGGATATCTCATCGCCGCTGCGGAGTCTCTTTGTGGGATCTGCTTCCGCTCCGTTGAGCAGCACATATTCGGGCAGTATCTCCATTGCTTCGCACAGTGCTCCGAACGTGGTGATATCTATAGTGGTTATTACGCTGTTGTTTTCTATTTCGATATCCTCAACAACGGGCATACCGTTGACAAGGACGCATCTGCCTGCAATCTTTTCTTCGCCGCAGAAATCCACAGCCACAGCGTACATGGCGTCCAGCTCGATGTAATCGGAAAGATAAGCAACCGCATCCTCGCCGTCCTGTGCGAAGATGATGGAGACATCATCTCCCTTTCGTACAGAGGAATTAAGCGAGGCAGGCTTTCCGTTGACAGTTATTTCAGTGGGAGTCATCGGTGTGCCGCGCAGTATGGTGCGCTCGCCGTTGATAGTGAAAGAAAGTGTCTTACCGGAGCGGCCCATCAGCTTTTCGGGCTTTATGCCTGCAAGGCCTGTCAGCTCAAATACGGTGAGTCTGTTAGTATCAAGAGTGCGTACCTTTCTTCCGTTCAGGGTTATGGTGGTGAAATCGTACTTCACGCCCTCAGAAGCAGTTATTGCAATTCCGAGAGGTGTAGCGTGCTCTGTTCCTATATTTATTCTTGCGGGAGCTGTTATGCCGCGCATAAGCTCCTTTCTGCCCATAATGACACGGGTCTCATCCATGCCGAGTCCCTTGGCAACAAGAGCAGGCAGACCTGAAAGCTTGCTTCCGCCGCCTACAAGGAATACGACCTGTGGCGCTTCGCCGTTTGCGGCAAGTATCTCCTTGCATATCGTTTCAGCGAGATTTTCCGTGCAGGGACGCAGCAGCTCTGCTACCTTTTCCGCAGTGATGGTGTGTTCCATCAGCAGGATATCGGTGTATGTGACCTCGGCTTCTTCCGAGGTCTTGATCTTTTCTGCTGTATTGAAGTCTACCAGCAGCTTCTTCATAAGCTCCTCTGTGACTTCGTCACCCGCAATGGTAGCCATTCCGTAGGCTACTACGCTGCCGTCCCTTGAAGCGGCAACGTCGGATGTACCTGCGCCGATATCGCACAGCGCAATATTGATGAGGCGCAGCTCCTGAGGAACTACTATATTCATGGCAGCGATAGGCTCCAGTGTAAGTCCCGATACCTCAAGACCAGCGATGTCTACAGCCGCACAGAGACTTTCTACTACATAAGCGGGCAGGAAGCAAGCGATTATTTCTGTTTCCAGCTTTTCGCCGCGGTGTCCTTCGGGCTTCTGTACCTTATAACCATCCAGATCAAGACCGATAACGCTGTGACCTACGCAGTAGAACGCAGCTCTCTCCTGACCCTCGGAGAACTTCTCTTCTGTCTCACGGACTGCGTCAAGCTCTGCATTCTTCAGATCCTCCGCGGAGATTGAGCGGATAGCGGATACATCGCATACAGCCTTGTTACGCATGGTTTTGAGCGCACGTCCCGCGGCCGCGATGCACACCTTGGAAAGCTTGATGTTGCTACGCTTTTCCAGTGCCGCTTTGACAGATTTTATTACCTGAGCGACAGCTTCAATATCCTCTATCTGACCGTCTGTCATGGAACGCTTTTCGTGCACAGCAGTCTCCATGTCAAGTATCTTGTAGCCGTTTTCAAGCTTCTGTGCAAGTATTCCAACTACAGTGCGCGTACCGATATCCAGAGCAAATATGATATCGCCCTGTTTTTTGCGTGTGTGACGAACGGCTTTTCTGCCGTTTTTCTTTGCCGAGGTCTTTTTTCTTTTCTGTGCTTCCATTTTTTCGCCCCTTTTCGTCAATATCAGTTGTGTATTTTTAATTTAAGCGCTTTCCTGAGTTCCTTTTCCTCTTCGCCCAGGGCGACCACCAGCAGAGTATCTCCGCTTTTAAGAGTAGTCTTGCCTCTCGGTATAATAGTGCTGCCGCTTCGGTTTATGCAGGCGATGTTGCAGTTGGTGGGTAGCTTAAGCTCCATCAGGGGAGCGCCGTCCAGCTGATAATCCTGCGGAAGAGTTATTTCCAGCAGAGCGGCTTCGCCGTTGTTCAGCGGCAAAAGCTGCTTTATGGATTTGATATCCACCTCGTGCTCCAGACTGCGGATGATGTTATCTGTAGCGGAGATCACTATATCCACGCCAAGCAGCTTCAGCGCTTCGGCATTTTTGGGATTGT
>JAFTVU010000137.1 GCA_017465665.1 Oscillospiraceae bacterium | reverse complement strand
GCAGGAATACGTCCGCCGCGGCTGATGAACTTGGAGGAGGAGTACTTGTTGATCTTCATTACAGGGCCGCTGCCGAAGAGTCCGCCGAATTCCAGCATATCGCCTTCCTTCATGCCGATAGCAGGGATGACTCTTACTGCTGTTGTCTTGGAGTTCACCATACCGATAGCCGCCTCATCCGCGATGATAGCGGAGATGGTATCAACAGGTGTATCGCCTGGGATACAGATCATATCCAGACCTACGGAGCATACTGCTGTCATAGCCTCCAGCTTTTCGAGGGAAAGTGAGCCGCATACTGCAGCGTCTATCATGCCTGCGTCCTCAGAAACGGGGATGAACGCACCGCTCAGACCGCCTACATGGGAGGATGCCATTACACCGCCCTTTTTAACTGCGTCGTTAAGCATAGCAAGGCAGGCTGTTGTGCCGTGAGTACCGCAGCTTTCAAGACCTATCTCCTCAAGGATATGAGCCACGGAGTCGCCTACAGCGGGTGTGGGAGCGAGGGAAAGGTCAACTATTCCGAAAGGAACGCCGAGGCGCTTTGAAGCCTCTGTACCAACGAGCTGCCCCATACGGGTGATCTTGAATGCAGTCTTCTTGATGATGTCTGCGATCTCTGTCATGTTGGCTTCGGGGTGCTTTGCTATTGCAGCTCTTACAACGCCGGGACCCGAAACGCCTACGTTTATCTCTGTATCATACTCGCCCACGCCGTGGAATGCGCCTGCCATAAAGGGGTTATCCTCGGGAGCGTTGCAGAATACTACGATCTTTGCAGCGCCAAAGCAGAAGTTGTCCTTGGTGGCCTCAGCGGCATCGTATACCACCTTGCCCATCATGGAAACAGCGTCCATGTTGATACCTGCCTTTGTGGAGCCGATATTTACGGAGGAGCATACGTTGGATGTTTCAGCCATAGCCTCGGGGATGGAGTTGATAAGCTCCAGATCGCCTGCTGCAAAGCCCTTATGTACCAGTGCGGAATAGCCGCCGATATAGTTTACGCCAGTACCCTCGGCAACACGCTGCAGGGTCTTTGCGAACTTTACGGGGTTCTTGCTTCTTGTTGCAGCGGCTACGATGGAGATAGGTGTAACGGAAATTCTCTTGTTGATGATCGGGATACCGTACTGCTTTTCGATGTCCTCGCCTGTTTTTACAAGGTTCTCAGCCTTACGCATCATCTTTTCGTAAATTCTGTCGCAGGCACGGTCTTCATCGCTGTCTATACAATCGAGGAGAGAGATACCCATTGTGATGGTACGGATATCAAGGTTCTCCTCCTGTATCATCTTTATCGTTTCAAGAATATCGCCTGAATTAAGCATTAGTCAAATTCTCCTTAGTTATATTCTGTGCATGGCATTGAAGATATCCTCGTGCATAACGTGCACCTGAAGGCCCATCTCCTTGCCTGCTGCAATCAGCTTGTCTGCAAAATCCACATAATCAACGGTGAGGTTGGATATCTCGATCATCATGGTCATTGCGAACAGATCCTGCATGATGGTCTGTGTAACGTCCATAACGTTAGCCTTGCAATCTGCACAGATACCGCTGACCTTTGCCAGAATACCTACTGTGTCCTTACCGATAACAGCTACTACTGCTCTCATTTTGTCCTCCTTGCTGCGGGCGTATTGTGTAAAATAACTGCTCGCATAGCTTTAAATTATTATTTCTTATCTATTATACTAAAAAATTCGGAAAAAGTAAATGTATTCATAGACAAATTTAAAATTTTGTGATAAAATAATAAAAAAACTGTCCGCGGCGGGATATTTATGTGTAATATTTTCTCCGATGGATAACAGAACAAGGAAGAGACAAATTGAACGAAAGATACATACCTGTGGATTGCCATATGCACTCCACGTTATCTCCCGATGGCTGTGATGCGCCCGAAGCTATGGCGAAGCGCGCCTTTGAGCTTGGTATACAGCATTTCACCCTGACGGATCATATCGAAAACGAAAAGCTGGATAGCTGGGATTACCGCGGCGCTATGGAGAAGTCACGCGAGGTATATCTGAAGCTTAAGGAAGAATATGCGGGACGTATGAACGTCTACTACGGCGCGGAGCTTGGTCAGCCGCTGTATGATCTTCCTCAGGCAGAAAGGATACTCGATACCTACGATTACGATTTCGTGCTTGGTTCGCAGCACAGGACAAGAAGCTACGCCCGCGTGGATAAGCTGCCTGACAGCGAGGAAGTGCGTTACCGCTATATGGATGAGTATTTCGAGGAGCTGCTTGCTCTTGCGGAGTGGGGCAGGTTCTGTTCGCTCTCTCATCTTACGTTTCCGCTGCGCTTTATCAGCGGTGACTTCGGCGGTCATGAGATAGATATGTCGCGGTATGCTGCGATAACAGATAAGATACTGGAAACCATCATCAGCAAGGAT
>JAFTVU010000136.1 GCA_017465665.1 Oscillospiraceae bacterium | reverse complement strand
AAAGCGTATCAGATAAATTACCATTGCTGAAATATACATTGGAAGGGAATTAAAAATGGCAAAGCGTGAAATAGTAAGATTCGGGGAGGAAACGCTCCGCAGGAAGTGTCGTGAGGTAACAGAGTTCGATGAGAAGCTCTGGATACTGCTGGACGATATGTACGAAACTATGATAGAATCAAACGGCGTAGGTCTTGCCGCACCACAGGTGGGAATACTCCGCAGAGTGGTAGTTATCGATGTTGATGATGACAACGGCAAGATAGAACTGATAAACCCTGTTATCACCAGAATGACAGGCAAGCAGACAGACAGCGAGGGATGCCTTTCCTATCCCGGCAAGTACGGCTATGTAAAGCGCCCAAACAAGGTAAAGGTAAAGGCGCTCAACCGTTATGGTAAGCCCGTGGAATATACTGGCACAGGTCTCCTTGCAAGAGCGTTCTGTCATGAGATAGATCACCTCAACGGAATACTGTTTTCCGATAAGGTCATTGAGTGGATAGAGGAGGAGAATTGATATGAAGATAGTTTTCATGGGAACTCCCGTGTTCTCCCTTGCCTGCCTTGAAGCGCTGATAGAAGCAGGCCACGAGGTGGCGGCTGTGTTCACTCAGCCTGATAAGCCCAAGAACCGCGGCAAGCAGATACAGATGACTCCTGTAAAGGAATGCGCGCTCAAGCACGATATCCCCGTATATCAGCCGCTCAGCCTGCGTAAGGGCGAGGATGCTGAAAGCTCCATGCAGACGCTGCGTGATATAGCTCCCGAGTGCATCGTAGTTGTGGCTTACGGTCAGATACTTCCGAGAGAGGTTCTGGAGCTTCCGAAGTACGGATGCATAAACGTTCACGCGTCGCTCCTGCCGATGTACCGCGGCGCAGCTCCTATCCAGAGGGTTATCGAGGACGGCTGTACCGTAAGCGGCGTAACCACAATGTACATGGCAGAGGGTCTTGATACAGGCGATATGATACTCAAGGAAGAGGTAGCTATCCCCGAGGACATGACAGGCGCACAGCTTCATGACGCGCTTTCCGAATGCGGAGCAAGGCTCATCGTAAAGACTATTGACGCTCTTGCGGACGGCACAGCGGTGCGCACACCTCAGCAGGGAGATACCTGCTATGCGAAGATGATAACAAAGGAAGAGCTGAAGCTGGATTTCACAAAGCCTGCAAAGCAGGTGTATGATTTCATCCGTGCCATGTCGGACAGCCCTTGTGCGTATACGTTCCTTGAGGGCAAGCGCATGAAGGTTTATATGTCCCGCCTTGTGGAGGGTGTAAACGCGCCTGCAGGCAGTATTGCGGATGAACAGCATTTCATCGTTGCCTGCGGCGATGGTAACGGCATTCAGCTTACAGAGATACAGCCCGAGGGCGGCAAGAGGATGGATGTGCAGTCATTCCTGCGCGGTAAGAAGCTTGAAAAGGGTGCGCTCCTCGGTTAAGTGAAAGGAGATAATATGTCAAATGCGATAACACTGATGTCGGCGGCAGGAGACCGTGCTGTATTTTTGCTGGACAGCAATATGTTCACCTATGTTCTCTGCATTGCGGCTATGATATTCGCAATGATATGCTCTGCGAGGGTCAACAGCACCTTTGCAAAGTACAGTGAGAGCTATTCACGCAAGGGTATGCAGGCATGGCAGGTGGCAAGACAGATACTTGACAACAACGGACTTCACGATGTGGCGGTAGTGCCCGTAAGCGGACATCTCACCGACCATTACGACCCCAGAAGCAACACAGTATCCCTGTCTGACAGCGTGTATTCCAGCACCTCGCTCGCGGCTATCGGAGTTGCGGCTCACGAGTGCGGACACGCCGTACAGCATGCGACAGGCTATGTGCCCATAAAGCTGCGTACAGCTATCGTGCCGCTTGCGAATATCGGCAGCAGGGCATATATCTACATCTTCCTGCTGGGCATACTTTTCAGCTTTCCCGTGCTTGTCAATATCGGCATCTGGCTGTTTGCTTTCGTGGTGCTGTTTCAGCTTGTCACGCTGCCTGTGGAGTTCAATGCGAGCTCCCGTGCGATGAGAACGCTTTCAGACCAGAGCATCCTTGACAGCGATGAGCTGCCTGCCGCAAGAAAGACTCTCAACGCTGCCGCAATGACCTATGTGGCAAGCCTTATTGTTTCGATAACACAGCTGCTCAGACTTATGTCAAGAGCGAGGAGCAGCAGAAGATAAACTGACGCGAAAGGAACGACATCATGGCAGACGCAAGACTTACCGCAGTGAAGCTGCTGCTCAAGCTGGAGGAGAGCGATTCCTACTCCAATATCCTGCTGGACTCCGTTTTGTCCGAGGCTGATCTCAGCGAGCGCGACAAGGCGTTTGCGGCGGCATTGTTCTACGGAGTTACGGAGCGCCGTATCACTCTTGACCATGTGATAGCCACCAACTCGAACATCCCGTTCAAAAAGCTGGACAAGGGAGCTGTGGCGATACT
>JAFTVU010000135.1 GCA_017465665.1 Oscillospiraceae bacterium | reverse complement strand
ATATGGCAAGCCCGATGTTTCCATGTGCCTGAATGCATCACTTGCAGGTCTTGTAGGTATAACAGCAGGCTGTGATGTCATGGATGCTGCCGGTGCAGCTATCGTAGGCTTAGTATCTGGACTGCTGGTCATTTTTGGCGTATGGTTCCTTGACAATGTGCTCAAAGTTGATGATCCTGTCGGTGCGGTCGCAGTCCATTTCCTAAACGGTATATGGGGCACACTCGCTGTAGGACTTTTCGCTACGTCCACAGCTCCCGAGAGCGGACTGACCGGTCTGTTTTACGGCGGCGGCTTTGAGCTTTTCGGCAAGCAGCTGTTGGGAGTTCTCACTGTTACAGCCTGGACAGCTGTTACGATGACACTGGTGTTCCTTGTTATCAAGAAAACGATCGGTCTGAGAGTATCCCGTCATGAGGAGGTTGTCGGCCTTGACCTTACAGAGCACGGTCTTGCTTCCTCCTACGCTGACTTTATCCCCTCTACTCATATCGAAACAACAAGCTCGGGCAAGGAGCGCGAGGTTGCGAACGTCATTCCAGCCGTCCCTATTGAGAAGGCTGTTCCTGTTGAGTACAACAACACTGACGGTGCTCTCTCGGGTAATGTTCATACTGCCGGCGTAAAAATGACAAAGGTGGATATCATCACCGGCATGGAACGGTTTGAGCCGTTAAAGAATGCACTGTATGATATCGGAATAACAGGAATGACAGTTACTAATACTATGGGCTGCGGTATGCAGAAAGGCTCTGCCGAATATTACCGTGGAGTAAAGGTAACTCCTCGGTTGTTGCCCAAGGTCAAGATCGAGGTGGTTGTGTGCAAGATACCTGTAAGTGAAGTTGTTGACGCTGCAAAGAATGCACTCTATACAGGCAATATCGGAGACGGAAAGATATTTGTTTATAATGTGGAGAATGTGGTAAAGATCAGAACTTCCGAGGAGGGCTATGATGCCCTGCAGGACAACGCATAAGATATTGTTTTCTCCCGTGCGGCGATGCGCCTCCAAAGCTTTACTGATTCGCTTTATGCCATTGCGTCGCCGCACGGTGTGATATATCAGCATATAAATACGCAGACCTAACACAGTGTAAGGCCTGCGTATTGGCGTATAAAAAACAGAAAGGGAGCTTTATTATGTCACAAATGTTTTCAAACAAGCATGAGCTTATACTTGTTGTTGATTTCGGCGGACAATATAATCAGCTTATTGCACGCCGTATCAGAGAGCAGCATATTTATTGCGAGGTCATTTCCTACCGCACTTCCGTAGCGGAAATCGTCGCCAGAAAGCCTAAGGGGATCATCTTTACAGGCGGACCTGACAGCGTATATCTGAAGAACTCTCCCAAAATAGATAAAGAGATCTTTTCACTTGGTATCCCTATACTCGGAATCTGCTATGGAGCGCAGCTGATGGCTCATGTGCTTGGCGGTGAAATAGCAGCTGCCAAAGACAGCTCTCTTGCAGAATTCGGCAAGACTGTAACGCATATCGATACTCATTCCGTCCTTTTCAGAGGAATGAGTGATACTACTATTGCATGGATGAGCCACAATGACTATATAAAAAGACTTCCGGAGGGCTTCATTGCTATTGCTCATACTGCGAAATGCCGCTATGCAGCGATAGAAGACAGGGAGCGGCATTTGTACGGTGTTCAGTTTCATCCCGAGGTAAATCACACAGTTCAGGGCAGCGAGCTGCTGAAAAACTTTCTTCGCAGTATCTGCGGTTGCCATGCCGACTGGACAATGGAAAGCTACGCCGAATCCGCCGTAAAGGAGATCAGAGAAAAGGTTGGAGACGGCAGAGTCTTACTGGCATTATCGGGCGGAGTAGACAGTTCTGTTGCCTGCATGCTGCTTGCAAAGGCAGTGGGAGAGCAGCTTACTTGTATTTTCGTGGATCATGGCCTTATGCGCAAGAACGAGGGAGATGAAGTCGAGAATGCTTTTGCGGATTCAGGGGTGAACTTTATACGCATCAATGCTGCCGAACGGTTTATGAAAGCACTCGCAGGAATATCGGATCCCGAAAAAAAGCGCAAGATAATCGGAATGGAATTTATACGGGTCTTTGAGACGGAAGCCCAAAAGCTCGGCAGGATAGATTATCTCGTTCAGGGCACTATCTATCCCGATGTTATCGAATCTGGCGCTGGAGATGCCGCTGTGATAAAAAGCCACCACAATGTCGGCGGATTGCCCGATTTTGTTGATTTCAAGGAGATAATTGAGCCTTTGCGTCTGCTGTTTAAGGACGAGGTACGCAAGCTGGGACTTACTCTGGGGCTTGCAGAGGAGCTGGTGTGGCGGCAGCCTTTCCCGGGTCCCGGACTGGCTGTAAGGATAATAGGAAACATCACTGCCGAAAAGGTCAGAATACTTCAAGAGGCTGACGCTATATTCCGCGAAGAAATAGTGAACGCAGGGCTTAGCCGCAGCATAAATCAGTATTTTGCCGTACTTACGGATATGCGTTCCGTCGGAGTA
>JAFTVU010000134.1 GCA_017465665.1 Oscillospiraceae bacterium | reverse complement strand
GCTGACATCGCGGAGCTGTATGATGTGTTCAGCCGCGAGAACGGCTTTTCCACCAGCATGATGCACGACACCTACAACAAGAAGCAGATATGGTTCGAGGTGTTCAGCAAAAACGCTTCAAAGGCAAGTGCGGTACTGCAGGTACTGGAGCTTACTCACGCGGACAAGCTTGTGTGCTTCGGTGATAACAACAACGATATCTCCATGATAAAGACCGCCGATACAGGTGTTGCGGTAAGCAACGCCTGCGATGAGTTGAGATCCGCTGCGGATATCGTCATTGAAAGCAACGATGAGGATGCAGTGGCAATGTTCATACGAAATCATGAAGAGCCAACAGAGGAGACAGATCGCTTCTCCCTTGCGCTCAGCAACGCAATGACCCGCATACGCGGAATGCACGGCTCTGTGGGAACACAGAACGAAAAGCTCATCCATGCGGTGCTGAAGAATTACTATGCCCCGTATTCAGATGAACAGGAGATAAAGATAGGCAGATACTTCGCTGATGCTGTCAGCGAGGACGGCATATTCGAAATACAGACAAAGGCGCTCTACCGCCTGAGAGAAAAGCTTGCAGATTTCACCGCGGCTGCATTTGTGACAGTTGTACACCCTGTCGAATACGAGACGCGTACCGTATATATCAGCACCGATTCGGGTGAAGTAGTGAAAGAAACGCCTTTCAGAAAAGCCGACCCAAAGGTAAAGATATTCGATGAGCTGTATTCTGTGCGCGATTATCTGGGACATGAGCGTGTGCGCTTCATACTTGCAAGACTCAGGGTGGAAAAACGTGTGTATTTCAGCGGCAGCAAGCTGCCTGAGCTCCGCAGCAGGAGCGTCAGAAAGAAGCTTACAATCGAAAAAGTACCGCTGAAGCTGCTGAGCGAGACCGTGCTGCACAGCAAGGAGGATTACCGTATCTATCTGCCCGAGGGTCTGCCGCAGCAGTTCACAAAAAAGGAGTTCACTAAGCTGTCCAAAGACGGCGGAACTTCACTGAGGCTAGAGGTGCTCCGTGCCGCAGGGCTGATAAAGCAGGTGGGCACGAAAGGCAGAAGCTACGTTTATTCTGTAACCGAGGAGGTGACGATTTGACCGAATTTATCATAGGAAAGGCTTGCGCAGATGTTTCGGGCAGGCTGAGAAAAAAGCTGCTGGAAAACGTCAAAAGCGGCAGGAATGCACTGGTCATCGTCCCCGACCAGTTTGAGTTTGAGACAGAAAAGGCGCTGTACCGTGCATTTGCTGCAGAAAATAAGACCGAGCTTTTCTCCTCGGTATCGGTACGCACGTTTGAAAAGCTCGCTGATGAGCTTATAGCCAAATACGCAGGCGAAAAGAAGCCTGCCGATGATATCACCAAAAACATCCTCATGTACCGCGCTGTAAGCGAGATACAGGACGAGCTCTCCGCCTTTGCAAAGGTAGCGCTGAAGCCCGGCTTTGCAGCTAAAATGACAGGCACTGTGACCCTGTTCAAGACAGCAGGCATATCCGCAGGCTCTTTCACTAAGACTGTGGACGCGGTAAGCGAGGATTTCCGCGACAGCTGCCCTGCGCTGTTTGCAAAGCTCTGCGATATAAGCAGGATATATTCCGCGTATGATGCACTGCTTACCAGTGCATATTCGGACAGACTGGACTGCACTATCACTGCCGCTCATCTTGCAGCGGAGCACGGCTGCTTCAGGGGCGAGGACATCTACATCGACGGCTTCAGCGATTTCTCAAAGAGCCAGATGGAATTTCTTTTCAGCATGATCGATCTTGCTGAAAGCATGACATTTTCATTCACGACAGAAAACACAGCAGGCTGCCGCGATATCTTCACAACCGTAAATTCCACCGTTACGCTGTTAAAGGAACACTCGCTGAATGCGGACAAGCCTGTTATCGGTGCGGAGGATATCATCGATGAAAACGAGCGTTTCCGCTCCGAAGCGCTTCTTGCGCTTTCCGATTATCTTTTCGGCGGAGAATGTATATGCAATGACGGGGATGAAATACGTCTTCTGCGCGCGGATGACGTCTACGCCGAAGCCGATTTCATCGCCGCCGAGATACGCCGCCTCACCACCGAAGAGGGCTTACGCTACAACGAGATAGCAGTGCTTACGCCATCCCCTGCCGATTACAGAACGCCGATAGAAAGCGCCTGCGACAAGTACGGGCTGCCGATATTCTGCGATATCCCCGAAAGCATTCTGCACATGCCTATGGTGAACCTTGTACTCTCACTGCTGAATCTTCTCAAGAGCTTCACCGTGGAAAATGTGCTCAGCTACCTCAAAACAGGCTTCCTGCAGAAGAGCAGCGGAAAGCCCCTCACCATGAGAGATATAAACGAGCTTGAGGAATACATCTATACTTGGGATCTGAAAGCCGAAAACCTTAAAGAGCCGTTCCCTGCAATAAATGACAAGCTGCCGAGAGCTGAGGCTATACGCGCTGATATCATACCGCCTGTACTGGAGCTGCGCGAAAAAACAAAAGGCTGTACAG
>JAFTVU010000133.1 GCA_017465665.1 Oscillospiraceae bacterium | reverse complement strand
GCTTCGTACCCAGAAGATACAGCGCACGCTTTTTCGCCTTGCGGCGTGTATCCGCCTGCTGTATCTGAGCAAGCTTGTCGCCCGAAAGCTCACCGCCCTTATGCAGCAGGAACTCCGACACCACCGTGCTGCTCACGAAAAACGTCTGCTCATCATCAAGAACGAGCTTATATGTATCGCCCTTGAACACCGAAAGCTCGGTTATCAGCATTATTCAAGATCCTCGGGAGAGAACTCTGCGTAATCATCGTCATCGCTTGCCTTTGCAGCAGGCTTGGCAGCAGCCTTGGGCTCTTCCTTCTCCTCAGGAGCGTTGTTGAGGTCTGTATTCTTTGCAAACAGCTCGCGTATCTTCTTCTCCACCTCATCGCATACAGAGGGGTTTTCGATAAGATACTGCTTCACCTTGTCACGTCCCTGACCTATCTTCATATCGTCATAGCTGAACCAGGAGCCGCTCTTCTTGATGATATCAAACTCCACTGCGGTGTCAACTATCTCGCCCATCTTGGAAACGCCCTCACCGTACAGGATATCGAACTCAGCTGTCTTGAAAGGAGGTGCTACCTTGTTCTTTACTACCTTACACTTTGTACGGTTACCGATGATATCCGCGCCGTCCTTGATAGGCTCACCGCGGCGCACCTCGATACGAACAGAGGAATAGAACTTCAGTGCACGTCCGCCGGGAGTGGTCTCAGGGTTGCCGTACATAACACCGATCTTCTCTCTGATCTGGTTGATGAAGATCGCCACACAGTTGGACTTATTGATAACAGAAGTGAGCTTTCTCAGTGCCTGGGACATAAGTCTTGCCTGAACGCCCACGTGTGCATCACCCATATCGCCGTCTATCTCGGCACGAGTTGTCATAGCTGCAACGGAGTCCAGCACGATGATGTCGATAGCACCCGAGCGTACCAGAGTCTCGATGATCTCCAGTGCCTGCTCACCTGTATCAGGCTGGGAAACCAGCAGGTTATCGATATCGACACCCAGCTTCTTCGCGTATACAGGATCAAGCGCGTGCTCTACGTCGATAAATGCAGCAGTTCCGCCGATCTTCTGAGCCTCTGCAACAGCCTGAAGTGAAATAGTGGTCTTACCCGAGGATTCAGTACCGTATATCTCGATGATACGTCCTCTGGGAAGTCCACCGATACCCAGTGCAAGATCCAGCATCAGAGAGCCTGTGCTGACACATTCGATATCCATGTGACGGTTCTCGCCCATGAACATGATAGCGCCTGCGCCGTAATTCTTCTCGATCTGAGCCATCGCTGTTTTAAGCGCTTTCTTCTTTTCCTCAGGATCAACCAGCTTCACAACGGGAGCTACGCCGCCCTTTTTCTTATCCATAGCCATGTTCTTATCCTCCGTTTATTTTAATGAAATTATTTACTTTGTACCATAGACCACGCGGTAGATACCGCAGTAATCCTTTATGCTTTCAGCGGTCAGTCCGTTCTCACGGAATATCCGCATAACATCCTCTTCCTGTCCCATTCCTATCTCTACCGCGAACATTCCGCCCTGCTTCAGCTTTTTTGACCACTTCGCAAGTATCTCACGATAGAAATCAAGACCGTCCTCGCCGCCGAAAAGCGCCATTTCAGGCTCATGCATTACCTCTTTTTCAAGCTCCTGCATATCCTTTGCGGTCAGATACGGCGGATTGGATACGATGATATCATACATCGGCGCAGCTTCCACAGTCTGCTCCGAGAGAACATCGCCCTTTATCGCAGTGACCTTATCCTGCACCTGATCAAGCGCGATATTTTCGGTCAGGTAGGAGAACGCCTTATCCGAAAGCTCATAGCTGTGTACTGTGCAGCCGCCCTCTTTTGCAAGAGTTATGCCGATACAGCCGCTGCCCGCACAAAGATCCGCACACAGCTTGTCCTTTGGCTCGTAACGGAGCACCAGCTCCACCAGAGATTCGGTATCCTGACGCGGTATCAGCACGCCGTCACCAACCTTGAACGGCAGCCCGTAAAACTCCCATTCACCGAGTATATACTGCAGCGGCTCGCCCGAATTACGGCGCTCCACCATAGCACGAAGAGCCTCAGCGTTTTCCTGTGTCACCTCGCACATGGGCTGGGTCAGCAGCTTTATGCGGTCATAGCCTGTTGCTTTCTGCACGAGCTGCTCAGCTTCAAAGCGCGCATTGTCATTTCCCTGCTCCGCAAGCTGTGATACTGTATCACGGAACAGCTCCGAAAGAGTTACCATCTGTCGTCCTCGCCCTCCTTGGGGAGTACAGGCTTCATCGCCGCAATAGCGATCTCTATCTGAGAATTATCGGGTTCACACGTGGTAAGTCTCTGCATCCACAGACCGGGCGCGGACATTATCCTTGTGAAGATGTTGTTGTGACGTCCCGCAATACGGATGAGCTCATACGCGATGCCTACAACAACAGGCAGCAGCAGGAGCTTTATAGCAACTCTCGCAAGAGTAGCAAGCAGTGTGTTATCGATATTCCACCACTCCGCAGGCTGTATCGGGATTATCGTGTAT
>JAFTVU010000132.1 GCA_017465665.1 Oscillospiraceae bacterium | reverse complement strand
CTGATGCTTGGCTTCTATGTCAACCTTATGCTGACGGTGTTCGGTATGGCAGGCGAGGTCATAGATATGCAGCTCGGTCTTGCAATGGCTAAGAGCTATGATCCCACATTCGGCAGCGTAGGTATCACTACTCAGCTATACAACTACTGGTTTATCCTTTATTTCTTCGCTGTCGGCGGACATCTTTCTTACATTGAGCTGTTCGCTATATCCTATGATACCATACCGATAGGCTTTGACGGCTTCAATATCAATATAGCATTTATTCTTGTGAGTTATTTTGAAACAGTGCTCACGCTTGCCGTGAAGCTGGCTATGCCATTTATTGCGGCTTCGCTGGTTACTGAGTTCTGTATCGGAGTAATGATGAAGGCTGTTCCCACTATCCATGTTTTTGTTATCAATATCCAGATAAAGCTGCTTGTGGGCTTTGTGGTGCTGACCGCAAGCTGCGGCGCGGTATCGGAATTCATGGGTAAGCTGATGAGCCTTATGTTTGAAAATCTCAATGGTCTGCTGCAAGGCATGACCGTTTAGCATAATATAGATTCCTGCGCGAAAGGGCGGTGGCGATATGGCAGGTGAAGAAAAAACCGAAAAAGCCACGCCGAAAAAACGTGATGACGCGCGCAAGGAAGGCGATGTCCTCCAGAGCAAGGAGATAGTTATCGCGGTATCGGTGCTGGGTATTTTTGCGGCTATGAGGCTTTTTATGGGCTTTGTTACCGAAACGGTGCTGGCATATTCCGCGTCCGTGTTCTCTAAGGCGGGAACATTTCAGGTAGATCAGGACAATTTCCTGACGGTGTTTGTGGATGTTATTACAGTTGCTGTAATGACCATCGGTCCGATATGCGGTGTAGCGCTTATTCTCGGTATAATCCCGACGGTGGCACAGACAAAGGGCCTGTTCACCATGAAGGCGCTTCAGCCGAAGTTTTCGCGTATGAATCCGCTTTCGGGCATAAAGAAGCTGTTTTCATTGCAAGCTGTAGTTGGAATCCTCAAGGGACTTATTGAGGTAATAGTAATAAGCTATGTTATCTACAGCGAGGTTGCTGAGCGTATGCCGAAGTTCATCGGATTGATGAATGCAGGCATCATGCAGGGTTCAGCATACATTCTGCTCAGTATCTTCGACCTTGTAATGCTTATATGCATACTGCTGGTATTCGTTGCTGCTGCGGATTATCTGTTCCAGTGGTGGCAGTTTGAGAAGAAGCTCAAGATGTCCAAGCAGGAGGTCAAGGAGGAATACAAGCAGACCGAGGGTGACCCGCAGATCAAGAGCAAGATCAAGCAGCGTCAGCGTCAGATGGCGATGTCGCGTATGATGCAGGAAGTCCCCAAGGCGGATGTCGTTATCCGTAACCCTACTCACTATGCCGTTGCACTCAAGTATGACCAGGACGCGAACCGTGCTCCGCAGGTCATAGCAAAGGGCAAGGATTATATAGCTCTGCGTATCGTCAAGATAGCGGAGGAAAATGATGTTTACTGCATAGAGGATCCGCCTCTTGCGCGAACACTTTACAGCACTGTTGAGCTGGGACGAGAGATCCCCGTTGAGCTGTATAATGCAGTGGCTGAAGTGCTTACTATCGTATATAAGGCAAAAAATAAGACGCTTCATGCGTAACTTTATGTTAAAATACGACAATAATATACGAATTGTAATTTGAATATATGGCAGGTTAATACACTAAATGTTAAAATTCGATAAATTATTACAGAGAGGAGTGATGATAGAGTGATAAAGAAGCTGCTCAGCAATTCGCTGGTACTGTTCGTTATCTTTATCGTACTGGCTATCATCATCCCGCTCCCATCCTGGCTGCTGGACTTTCTCATCCTTGTAAATATAGCCCTAAGCCTTGTAATTCTTGTAATGACTATGTTCATCAAGGAGGCGCTGGAGTTCTCGGTTTTCCCGACAGTGCTGCTGATGACTACAGTGCTGCGATTGTCACTGAATATCTCCACTACAAGAGGTATCCTTTCAAGTGGCTACGCCGGCGAGGTAATCGAGGCATTCGGTAACTTCGTAATGGGCGGTGACGCTATCGTAGGCTTCCTGATATTCATTATTATCGTATTGGTAAACTTTATCGTTATCACCAAGGGTTCTGAGCGAGTATCAGAGGTTGCAGCCCGCTTTACACTGGACGCTATGCCCGGTAAGCAGATGGCTATTGACGCTGACCTGAACTCAGGACTTATCAACGAGGAGCAGGCAAAGATCCGCCGTTCCAATATCCAGCGCGAAGCGGATTTCTACGGCTCCATGGACGGTGCTACGAAGTTCGTAAAGGGTGATGCGATAATGTCCATCATCACAACGCTTGTAAATCTCATCGGCGGTATGATCATCGGTATGATACGCGATGGCGGCGATTTCATGTCCATCCTGAACACATACTCGCTGGCAACTGTAGGTGACGGTCTGTGTTCCCAGATCCCTGCGCTGCTGATCTCTGTTGCAACAGGTATGATCGTTACCCGTGCAGCCAGCCAGGACAGCCTGATGAACGATGTAAAATCCCAGTTCACCGCACAGCCGTTCGTTCTGCTTATTGCAGGAATGGTAATGGTAGTTATG
>JAFTVU010000131.1 GCA_017465665.1 Oscillospiraceae bacterium | reverse complement strand
CCTCGTCAAAGACAAAGCCCTCCGCCGCAAGGTCAAGCTCCCACAGCTCTGCGGCAAGCTCATACGCTTGTTTCGAGCAAGCCTCATAATAGTCCAGACCTGCTATTTCGCCGTTTTCAAACACAGCCTCTCCGACATTAACGCCGAAGTCCTCATCTGCCCAATGGCAGGTTATAGTAAGACCCGGAAACCTTTCCGACAATGCCTGAAGCACAGGCGTCGGTGTTGCCCAGGGAGTGTCGAAATATATGGTGTTATTTTCGCCTATACGCTGACAGCTTGCATTCCATTTACAGCCCCAATTCTGAATACGCCATTCGTACCAGGTCGGGGCATTGTACTTTTTGATATTATCAATGTACTGCTGTCCGCGTTCAACCTCCTGCGGATCGACCTTATCATCGTATATATCGCCCTTTGTGAGATTGTATCTCTTTACAAGACTGTTTGCAAGCTCAGTAAACTCGCTTTCGGAGAATTTATCCACTCCAAAGTCCTTTGTAAACGGGTTTACAGCTACAAGATATGCGGTGACCGCACGTCTTTCCACGCTTCCTGCGTTAAGGTCGAGACTATCGGGCATAGGAATTATTTTATTGAAGTCGATGACAGTATCATGTTCTTCTTCCTCGTTGGTGATGTTCGGCTTGATAAAGTCAAGCATCTGCCTTATCTGTTCTTCATCGCCGTCAAAATGAACTCTGTTCACAATGTAGTTAGGAATAATTTTCACCTCCTCGGCAACGTTGCTGTGAACATTGGCGGTACTACCCAGCCGATAGAAGTGTGAGTCTGCGTTACGCCTGATGTTCACAGGCTGATTGCAGTTTTATTCCATTGTCAGCGTAAATGACGCCTTTGGCTCGGGGTTCATAAACTCTGCGAGCGTCAGCGTTTCTCCCTCGTAGCTGTAATCCTCGGGAGTTACCTCTATACCTTCTGCTGCACCCTCAAACGGTTCGCGCACAAGGATAGTTCCCCAATGGTTTACCAGCACATGGGATTTGAGCTGGCATATCTCGCCGTCGCACTCGTCACGAAGGTCGTATGCGTACAAGCCCTCGGGGACGGTGCTGCGGTCTATGCGGTAGTTCGTGAAGAGAGCCTCTCTGTCGAAGATGGAAAAGCCTTCATAGGATATCTCGCTTGCGTTTACTGCGCTCATTCCACACCTCCGTCAAAAAGCACCGCCTTTATCTTTCTGCCTATAGCCTCGATTACATTTACCGTAACGGCGTTTCCAGCCATTTTGTATAAATGTCCGTCAGACTTTATGACGGAGCTTGCGGCTCTGAACTGCTTGTCCGTAAAACCCTGAAGCCGCCAGCACTCTATAGGCATCAGCTTGCGTACTCTGCCCTTGTGAACGACTCCATGTCTGTCGGTGACGGTTATTGTAAACATAGGCTCGTTGGGATTTTTCATTCGTCTGCCGTTCTGACGAGGTTTTTCCTTTTCGGGGCAAAGGACTGCACAAGGCTGCTCCTCCACCAGCACTCCCGAAGCAGAGCCTCGGTGGTTGCTTACACCTGCGTCATACCTTGCAAGGATACAGCGTGCAAGCTCTGTAAGCTCGGGATCAGCATTGAGGTCTATATACAGACCTGTTTTACCGCCTCCGCCGCCCGAGCCTGCGCACTGCGTTACGGCTGTGCCGTCTGTGGAGTACACTCTTGAACCCTGCGGACCGTCGATGAGCCGTTTAGGATTTTTAGGAGCGAGGCATTCGACAGGAAATATTTTTCCGGCACATTCTGCTCTAAGATATCCGACAATGTACACTCGCTTACGGGATTGCGGAACTCCGAAGCCTGCGCTGTTATGCACAAACCATTCAATACAATACCCCAATTCCGAAAGCGTGCGGAGGATCGTGAGGTAAGTTTGCCCCTCACCATGCGATAGCAGACCGGGAACATTTTCAAGGAGAAAAGCTGCAGGTCGCTTATGCTTGATAACTCGGGCGATATGATAGAAGAGAGTACCTCTTGTGTCCTCAAATCCGCGCCGTTTTCCTGCCACGCTGAATGGCTGACAGGGAAAACCTCCGACAAACAGATCGAAATCGGGCATTTCTTCTGCGTTGATTTTGGTGATGTCATTGTAGAATACCTCCTTTTCGGTGTCATACATTGCTCTGTAGGCGGTTTCAGCGTTCTTATCTATTTCGCAGAAGCCTATGCACTCATAGCCTCCCGCTTTTTCAAGTCCGCTTCTGAAGCCGCCTATACCCGCAAAGCAATCGAAAAATTTAATAGCTGCGGTCATCATTCCTTTCATTATTTATTTGGATTTCGTCACATAGACAGCTTGGGACCCGTATCCTGCTTCGGCTCGGCTATCTTGTGGAACGAGTCCTCGCCCATACAAAGACCAAGATGTCTGCCGTTATCGAAAGTGCAATGCACAGTCCCGATATCGTCTACGAGGTCTACTACGCCTTTCATTCCATCGGGAATGGGATGAGGGTCCTTGCCCATATGGTCAAGCTGAATTCTTGTGCCGGGCGGATACTGTTCCTTGAGCTGCTGTATTCTGCTGTAGTTCATATTTTCACCTCCCTTCATCGGTGTTTTTATGTTTCGGTCAATGCCGTTACATACTTAATTC
>JAFTVU010000130.1 GCA_017465665.1 Oscillospiraceae bacterium | reverse complement strand
AACTACGGCTCTGATGAATTCCTCAGAAGCCGCTACGACAACGAAAATGCGTATGTGGATTTCTGGTCCACGCATTACTATGACTGGCAGGCAACATGGTTCAACTGCCCGTTCCTGCTGAGCGCTGAGGAGTTCGGCATCGATATGTCCAAACCCCGCGTCGTGGGAGAATGCTCTCACACAGGAATCAAGGCGCTGCGTAACATCAAGCCCATCGAGGACTGCTACGAGTGGGCATACAACAACGGCTGGAACGGCGTTCTCGCATGGACTGACCGCGACCTGCTGGACGGCGACGGAGTTCCCCAGTACGCCTGTGTAAAGCTCGCAGGCGAGCGCATGACAGCCATCGAAAACGGCACATACGTCCCAGTGGAAGACGCTGCTGACGCCGCATGATAAGGAGGAAGAAATTATGGTAAAGCACATCGTAATGTGGAGATTCAAGGAGGGAGAGCAGGAAAACATGCTGCTCTTCCGTGACAGACTTCTGGCGCTCAAAGGTCAGATCCCTGAGATAAAGGCAATGGAAGTGGGAATAAACATCAACCCCAGCGACCGCAGCTATGACGCGGTGCTGGTATCTGAATTTGAGAGCATGGAGGCGCTGAAAGCATACTCCACCAATCCCCTGCACGTAGCCGTTTCCGATTTCTGCAAGAGCATCAGAACAGAATCCGCAAGCTGCGATTATGAGTTCTGATAAACGCGTAATGCACGAGTTTCCGCCGCTTTTCAACGCAAGCTCAAGGGTGCTGATACTCGGCTCTATACCCTCCCCAAAGTCAAGGGAGCAGGGCTTCTACTATATGCATCCGCAGAATCGCTTCTGGCGAATGCTGTGTGCAGCTCTGGGTGAGGATATCCCCACCGACATCAACGGCAGAAAGCAGCTCTGCCTGCGCCGCAGGATAGCCCTGTGGGACGTACTGGAAAGCTGCGAGATAGATGGCGCTTCGGACAGCTCGATAAGAAACGCAAAGCCAAACGACCTTTCGCGCATATTTGGTACAGCGGATATAAAGGCAGTGTTCACCACAGGCAAAAAGGCTCACGCGCTGTACTGCAGATTCTTCGGAGATTGCCTGCCCGAAGCGATATGCCTGCCCTCCACAAGCCCCGCAAACCGCACCATATCCGAAGCGGAGATGCTTGAGCAATACAGGCGCATAACGGAATTTCTATAAGCAAAAAGACAACAGTTTCACGGCTGTTGTCTTTTCTTTATGTCTATTATACAGAGGTTATGATTTTTGGCATATCTGTAGGTCTGTGCCGCGCCGCCGTAGCTGTGGGTGACATAACACACTGCATAAGCCGCATTGTCTGCCATCCAGCGGTTGCGGTGAGAAATACGGTAGCGGTACGGCACAGTTTCAAGGCACTCGGGAAATTCGCTGCCATCAAAGCAGGACGGCTCGAAAATCTTCTGATCGAGGTAGGGAATGACTATGTAGCTGCGGATATGCGGAAAGGACTTTTTCAGCTCATGTATCATACGCGCGCAGAGCCTGTCAAAGCCGCCTGTGCCGCCCGAAATAAAAGTGGTCACACCGCTGTTTATCAGCTGTATAAGTTCAGCACGCAGGTGGTCGGTGTCAACGTCGCGGCATTCGTTGTGACCTATCACGGTGGCGGTGGTTTGTTTATTGTACATAGCATTACCTCACGCACATATTTTGTAACATATTCTATAACATACTTTAATGTGATGTTATTATAGCATATTTTAAACATTAAAGTCAATATATAATGATGTTAGAGGTGATGTTATGGATAATAGAATAACTATAACTAAACGAAAATATCTCAGAGGCGAAGATGGACATAAAATCTTCTCTATTCGCGTAAAAGAAGATACGGTCAATAAACTTGATGAAATAGCCGCCGCAACAAATCGTTCCCGTAATGAGCTTATCAATATCATGCTCGAATTCGGAATTGAAAACTATGAAATAAAAGACAACAATGAAACAGACGAATAGGGCGGCAATATTGCCGCCCTATTTTTTTGCAATAGTAGGGGCGACCTGTGGTCGCCCGTTTTATGAGATCGTGTTCAGCGGGCGACCACAGGTCGCCCCTACATCAATAATTCTCCGCCTTTATCTCGAAATAGCTCTTTGAATAGGAGCACACGGGGCACTGCTCAGGCGCTTTCTTGCCGATGACGATATGTCCGCAGTTGCGGCATATCCACATCACCTCGCCCGTACGCTGGAACACCTGCTGCAGCTCGGTGTTATTCAGCAGCTGCAGGAAGCGCTTTTCGTGCCACTCCTCTATCTCCGCCACCATGCGGAACTTCTGCGCGATCTCGGTGAAGCCCTCCTCGTCTGCCTCCTCGGCAAACTTCTTGTACATATCCGTCCACTCGAAATGCTCGCCCGAAGCGGCATTCTGTAGATTTGCTGTGGTATTGCTCAGACCGCCCAGCAGCTTGAACCACATGAACGCGTGCGCCTTTTCGTTTTCGGCGGTCTCCTCAAAGATAGCCGCGATCTGCTCGAAGCCCTCGTTTCTCGCCGCCTGTGCAAAATAGGCATACTTGCTGCGCGCCTGAGTTTCTCCCGCAAACGCCGACATGAGGTTTGCTTCTGTTCTTGTGCCTTTGATATCCATAATATTCTCCTTTCGGTT
>JAFTVU010000129.1 GCA_017465665.1 Oscillospiraceae bacterium | reverse complement strand
CAGGCTACGTTATGGCTCAGGATCTGCTTGACGAGTATCCCGATGCAAAGATATCCTGTATCGATTCGCTCAATGCCAGCATCGGTGAGGGTATGCTCGCTATCGAGGCGGCAAAGCTCGCTGCCGAGGGCAAGGGTGCTGATGAGATAACAGAGCACATCCTTTCCGTGCGCAAAAAGGTGCATGAATATGTTACCGTACATACACTGGATCATCTTCGCAAGGCAGGCAGAGTATCAGGTCCGTCTGCGTTCTTCGGCAACATCCTCGGCGTAAAGCCCATCATCATCGCTGACGCAAACGGCGTTCAGGCAGCGTACAAGAAAGTCAAGGGCAGACAGAACTCTTTCCGTGAGATTGTGGCACTGCTTAAGGAGAGCATCGTAGCTCCCGAGGAGCAGACCATCTATGTGGCACAGGCAGACTGCGACAAGGCTGAGCTGCAGCACCTCCTCGATTACATCAAGAGCGAGATCACCTGCAAGGATATCTGCGTAGTTACCATCGGCCCTATCATCGGCGCTTCCATCGGTCCTGACGCTGTGGGCGTATGGGGCTTCGGTGACGAGATAACATTCGCCATAGATGAAAAGTAACAGGGAGGGTATGATATGAATATCTTACTGTTTGTTGCGGCGGCTGTTACTGCATACATTTTTGCAGGCGTCAACCCTGCTATCGAGTTTTCAAAGAGGATATACCACACCGATATACGCACCTGCGGCAGCGGCAACCCCGGCTTCACGAATTTCAAGCGCACATTCGGAAACAAGTGGGCATGGTGGGTGCTGGTGCTTGATCTTGCAAAGGCTGCAGTGCCTGTGGTAATATTTGCAAACCTGTTTGAGCACTTTATGGGCGCATATCAGATAGGCGCGGCGTTTACGGGCGTGTTTGCTATACTGGGTCACGCTTATCCTGTATGGTACAGGTTCAAGGGCGGCAAGGGCTTCCTTGTGAATATGTCGGTAATGTGGCTGGTGGACTGGCGCGCAGGCCTTATCGCTCTTGCAGTGATGATAGTACTGCTGCTGGTGACAAAATATATGTCGCTTTCTACAGTAGTCGCTATGCTGACCTGCCCGATAACCCTTGCTGTTACAAAAGCTCCGCTTGCGGCAGTGCTTCTGTGTACAGGCGCAGTGCTGTTCATGGCATGGCGCCATAAGGAGAACTTCAAGCGCCTCATCAACGGAACAGAGTCGAAGTTCCACCTTTCAAGCAAAAAGACCCAGCATACATAAATATATACAAAACCGTCCTGTGGGCGGTTTTTGTTTAATAAGCGGCTTGTCACAAAAGGAGATATCAGATGCGATATGATAACATAAAATACGGCAGCTTTGTAAAACGCTTAAATCGCTTTACCGCCATTGTTTCGGTGGACGGCAGGGAAGAGCTCGTCCATGTGAAGAATACGGGCAGATGCCTGCAGGTGCTCTTTGAGGGCGCAGAGGTCGCTCTTGTGCCAGCAGGCTCGGCAGCACGCAAGACAGCCTACGATCTCGTCAGTGCACGCGGAGAGCACGGCTGGGTCAATATCGACAGCACCGCGCCCAATGTGGTTGCAGGCGAATGGCTGGCAGAGCAGGGCTTTGATATCGTGAAGCCCGAATACAGCTACGGCAGCTCGCGCATTGATTTTTATATGGAGCGCGGCAGCGAGCGCTTTCTGATGGAGGTCAAGGGCTGCACGTTCCGTATCGGCGATGTGGGATATTTCCCCGATGCTCCCACGGAAAGGGGAATAAAGCACCTTTCGGAGCTTTCCCGTGCGGTAAGCGAGGGCTACACCGCCATTGCAGCGTATGTCATACCAATGAACGGAGTTGCGGAGGTGCGCCCCAATGCGGATATCCACCCCGAATACGCAGCCGCCTTTGAAGCGGCAAAAAAAGCTGGAGTAAAGGTGTTGTTCCTGCGCTGTATGTGCGATTCTGACATCCTCAATGTGACAAGCGCAGTCTATTCGGAATGACTTTGTACCAATATACAAAACCACTGAAATATATTTGTTTGTATTTACCACCCGTGATATAGTTGCAATTAATGAAAAAATATGTTAAAATATATATAGATTAATATGCATAACTATAACCAAGGGGGTCAGAGCATGTCTGAGACTACTACAACCACCAATAATAATATACCCGTGCACGCGGTTGCCGAGATCTCTGTTGATCCTAATTTCACCACCGCATTCCTTACAGTTTCCGCGCCTCAGAACGGCGGTCTGGATATCACTATGGATAAGATAAAGGCTGCCATCAATGAAAAGAATATCTCTTTCGGTATTTTTGAGGATTCCCTGCAGAGCGTGGTGGACGATAGGCGCTATGATGAGAATATCTGTATAGCACGCTGGAAGCCGCCTGTTGACGGTATCGACGGCGAGGTGAAATACCATTTCGATAAGAGCACCGTTATCGCTCCCACAGAGGATGAGCATGGCACAGTCGATTACAAGAATCTCGGTCTTGTCAAGAACACACTGACAGGCACTGTCATAGCTGATATATCCATGCCCACCGAGGGCGAACCCGGTAAGGATATCTGCGGCAAGGTGGTACGCCAGCATATCGGCGTTCCTGCAAGAGTTACCATAGGCAAGGGAACAGCGCTCACCGAGGACGGTACACAGATAATCGCCTCTGTTG
>JAFTVU010000128.1 GCA_017465665.1 Oscillospiraceae bacterium | reverse complement strand
CATCCGCTGTGATGTGGAGCATCTTCGCCGCAATCGTGGTATCAGCATGGGTGCACTGTACTGGCAGGTGAACGATTGCTGGCCTGTTATCTCCTGGTCGAGTATAGATTATTTCGGCAACAAAAAGGGACTTCACTGGTGTTCTCGCAGATTTTTCGGTGACGTGCTGATTTCCTGCAATACAGATAATATAGGAAACGTTATTTTTGTGGCATCCTCGGAGCTTACAAAGCAATGCTCAGGCTGTCTTTCCGTTAATGTACGTGATAACAACGGTGCGGTCATCAGCAAGGCAGAATGGGATATCACCGTGGAGCCGCTTATGCAGAAAACTGTTGCATCGGTCGATCTTTCAGAATACTTCGGCACAAGAGAGGAGAAACGCACCCGCTATATCGAGTTTTCATTCGAGTGCGGCGGGAATACAGCTTACAGGGGCACCGAACTGCTTGTACGTCCTAAGGAATTTGAATTCAACGCTCCCGAGATAAAGCACACAGTTACCGAGCATGAGGACAGCTTTGTCCTCACGCTTGAAACGGATGGCTTTGTAAAGTCGCTGTGCATAAATCACGAGAAGTACATTCTTGATTATTCGGATAACTGGTTCGACCTGCACAAGGGAACGCCGAAGAAAGTGGTCATTCCAAAGACCGCACGCACTCTTTTCGGGGAGGAGTTAATTCTTACTGCCGGGGAGCTTGAGCGGCTTACCCTTACTCACTGCGGAAACTATATGGAGATATAGACATATCTTGAAACAAATTAAAAAGACTCTGTAGATCGCTTTACAGAGTCTTTTTTTATTTGTGGAGATAAGCCGCTTAGCACAGCAAGCCTTGTGTAAGATATATCGGTAAACTTCTGACCTGCTCAGAAAAGCTCATCTGTTCGGGTGGTTTGCTATAGTCGGGACGCATAATCTCTGGGGCTTATTCCGTATTCCGCCTTGAACGCACGGAAGAAGCTTGTGTAATCCCTGAAGCCGCATCTGACACACACTTCTCCCGGAGCGGCATCATTCATCAGCATACGCTTCGCCGCACTCAGGCGTTTGAGCATTATGTATCTGTATACGCTTGTACCGACATTGTCGCTGAATTCATGAGACAGATGATATTTGCTCACAAAGAATTTTTCGGCAAGCATATCAAGAGAAAGCTCTTCCTCATAATGTTCACCGATATACTCTACCACTCTTGAGATCAACGGCGATGCTTTTTCCGAACGAAGCGGTTCTGTGGATCTCATGCCGAGCCTGTTTATCTCCACCATGATCTGCATGAACAGTCCGTCGGCATATATTGTAGCACCGTAATCCGTGGAGTAGTGTTCCCGTACAAGCTCGCTGAATTTTTCGGTAAGCTCCGCACGCTGCGAGGAATTGAGATGGATAAGGCAGGTGGATTTGTTATCAAAGCAGGCGGATAACCGCATATCTCCCACCGAAAAGCTGTCAAGATATTTCTTCTGTATCCACATTACTATTCTTTCGTAGGACGGCTCATCGGGAGGGATTATGGGGCGGTGCAGCAGCATCGGGTCAATGAGCATGATATCCCCGTGGCAGGGATGAAACACTTCGCCCTCCATCCAGTAAGAAATGTTGCCACCCAGAAGAAAGAATATCTCATAAAAATCGTGGTTGTGTACTTCTACCTCATTAAGCATAGGTTCGTTATAGTGGAAAACCTCATAGCTGGATGTTTTCATTTCCTGGCGCTGATCGAAACGCTGTATCCTCTGACGCATATTGCACCCTCCGCTTCATATCTGGTATATATTGATTTTACCACAAGATTTGCAATAATGCAAGCAAAATTCACAATTAACATTGCCAATATTTTGTGATATACTGAAAGCACAAAAGATGCTAAAGGAGTATTTGGTATGAAAGCTTTTATGGATAATGATTTTCTCCTGTCCACTGAAACGGCACGTGTACTGTATCATGAATACGCGGCAAAATGCCCGATAATAGACTATCACTGCCATGTCAGTCCAAAAGAGATCTATGAGGATAAGCGCTTTGAGAACCTGACTGATGCATGGCTTTCGGGCGATCACTACAAGTGGCGTATCATGCGCTCAAACGGCGTGGATGAGTATTATATCACGGGTGCCGCATCGGATCGTGAAAAGTTTCAGAAGTTTGCCGAGGTACTCCCGAAGGCAATAGGAAACCCGATGTATCACTGGTGTCATCTGGAGCTGAAGAAATATTTCGGCTACAACGGCATCCTCAACGGCAGAACAGCCGAGGAGGTATGGCAGCTCACCTGTGAAAAGCTGAAAGAGGACAACATGAGCGTCCGTGGGCTTATTCGGCAGTCAGCTGTCGAATTCATCGGAACTACTGACGACCCCACCGATAACCTCGAATGGCACAGCAGACTCGCCACCGATGACACTTTCAAAGTTGTGGTAGCACCTTCCTTCCGACCAGACAAGGCGCTGAATATCGATAAATTCGGATGGCAGGAATATATCGGTAAGCTCTCTTCTGTTTCAGGTGTGAAGATATATGATATGGCGTCGCTGAAAAAGGCTCTTTCAAAGAGGATGGAATATTTCGCTTCCATGGGCTGTAGGGTAAGCGACCACGGACTTGACCATATGATATTCTCTGAGGCTTCCGGAAAAGATAATGATACGGTGATGCACAGAGCACTCAATGGCGGTACCGTAAGCACGGCGGAGGCAGAGGCGTTCAAAACAGAGCTCCTTATGTTCTGTGCAGGCGAATATAAACGCATGGGATGGGTAAT
>JAFTVU010000127.1 GCA_017465665.1 Oscillospiraceae bacterium | reverse complement strand
CCTTCTCAACGATGGGTCTCTGGTTTACGCAGTTGCCCTGGTTGGAACGCTTGAACTTGATGAGTCTGTATGCGTGCTCAACGCCCAGATCATTTGTGATAACGATCTTGTCAGCGTCTACCTCGGTAACGACGCCGTCCTCCTTAGCGCAGATAACTACGCCCGAGTCAACAGCAGCCTTGTACTCCATACCTGTACCGACAATAGGATTATCGGTAACCATCAGCGGAACAGCCTGGCGCTGCATGTTCGCACCCATGAGGGCACGGTTCGCGTCATCGTTCTCAAGGAACGGGATCATCGCGGTAGCTACGGATACCACCATCTTAGGCGATACGTCCATGAAATCTACCTTTTCACGCTCGATCTCAAGGATAGCGTCACGGCAGCGTGCATTTACACGAGGTCTGATAAAGCAGCCGTTCTCATCCAGAGGCTCGTTAGCCTGAGCCACAACGTAATTATCCTCAACGTCGGCAGTCATATAAACTACCTCGTCCAGTACCTTACCCGTCTCCTTGTCTACCTTTCTGTAGGGAGCCTCGATAAAGCCGTATACATTGATCCTTGCAAATGTAGCAAGATAAGAGATCAGACCGATGTTAGGACCTTCAGGGGTCTCGATAGGACACATTCTTCCGTAGTGGGAGTAGTGTACGTCACGAACCTCGAAGCCCGCTCTGTCTCTGGACAGACCGCCCGGACCGAGAGAGGAAAGTCTTCTCTTATGTGTGAGCTCTGCGAGAGGGTTGTTCTGATCCATGAACTGGGACAGAGGCGAAGAGCCGAAGAACTCTCTCATTGCAGAAATTACCTGACGTGCATTGATAAGGGAGCTGGGAGATACCTTCTCCTGATCCTGCGCCTGCAGCGCCATTCTCTCACGGATGGTACGCTCCATACGGGAGAAGCCGATGCGGAACTGGTTCTGAAGCAGCTCGCCTACGCAGCGGATACGTCTGTTACCGAGGTGGTCGATATCATCGATATCGCCTATACCTTCGCACAGGTTGATGAAGTAGCTCACTGCGGCATAGATATCCTCAAGAGTGATATGCTTGGGGATAAGCTCCTCAGCGCGTGCCTTCAGCAGCTCTGCCAGCTTGTCATTGTCGCCTGCGGCTTCCTCGAGCACCTCGCACAGAACAGGGAAACGAACCTGCTCGTTGATACCGAGAGCCTCAAGATCGTCCTTGTCCATATCAACGTATGCAGTGATATCGACCATACCGTTGCCGACAACCTTGACGATCTTGCCCTCGGGATTGAGAACGCATACATCAGTAACACCTGCATTCTCTATAGCAAGAGCCATAGCGTCTGTGATCACAGCGCCCTCTTCAGCGAGGATCTCACCTGTCATGGGAGCAACTACTGTCTCAGCAGCCTTTGTGCCTCTGATACGGCTGGAGATGCCGAGCTTCTTATTATACTTATAACGTCCGAATCTGGACAGATCATATCTCTTTGCGTCAAAGAACAGAGTATTGAGGTGGTTCTCGGCAGACTCAACTGTCGGAGGCTCGCCGGGACGGAGCTTCTTGTACACCTCAAGGAGCGCTTCCTCGCGGTTCTGTGTGCTGTCCTTATCCTCAATAGTGCGGATGATACGGTCATCCTCACCGAACTTATCCTTCAGCTCCTCGTTGCTGGAAAGACCAACAGAGCGCAGGAAAGTGGTAGCAGGGATCTTTCTGTTCTTATCTATACGAACATAGAACACATCGTTGGAGTCCATCTCGTACTCCAGCCAAGCACCTCTGTTCGGGATAACTGTAGCCTTGAACAGCTTCTTACCTGTCTTATCGTAATCAAAGCCGTAATATACGCCGGGAGAACGGACGAGCTGGGATACCACAACTCGCTCAGAGCCGTTGATAACGAAAGTACCGCTGTCTGTCATCAGAGGCAGATCGCCCATGAAGATCTCGTTATCCATGATCTCGCCTGTCTCCTTGCTGAGCAGACGAGCGGTAACGCGCAGGGGTGCTGCATAAGTTGCGTCACGATCCTTGCACTCTTCAATAGTGTACTTTGTTTTGTCGTCAAGACGGTGGTCTATAAACGAGAGTTCAAATTTTCCGTTGGAATCGGTAATAGGGGAAACATCCTTGAATACTTCCTTGATACCTTCCGTCAGAAACCATTCATACGAGTTCTTCTGGATACCGATGAGGTTCGGCATATCGATGACCTCATTGATCTTGGAAAAACTCATTCGGGTGTTTTTTCCGAGCTGTACGGGTTTTACATTCACCATCGGCTTTATCACTCCTTAACTTATTTCCGCAATGGGTGTGCAATTACCATTTTTATGGGAATTTCGTCGTAATTTCCTGCAAAAAAACGGTCTTTTCGCGCACATATCCATTATGATACATTATAGTATTATACTACATTCAGATTTTTTTGTCAATAGCTTCGCCGCAAAAATTCCGTTGAGTTTTAGCCAAAAAATCCTTTTAACAGCCGTATTTTTTGCATATTCCGACGAAAAAGCTCCCGACAGCCGTCAGGAGCTTTACAGAACGTATAATTATGCGGTTTTAGACACTCAGGACAGTATACCGAATTCTGCTTTCATCCGCAGCAGTCTCAGCACCGATCCATCTATGCGCTCCTCGGTTATCTCGCCGCTCTGCACAGCCGATATCACCGCTTCGATGGAAGATGCGTAATCCGTAACGCACAGCAGATCATTGCCTGCCTTTACCGCCTGCACCGCCGCATTGGCGGAGCCTGTGAAATCCTCGATGGCGCCCATGGAAAGCTCATCCGTCACTATAACTCCGTCAAAA
>JAFTVU010000126.1 GCA_017465665.1 Oscillospiraceae bacterium | reverse complement strand
TGTAGGCAGTACGGGAAGCCGTTCATGCCGAGGAAATCCTGCACGTTGTCCTCGCCCTGAGAAGCATTCGGGATATAGCAGGGAACTCCGATGGGCTTGCCCAGCTTATCGAGCAGTTCATCCAGCTTATCCAGCATGAAGCCCAGTGAGGGCACATTGATGGTATCCACAAGGCTCTGGAAGCAGAACATCATCATTTCGCGCGGCCTTGCAAAGGCGGTGAGATATGCCTGTTCCAGATAATAATCCAGCATACGGCAGTCATAGGGATCGAACCAGCCTCCGCCATTGCGACCGGGTGCCATCTCATCCATATAATGCATGAGCGAATAGGAAAGATAACGCGGTAGGTGCTGATCGTGATTGATAGGATCACGGGTCTCGGTGCCTGTATAGATATAGTCGAATATCTCTTTCTGGGAAGCGGGATCGTAGCCTGTTTCCTGATAGGATTCCATCCAGTTGGGATACTTTATCGTTATCTTGCAGTCAGGGTTTACAGCCTTGGCAGGCGCGATGACATATTTCTGCGAAGCCTTGTACAGAAGATCGCAGCGGTATGCCTGCCAGCTTCCGTCTGTTATGCCGTGAGCGGCATTGAACTCGTCTCTGCCGTTTCTGCATTTTTCGCAGGTGCAGTTAGAGAAGAAAAAGTCATCGATGATAAAGCCGTCAAAGACACGGGCGTTCATCTCACACACCCTTTTCAGTGTATCCATCATGACATCATCGTTATAGCACATCACGTTGAATATACGCTGCTTTTTTGCAGCGCCCTCAGGGTCGGGCATACTTGTGGTGATACCGCCCTGTGCTCTGATGCCGTTTCTTTCGAACACATCCCTGCAAAGACGCAGCTGCTCCTCGCTTGCAAAGCAGTCGTCACGGAACGGCTCGATGTAGACCTTGTCCAGTCTCATATATTTTTTGAAGAAGCCGATCTGCTGTTCCAGCTCAGCCTCCTTGATATTCTTTACTCCGTGTGCAATAAAGTACGCGACCAGATCAAAATTTCTGTAGTTTCCCATATCAGATTTCCTTTCGATAGATTTATTTCAGTATAGCATAATTGTAACCGAACTTCAATATGGGAACTTGCGGGAATTTGTCTCGTGGCATTTGGCTATTCTCAACAAAACTGATATATTCGCGACAATAATGTAAGAATATGACCGACACAAAGCAGCCGTTATTCAAGGTTAAAGACCGTACCGTTTATAGATACAGCGGTTATGGTATCTATATCGATCAAGGTTATTTCAGAGTATTCTTCCGCGCTGTAGCGCACATCTACGAGGAATACATCGGTCTCGCCGGGTAGTGCGGGATATTCTGCTATTCTGTTAAGCGCTACATCTATATGTCTTCCGTCGGAGGTGATGAGGAAGCAATCGCTGTATTCGTTTGCTATGGAAAAGGCTTCGCCGCTGGTGTACGGACGTGAGATGGTAAGCTGTCCGCTCACGCTGGTGAATACGCCCTTTATCATGGTGTATTCGCGAAGACTGAGCGCATTGCCGTAATAATGTCGCAGCTGCAGGGTGTCGCCTGTATTTGTTATGCTCCTGCTTTTCAGGGCGGCTTCGGTGGGGAAGTAATCGAATTCCAGCCGCCAGTCGAGCGCAAGACCTATTATGCTTTCATCAGCGGCAGACATCTCGGAATACACTCTTATATCAGTAAGCCCGTCCTCGCTTTTTTCTGTATAGTAGATATGTGCTCCGTTTTCGTCATAATCGGCGTGCATACCGCTATCATAACACCACCTGTTAAATTGTGTTTTGGGATAGAAGTTATAGCCTGCGGTCACGTTATGGCGTCCTGTGATATCAGCATCGGATATATATCGCTCGAAGATCTCGATGTTACCCTCATCGTTGAGACGTATATGCTTTTCGCCGCCGCTGCCGATATAGCTGCCGTTGCTCCTTTCTTCTCTACGCGTATCCCATATATGATCGATGTTGTATATCGTGTAAAGCACTCCGTCCTCAGGAATATTAATGAAATGCTCCTTTACAGGACTTCCGTCGGTGCGGACTATCTCATAGCTCACCATCATATCATAAGCCGAGCCTGTCACGCCCTTTACAACTATCTCGTAATCATCATCCGAGGTATACCATTTGATATTCTGCGCGCAGGACAGCAGCTCCTCTGCGAGCCTATCGTCATCGGATCTCACAGCTCCGCCAAAAATGACGCAGAGATCCAGCAGACCCGTTGCGGCAGCGCCTGTTACTCCGGCTGCCAGTGTTATAAAAACAGCCGCAGCAGCTGCAAGCGGTCTGAAGCCGCGTTTCTTTGCGGTTTTCTTTTTCCTTGCTGCAATGATCTTATCTGCCATCTCCTCAGGGGAGGCGACTGGCTTTATCCTGTCAAAGTAATCTGTTATTCCGTTCATATCATTATCCTTTCATGTATCGGTAAGGAACGCTCTCAGCTTTTCGCGTGCCCGTTTAAGGCGTGTTTTTACATTAGCCTCGGTCAGCTTCAGCAGCCTTGCGGTCTCATTTACCGAATAGCCCTCGTAATAATGCAGATACACCACTATACGGTATTTTCCGTCAAGAGCGTCCAGTGCTTCGGAAAGTCCGTTATCCTCGGCTTGCTTCGCGGGGATATCTTCGGTGAGCTCCCCGCGGTTTTTATGCCATACCGAACGATTCCTGTCCTTGGCGAGATTGATCGCCGCGCGTATAAGCCATGCCTTGATATGCTCCTCGCTGCTGAGCGGCTTTCTGAGCTCCATCAGGCGCAGGAACACCTCCTGCATGATGTCCTCGCTATCGGGGATATTCTTTACATAGCTGTACGCAGCGCGCATTACCGTGCTGCCGTAGCGGCGGATATATTCTGTAAGCTGTCCTTCGTGCATTTCATCACTCCCTAAAAAGCGCTTTCATCTTGGATACGATCGGGGAATATAAAAGGTGACATTTCCCACGAAAAATCCCATCG
>JAFTVU010000125.1 GCA_017465665.1 Oscillospiraceae bacterium | reverse complement strand
TATACCTTTTTAGAACATATGGAGGAAACAAAGACATGGCAGTTTATCGTATCTATGTTGAGAAGAAGCCGCAGTTTGCGGTAGACGGAAAGGCTACTCTTTCTGACCTTACCGTTGCGCTCGGCATCAAGTCTGTTGAGGATGTCCGCATCATCAACCGTTATGACGCTGAGAAGCTTCCCAAGGAGAATTTTGACAAGGCTATCCCTACAGTATTTTCTGAGCCGCCCGTTGACGAGGTGTTCAGCGAGCTTCCTGCGCTTGCGGCGGACGAGCGTATGTTTGCAGTGGAGTTCCTGCCCGGACAGTTCGATCAGCGTGCTGACTCTGCGGCACAGTGCATCCAGATGCTGTGTAAGGGTGACAGACCTGTTGTAAAGTATGCAAAGATCTATATCCTCAAGGGTAAGATCACAGATGAGGAGTTTGACAAGATCAAGCACTACCTTATCAACGCTGTTGAATCCAGAGAGTGCGGCTTTGAGGAGTACCAGACCCTTGAAGTACAGTATGATATCCCCACATCCGTAGAGACTCTGGACGGCTTTATTGACAAGACAGATGCAGAGCTGGCTGATTTCGTTGTGAAGTATGGCCTTGCTATGGATAATGACGATATCAAGTTCTGTCAGGATTATTTCAAGAGCGAGAACAGAAATCCTACAATCACAGAAATCCGCATGATAGATACCTACTGGTCTGACCACTGCCGTCATACCACATTCGGCACTATCATCGATAACGCTGATATCGCTCCCGCATATATTGCCGATACATACGCAGAATACAAGGCTGACCGCGAAGAGCTTGGCAGAGGCAACAAGCCTATCTGCCTGATGGATATTGCTACTCTTGCTGCAAAGAAGCTGAAGAAGGATGGTCTGCTGAAGGATCTGGACGAATCCGAGGAGATCAATGCGTGCTCCGTTAAGATCACAGTAGACGTTGACGGCAAGGACGAGGAATGGCTGCTGATGTTCAAGAACGAGACTCACAACCATCCCACAGAGATCGAGCCTTTCGGTGGAGCTGCCACATGTCTTGGCGGTGCTATCCGTGACCCGCTTTCCGGTCGTTCCTATGTATATCAGGCAATGCGTGTAACAGGTGCATCCGATCCTCTGCTTCCCGTTGAGAAGACCATCAAGGGCAAGCTGCCTCCCAGAAAGATCACAACTACTGCTGCGGCAGGTTATTCCTCCTACGGTAACCAGATCGGTCTGGCAACAGGTCACGTTGCAGAGATCTATCACCCCGGCTATATGGCTAAGAGAATGGAGATCGGTGCTGTTGTAGGCGCTGCTCCTATTGATAATGTAAGACGTGAAAGACCCGCTCCCGGCGATGTTATCATCCTGCTCGGCGGACGTACAGGACGTGATGGCTGCGGCGGTGCAACAGGTTCTTCCAAGTCCCACAGCGTGCAGTCCCTTGAATCCTGCGGTGCAGAGGTTCAGAAGGGCAATGCCCCCGAGGAGAGAAAGCTGCAGCGTCTGTTCAGAAATCCCGAGGCTACACGCCTTATCAAGCGCTGCAACGACTTCGGTGCAGGCGGTGTTTCCGTTGCTATCGGTGAGCTGGCTGACGGCCTTGAGATAGACCTGAACGCAGTTCCCAAGAAGTATGATGGTCTGGACGGTACAGAGCTTGCTATCTCCGAATCTCAGGAGAGAATGGCTGTTGTAGTAGCTGCAGAGGACGCTGACAAGTTCCGTGCACTGGCTTCTCAGGAGAACCTTGAGTCCACTCCTGTTGCTGTTGTAAAGGCAGAGCCCAGACTCCGCATGAACTGGAACGGCAAGACCATCTGCGATATCAGCAGAGAGTTCCTGAATTCCAACGGCGCAGAGAAGCACACTAATGTTGCAGTTCCTGCAGTAAATGTTTCCTACTCCACAGGCAGGACCAATACCGAAAAGGATTGGGAGAGCCTTGTTACAGATCTGAACATATGTTCTCAGAGAGGACTGGTACAGAGATTTGACTCCACTATCGGCGGCGCAACAGTGCTGATGCCTTTCTCGGGAAGAACACAGCAGACTCCCGTACAGGCAATGGCTGCGAAAATCCCCATGATCAACGCTACCACAAGCACCGCTTCTGTAATGGCATGGGGCTTCAACCCTGCGATTTCCGAGCAGTCTCCCTATCACGGTGCTGTATGCGCTGTAGTTGAGAGTATTGCAAAGGTAGTTGCAGCTGGCGGCGACAGCGAGAAGTGCTGGCTGACATTCCAGGAGTATTTTGAGAGAACACAGGGCAAGGCAGAGCGTTGGGGCAAGCCTTTCTCTGCACTGCTTGGTGCTTACAAGGCACAGCTCGAGATGGGCTGCGGCGCTATCGGCGGTAAGGACTCCATGAGCGGTACATTCGAGGATATCGACGTACCTCCCACACTGGTCTCCTTTGCAGTATCCACAGCTAAGGCTGAGGATATCATCTCTGCAGAGTTCAAGTGCCCCATGAGCAAGATCGGATATATCGCTCCCGAGTATGATGAGAACGGTCTGCCTAAGTTTGACAGCGTAAAGGCTGTATTCAGAAAGATCACAAAGCTCATCAAGGAGAAGAAGATCCTTTCCGCATGGTCCGTTGCTAACGGTGGTCTTGCAGAGGGTGTATTCAAGATGACTCTGGGTAACCGTGTAGGTGCTAAGCTGAACGCTCTCACGGATGACGAGCTGTTTACACCTGTATATGGCGCATTCGTTCTTGAGATGGACGGCGATATCGACGGTATCCGTACCATTGGTGAGACCACATCCGATTATGAGATCACCTGCGGCGGTGTAAAGCTCGACATTGCTTCCCTCGAAAAGAAATGGAACGACGTTCTGGAGCCTATCTTCAAGGCACAGCTTCCTGAGATGCCTGCTCCCGAGATCATTGCATACAACGAGGGCTGCGAGCTGCTTGCAACTCACACCTGCCCCAAGATCGCAAAGCCTAAGGTGCTCATTCCTGTATTCCCAG
>JAFTVU010000124.1 GCA_017465665.1 Oscillospiraceae bacterium | reverse complement strand
CCTACAGCACCGCTGCCTGTCTTTGCATAGCAGGCTCTGTGATGGGGAGTACCGCACTCGGGGCAGACTACGATATCCGAATTATCGGTGAACCGCACCCTGCATACAGGGCAGAGCTTATCCGTAAATCTTGACATTTCCTTTCCTTTCTGTTTTGGCACTTTATGTTTTATCTGAATGAGTATACTTGTGGACATACATATACATTATTAAGTATACCATATTCTGTACTGGATTTCAACTGAAAATCCACCCGTATTGTGAAATTTTATGGAAATGTTGCAGAAAAATATCCGCCTGCATAACAGCAGACGGATATGCTTATATCAACCTTGGATGTTCGCTGAGGGATATAGTATCTGCGGAGGAGCATTCAGCCTTGTTCAGCTGAACCAAAAAATAATATCCCGAAAGGCTGTTGACCATAGCCGCAGGGCTGTACGAAGCATTTATCACCAGCTCCGCACCATGCTCTGTTATTGCAAGCTCTACATCGGTGATCCTGTAATCCTTTCCGCCCGAGGAGCAGGTCGCAAGACAACAGAGAGAATTAAACTGGAAAAAGCTCTCGTCGTATCTGCCGGCGACACTTTCAAGCTCGCTGATACCGCATTCCTCCACCGCACTGAGCCACTCCTTTTCAGAGGTATAAACACCGCTTTCAAAGGGCTTTTGCACTATAGCTTTACCCTCCAGCACAATGCCGTGCGCCCCGAGAAGTTCACCCTCAACCGCTATCGGAGGCGGCTCTACCTGATACAGCGTTTCTCCTCCGCAACCGGTCAGCAGAAATATGCCTAGCAAAAATGCTGTTACTTTTTTCACGGCTTACTCCAGATATCCGCCTATGATACGCACCATCATATCGTTGAGCTTTTCCACCTCATAATCACCGATAGTAGGCTCGATATGAGAATTGCCGATACCGCTGTGGTCTGTAAGGAACGTATATGTTCCGCCTGTAGTGAACGCCATGGTTCTGAGAAGATATTCAGTAGCCTTATCTACTCCGCTGGAAGCCACAGGGATAATGCGTATTCCCTGCTCTGCCGCAAGCGCTGTAAGGGAGTTTACCTCGTCGATTATCTGCTCGTCAGCGTGGGGAGGTGCATCCAGAACAAGGAACATCAACTTAACTGCGCTGTCATCCCAGTCATGGCCCTTTATCGCACTGTCAAGAGCGGTATGCACAGCCTCGGGAGTATCACCGCCGCCGTTTGCATCCTGCGCCATTATGAAATCCACCGAATCATCCAGATTGAATGTAAAAGGATACTCGCGCACGATGTACTCGTCACCTACATCGCGGTAAAAATTCACGCTCAATCTTATAGGGAGATTTGCATTCTCCGCAGAAACTCGCTCCACCACATCACGCAGCTCCGTCTGCAGATACATCAGCTCGTCCGACATAGAGCCTGTTGTATCCACCATAAGCAGAAGATCAAGAAACTTTTCATTGCTGAGTGCAAGGTTGCCGAGAGTGCATTCAAGCTCTGTATCAACCGAAGCGTCCAGCACCTTTTCAATGTCCTTATAAGTGACTGTCACGCTCTCAGGCGCGTTCTCGTCATCAAAGAAGATATACGCCATACCCTTGTTATCTGTAACAGCCGCAAACTCCTCGCTGAGCACTGCCGCGCCCTCAACCGGTGTGCCGTCATCCGTGGTGACCTTTACCGCGATACGTCCGTCAAACTCTACACGCCACAGCTCGCGGTACTCATTCCAGTCCTCGTGGGTCTGGTAGAGAGATACCCAATCATGCCAGTTATCGTTGTCGTTCCATTCTCCGCCTGTCAGCAGACCTGCCTGCGGCTGGATCACTTCGGGCTCTATCCACTCATCGGTATCCACGACACAGCCGCCGATACTGTCCATCGCGCCGCCTGCCGCCGCAGCTGTAGGAGATTCAGCAACTGCGTAGTCTGCCGAAAATTCAACAGCCTCGTCTGCCGCGTCAGCAAAGCCGAAGAAATCAAATATGCCGCCATCTTCATCCGCAGCGCTGTATTCTTTCTCCGCACTGATATCTATACGCGTAGTACCGCCCTCTCCGTCATCCACGATATCCTTACCAACGTTGGTTTTTCCTGCATCAGGTGCAGTTGTTGCGGACGAGCCGTCATCAACATCGACCACCTCTGTCAGAGGAAGATCGGACCCTCTGCCCGAACAGCCTGCCATTGAAGTAAGAACTATCGCTGCCATTAATACAGACATATACTTTTTCATGATAATACCCCTTTCTGAATTTATGGAATTTCAAAAAGCGCTTTTAAGTGTTCGTGAAGTCTTCATTCTGCTAATAAAACAAAGTGCCGCGCAAAAAGGTTGCACGGCAAAGGAAAATTTTTGTTATTTTCTGAAAAAGCATACGAATTGGAATATTGCAGAAATAGCTGTGAGCATACATGTGATGGCAGACAACCACAGTTGTACACCTATTTCCGCATTGACGATACCGTACACAGCGCACATCCAAGCTATAACAAAGCATATTCCCGAAACAAGATGCAGCTTTCTGCGTTTTTCTTTTACAGAACTGATCTCGTCATTCTTTTTCTGCGCTATTGGAGTATCCTCGTCGCTTGTGAAATCATCATTTATAAGATAATCCGAGGAAACTCCGAAGCACCTGCATATCGCGGAGAGATTGTACATATCAGGCGCGGAGTCGCCCGATTCCCAGCGGCTCACCGCCTGACGGGAAACATTCAGCTTTTCCGCAAGCTGCTCCTGTGTGAGCGCATTTGCTTTTCGTAATTGTATCAGCTTTTCTTCAAAACGCATGATATACCTCCTTTTCGTGATATATCTATGGTACGATATCGTGCGAAAAATGTCCAGCACAAGTTCTTTACATCAACGCAAAAGTATGTTACATCTGCGAAAAAATGGCTTTGCTGAGGCGTACAGGGTAAAAAAATTCCGCAGACAAGGGGGTGTCTGCGGTAACTCAAACAATGCGCCGTCCGCTTGGGGAAAAGCGGTTAATGTACGGCAAAATAATTGGGGAAAATATATTAAG
>JAFTVU010000123.1 GCA_017465665.1 Oscillospiraceae bacterium | reverse complement strand
CTCGGGCAATATCCTGCCGCTTAGGATATTACTTAATAATCAGATAAATAAAGATACTAATTGCACAAATATTTTGATACATTTTTGTACAAAACCGCATGGGTCAATTTGGCGGTTTCGTCTTGAAAAAAACGATTACTTGTGATATAATGTGTAATGAAGTATATATTGGCGTTTTGCGTATATCTGTAAAATGCCACGCAAATTAGGAGGACTGCTTAATGACATCAACAGTGAGCACGCAGCAATCCGGAAGACTTGGTCTTACCAATAAGGCTATTGGTATCGGCGTTGCCATCTTTTCCGTGATCGAAGCGGTAGTTGCTTATTTATTCGTATTTGCACCGCTTTACGTTCAGCCCGTATATCAGAAGTGCGATGATTACAACGCACAGGGTATGACATGTATCGTAAAGCTCTTCGGCAAGACCTTTGCTTCAAAGGCTGAGGTAGCTGAGTATCAGATCATCCTCTCCCTGTGGGATACTATCGTCAATATGGCGATCATCTATCTCATCTTTACAGGTATCACACTGCTGCTGGCGTTCTGTATGTTCAAGGGTCTGTCCTTCGCTAAGAGCTATCTTATCGCAGTGTTCGGCGCAAAGCATATCGTTGGTCTGGCTGCACTGCTTATTCCCTTTGCCAACATGAGAAAAAGCACGATGATCTTCGGCGTGGCTGACGCAGTTATCTGCATCATCTTCTGCCTGTTCTTCATCGTAATCAATAATGACGAATACATAGACGATATGCTGCTTACAGACGAGCAGATCGTTGCAATGAACAAGCGCATGAAGTTCGGCTTCGTTGTTTACGGCATCTTCCTCGTGCTGAGCGTTGCAACAAAGTTTGCTATGTCCGCTTATGGCTCCAACTGGTCTTTGTTCCTTGGCTGGACTGATAACACAGCGCTGGCTCAGGGTTATACAGTTGCAGGTATGCTGGCTATCGCACTGGTTGCTTCTATCATGTACATCCGTGAGGCTGACTGGGCTATGTATTTCTACGCTGCATTCGGCGGAGCAATGGCTGTTTCCAATCTTCTTGCTGTTGTTACCAGAGTTCTCTGGATATTCAGAACATATCTCCCTTACAAGAATCTGAGAAATCAGGGCGATCAGGCTGCTGCCGATTGGTTTGCAGCAGGTAATGGTATGACCACTGCCTGGTGGATCGCTACCATCTTCCTTATCGTTGCACTGGTTGCTTCTATAGTTGTTGCACTGGCTGCGCTCGGTAAGATCAAGAGCAAGCTCAGCTTCAAGTTCGCCGCTGAGGAGGCAAAGCCCGCTAAGGCTGTGCTGCTCGGTGCAGGTTCTATCGTGCTTAGCTTCATCCTCACTGTTGCTGCTTATACAATATGGCACAGAGAGATGTACGCAGGCTACCCCATCGGTGCTATGGACTATATGTACTTCTTCGTTTACGGCGGAGCTACACTGTTCCTTGCGCTTGCTATGATGGGCGGCTACGAATTTACAAAGTTCGGCACACTTGGTATGTATCTGCTGGTAGTATCCAACAACTTCATCAATATCTTCAATGTGTTCGGTGAAAGAGCTGCAAGAGTAGCTGCCACAGAGGGATATGTAGGTTATAACTACATCATCTCCGCAGTGCTGCTGATACTTTCTCTTGTTGCTTGTGCAGGAATCATCGTTGTATTCGTTGTTAAGGGTGTTAGCGACTATATGTACGAAAAGCGCTACTCATAATAGTTAAAGATGATATAAAAGCTCCGATCTTTATCGGAGCTTTTATTTTACGTTTTTTCGGTAAAAATGCGTGAGATTTCCGTATAAAAACTGTGTATATAAGTGAAAGGCTCAAACAAAGGAGGCGATGGGGTTGGAGGATATCGATATCATTCAGCTGTATCTTGACAGGAATGAACAGGCAATACCCGAGACCGCGCAGAAATACGGGCGCTACTGCACAACGATAGCAGTGAATATTCTCGGCAGCATCGAGGATGCAGAGGAATGCGTCAATGATACATATATGAATACATGGGACAGCATTCCGCCGCACAAGCCCGAGCGCTTGTCAGCATTTCTTGGTAAGATAGTAAGAAACCTGTCCATAAACAGGCTTAGCTATAACACAGCAGAAAAGCGCGGCGGCGGAGAGCTTTCCGCGGTGCTGGATGAGCTTGCTGAATGTGTTTCGGGCAGCGAGAGCATCGAGCGTGAGCTTGAACGGAAAGAGCTGGTGAGGGAGATAGATTCTTTCCTCGGAGTACTTTCGCCCTTGAAGCGGAGCATATTCATCTGCCGATATTGGTATTCTGACAGCGTTGCGGATATTGCAAGAAGATACAGCATGAAAGAAAACGCAGTATCCATGGTGCTCAGCCGTTTGCGTATAAAGCTGCGCAGACATCTTACAGAAAGGGGATATGAGCTATGAAAAAGGAACAGCTTTTCGATATCATGGGTGAGATAGACGATAAGTATATCAGCGAGGCAAGAGAGCCGTGCAGGGAAAAGCGCAATAGCTGGCTCAGATGGGGAACGCTTGCAGCCTGTGCAGCATTGGTCATAGCTGCCGGTATACTCATTATCCCACGGATGGGTGAGGATGATATATCTTCACAGGGTGCAGGAGATCGTAATTACAGCAGGTTTGTGATCTCATCGGATAGTTATATGGAATGGCAGTGGGAATACAGATCTGCGAGTGAGAGATTTACATCCGTCGATCTCGGAGGCAGCATTTATCAGTCAAGAGGAAGAAAGGTCAATGAAGCCTTGCTTGGAGACAGTCTTGGCGGTGCTGTGGCGAGCGGATATGATACATATTCCGATAATACTTATACCGAGCAGGTACAGGCTTTCAGCATAAACGGGGTTTCCGAGGAGCGTATAATTGCAGTAGGTCTTGATGGGGAATATTATGTATATTTCTGCAACAGCACCGAGCTTCCTGCAACCTTTGGCGAGGTGCTTGAGCTGTACGATCTGCCAAATACCTTAAGACTAGAACGCTTCGCTGAATGTGAGAACGGAAGAGAAACGGGCTATTACAGCTTATCTGATGATGAGCGTATATG
>JAFTVU010000122.1 GCA_017465665.1 Oscillospiraceae bacterium | reverse complement strand
CCTCACATGATGTCCACCTCCCCCATAAAGGCATTCAAGCTCACCTCCGCAACAGGCGCTTACTGGAGAGGCAGCGAAAAGAACAAGATGCTTACCCGTATCTACGGCACTGCATTCCCCAACAAGGACGCTCTGAACGAGTATCTCACTGCTGTTGAGGAAGCAAAGAAGCGTGACCATAACAAGATCGGCCGCGAGCTGGAATACTTCACAACAGTTGACTGCATCGGTCAGGGTCTGCCTATCCTGCTGCCCAAGGGCGCAAAGGTAATCCAGACTCTCCAGAGATGGGTAGAGGATACTGAGTACAAGCGCGGATATGTTCTCACCAAAACACCTTACATGGCTAAGCGTGAGCTTTATAAAATAAGCGGTCACTGGGATCACTACCGTGACGGTATGTTCATCCTCGGCGATCCCGATGATGAAACAAAGGAGTGCTTCGCTCTCCGTCCTATGACCTGTCCGTTCCAGTATCAGGTATTTCTGAACAGACAGCGTTCCTACCGCGATCTGCCTATGCGTCTGGGCGAGACCTCCACACTGTTCCGTAACGAAGACAGCGGCGAGATGCACGGCCTTATCAGAGTAAGACAGTTCACTATCTCCGAGGGTCACCTTATCCTCCGTCCCGAACAGCTTGAAGAAGAATTCAAGGGCTGTCTGGAACTTGCAAAGTACTGTCTCGAAACAGTAGGTATGCTTGAGGACTGCACATTCCGCTTCTCCCAGTGGGATCCCGCAAACCCCAAGAACAAGTACGAGGGTACAGCAGAGCAGTGGGAAACTGCACAGGCTACAATGAAGAAGATCCTCGATAACCTCGGTGTTGAATACACCATTGGTATTGACGAGGCTGCTTTCTACGGTCCTAAGCTGGATATCCAGTACAAGAACGTATTCGGCAAGGAGGATACCATCGTTACCATCCAGATCGATATGCTGCTGGCTGAAAAGTTCGGCATGGAGTATGTTGACGTGGACGGCGCTAAGAAGAATCCTTATATCATCCACCGCACATCCCTCGGCTGCTATGAGAGGACTCTCGCATATCTGCTGGAGAAGTACGCAGGCGCACTGCCCCTGTGGATGGCTCCCGAGCAGGTGCGTATCCTGCCTATCACAGACAGAGCAAAGGAATACGCAGAGAGCATCTCCGAAAAGCTTGAAAACATGGGCATCCGCACATCTGTGGATAACAGAAACGAGAAGATCGGCTGGAAGATCAGACAGGCTCAGATCGAAAAGATACCCTATTTCTTCATTGTCGGCGATAACGAGGTAGAGGCTAATACAGTTGCACTCCGCTCCCGCAAGGAGGGCGATCTCGGCGTATCTCCTCTGGACGAGGTAATTACCCGTATCATCACCGAAAACGCAGAAAAGACAAGATAACATCACACTACAATATTAACAGAAAGGTATGACCGATATGGCTAATCAGCTCACACAGGAAGAGATCAAGAATTTCAACAAGGCTCTGGAGGACAGGATCTCCGCAGCCGTTAAGGATCAGAGCAAGTGGAAGGATGTTCTTCCCGATCTTATGGATGCAGATGTATTTGTAGTTGCCCAGATGTCTGACAGAACAGACGCAAACGGCAACAAGATGCTCAATATCCTTTCTATGAAAAACGCAGAGGGTCAGCAGTGTATCCCGTTCTTCACATCCCCCAACAAGATGTCCGTGCTGGCTTCTCCTGACAGAAAGAGCTTCAACTGCATGAAGATGAAGACTGCTAAGCTGTTCCAGGCAGTAAAGGGCAAGCAGGCATTCCTTAACCCCGGCACTAACGATTGCTGCAAGATGTTCACTCCCTTTGAGATGAATCTTCTGGTAATGGAAAACGCAAACAAGAATAAGTAAAATGCTCATCCGCAGGTCAGACGGCCTGCGGATACATTTGTACAGGAAAGGTTGGTACGATATGAAAAAAATAATAGCAGCCGCACTGGCTGCCGCTGCAATGCTGTCTGTTACAGGCTGTGCCGATGGGCTCAGCAATGTCTCCACTTTCATTGAAGCAGGTGGCAGGGATTACGGTGATACAATAATCAACAAGATAGGCGAGGCACAGCGCAATACATTTTTCTTCACCACTGTAAATGAGGTCAACTTCACAAATGAGGTGGGCGATTATTATCTGGATGACGGCTATGAGTTCGTATGCGTGGATGTTACAGTTAAGAACTGCTATAATCAGATCATCCCCATGGGCTACAGCGATTTCTATATCAGATGGGGAGAGGGCGATGAAAACTGGGATGTCCCTGCATATTATGACGACCTCGCTGATGACGCCTATGAATACTCCTTTGAGCTTGCCGTAGGCGAGGACTACACAGGTGTTCTTTACTTCGTAGTGCCCACAGAGCGCGATGATAAGCTTCAGCTCATATACGAGGAGCTGTATGAGGATGATTTCGTCGGCAGCACATACATTATAGAACTGGAATGACCGACAAAATACAGCAAAGCCGCCCGAAATATTTCGGACGGCTTGTTTTTTTATCTCAGCTTGTCAATAATTATATCCGCGATACGGTAGAGCGGCGCCTGTACGCAGACAGCGCCCATCTTATATGCCTCCATAGGCATACCGTAGACAACGCAGGTCTCCTTATCCTGACCGACTGTAAATGCTCCTGCATTTTTCATCTTCAGCAGACCCTCTGCACCGTCACGTCCCATTCCTGTAAGTATCGCACCGATGGCATTATCCTTTGCGACCTCTGCCACGCTGCTGAACATAACGTCAACAGATGGGCAGTGTCCCGATACCTTATCACCCGTCTTAGAGGTGACGTAATATCCTCGTGTATCCTTGCAAAGACGCAGATGGTGCTCTCCCGCGCCGATTATCACAAGTCCCTGACGAAGCCTGTCGCCGTCCTCCGCTTCCTTTACCGAAACTCGACAGGAACGGTCAAGCCTCTCGGAATAAAGCTTTGTAAAGCCTGCTGGCATATGCTGTACAACTATAACAGGCGGCATATCCTCGGGGAAGCTGCGGATAACCTGTTCCAGTGCCTCTGTACCGCCTGTAGACGCGCCCAGCGCTATCACCACATCGCTCCTGCGTATTACTTTGCCCGAAGCAGGGGAGGA
>JAFTVU010000121.1 GCA_017465665.1 Oscillospiraceae bacterium | reverse complement strand
ATCCTGATAGGCTACCATGGATACGGCTCGATCAACGAGCTCTTCAGCCTTATAATAGGAGTTATTCTTGCCGCAGGAGCGGTGCTGCTATCCATCCGATACAATTCCCAGACCATAATGGCAGTTACCGCTGTATGTGGATTTATCCCCTGCTTTGCCACTCTCAACGCAGAGCTTCCGATGTACGCTTCGCTGGTATATTTCATCCTGCTCCAGACGGCCATTGTAATGATCTGTGGCAAAAAAAGCTGGTATATCGCACCGTTCTTTATGATAGCAGGAAATCTTATTACCGCGATATGTGTATATATTGCCACAGATGAGCTTCTGGATGCTACCGCAGCAGGGCTCATTGCTACAGTTTATATAGTGGCAAGCACATTGGTGCCTGCTGTAAACGCTCTTATCATCTCTTTCCGAAACGGCGGAGCGCTTCACGCTTACGAAGCGGCAAGCTTCATTTCATCCTCTGTGATCCAGCTGCTGCTTTCCCTGATATTCCTTGCACTGATCGATTCTGTCACCGCCTTTGGTTTCCTTGCTATGTTTGTGGGATTGGCTTATCTGGCGATCTCCGTTGTAGCCAAGACCACTTTTGATAACTGTCCCTTGCTCACCGTCCTGCTGAACAGCACGATGATATGTCTTAGCTGCACGATACTTACACTCCTGCCTGAAACGCTTATATATGTTGTGTTCCATATATACGCCGCTGCGCTCTATATTATCGGCAGCATAAAGGATATTAAGCTCGTCAGAGTGTGGGGTATAGTTACCTGCGGCATTTCCGAATATATCTTCGTAAATTTCTGTCTGTTCAATCTGGCTGAGGATATCTTCTTCCTGCATTTCGGAGCAAATGCACTTATCTGGCTGATCATAATGACGATACAGGCTATGCGTAAAAAACGCAGCGCAGGTATAACTGCTTTTTCAATAGCAGCTATCTCAAATGCCGTTGTTTACTGCCTGTATCTTGTCCTGCGCCTTATCATCCTTTTTGAGGACGAAGCCATTCTCGATACATTCGGCGAATGCATAGCGATATTTATGCTGTTCAGCGCTTTTGTCTGGATGATAGCCGCATTCGTAACAGGCAAGCTGAAATTCCTCGGAAAAGCCGCCCCGGTGACCTCGATCGTATTCTATGGAATGAGCCTCTGTGGTCTCGGTATCACAAATCTTATATCCTGCTTCGCATCGCCGTCAGAAAACATTCTGTGCCTTGTCACTTCGATCATTGTGAACGCTATATCCGTTGCGGCGGTGTGGGATATCACCAACAGCATCTCCGCCCTTTCTCCAAAGTTCACCGGAACAATGGGACTTATCGTTGCGATATACGCGCTCTTTTGTGTCACCTTTACACTCGGCGCTAATGATATCGTCGCATTCACCAACTGTATAATCAGTATAGTATATCTAGTAGCTTCGTTGATCTGGATAATATGGGGCTTTATGCGCCGCAATGCCGCACTGCGCCGATTTGGCCTTGCTTTGGCACTGCTTGCTTCAGCAAAGCTCTTTCTGCTGGATTTCATGGGAATAGGCGCCGTAGGAAGAACACTGATGTTCATCATCTTCGGTATCGTGCTGCTTGCAGTATCCTTTATCTATGCAATATTTGAAAGCAAGCTGAAAAAGCAGACTCAGGAAGAGCTCATGCGTCAGCAGCAGCTTCAGTATCAGCAGCAGATGGCACTTTATCAGCAGCAAATGGCATTGTACCAGCAGCAGATGCAGCAATACCAGCAGCAACAGATGGTATATAACAATAGTATAAGTAACCAGAATAACGATCAGCAATAAAAAAACAAGGGAGCTTAAAAGCTCCCTTGTTTTTTTGTGTTCAGATCTTGGACATTGCAAGAAACGCACGTACCTTGTTGACGATCAGCTTGTCATTGTCATAGGCAAGATGAGACGCAGCCTGACTTATCTCCACCCAGCGTATCTCGGATATCTCCTCCTCCTGCGGAACGCAGTCGAAGCTGGTGGCTCTGGCAACGAAATAGACTACCTCCTTGCGGGTGTCACGGCGGGGATTGAACACCACCGTTTCACGGAACGAGGAATCATCAATAGAGATATCGATATTCGTCTCCTCCTTTATCTCGCGCACAGCAGTCTCGGTCTCGCTCTCTCCGTCCTCCATGTGCCCTTTAGGAAAAGACCAGTAGCCCGATTTGATATGCTTTATCAACAGGATCTCTGTGTTTCCGTAATGCTTACGGTAAACGATCGCACCGCATGACTTTTCATAATTCATGCCAGCTTTCCTTTCATAATGATATATTAATCTTATTATAACACACATTTCAGTGTTTGTCACGCTTTTTTTGAAAACTGTTACATTTTTTGTGTACCATACCCTCAACATATCCTTTTGAAAGCGCATTGCCATGCGAAAGATCAGATCACTGCGATTTAACGCAATAAAATTTCATAGTGATTTCGCCCAAGCGACAAGATGGTTAAAAGCACAGTTTTGTTAACTTTGCCGTGAGTTTTTCAAACCTGTTTTTTAGTTAATTTTACAAAAAGACAAGTCGGATTTTACATAATTTTACAAGTAATCGTTGAGAAATGAAAAGGTTACAAAACGGTTACAAATTTCATTTATGCACTTTTCACAAAAACGGGTATGCGTTTTCGGTTGACATTTACGAAACAAAAGTGTATAATAGCCAACGGAAACCAAAAGGGCGGCAGTATACTAACTGTACAAGAGAAAAAATGCCCTTAACGGCAGTAAATACTACTGCCTTGGAACATCAGGAGGAAGAATGAAACCACAAATAGTTAATACCAGGATGAACAGGCTCTTCAGACAGAGCAAGCTCATCAAGGCGGTACTGTTCGTGACAACTATCATGATCGTTGCGATGATGAGCGGTTCGCTGTATTTCCGCGACCGAGTATACATCACCGATAACGGCGTTACCAGAGAGCTTATGACCTCTGAAACAAATGTGAGCGCGATACTCAGCTACGGCGAGTATACTATCGGCGAGCACGACCGCGTATCCTACCGTATGGAGGATGAAAACACAGCCTATATCACTATCCTGCGCGCGTTTGATGTGAATGTCAGCGTTGATGGCAGGAACATCACCGTCCCTGCGATCGATGAAACAGTACAGGAGCTGCTTGAAAAGGCAAACATAACCCTTTC
>JAFTVU010000120.1 GCA_017465665.1 Oscillospiraceae bacterium | reverse complement strand
CCACTATCGAGTACCGTGATATGGATGGTGAAAGCCTTATGTACACGGTGCAGGATAACACTGTAAAGCCAATACTTTATGACACACGCATGAGCTTTCCTGAGGGTATTGCGGTTGAGGTTAACGGTGTTTCTGTAACAGGCACACCCACCGGTAACGGAGAGCTGGCTTATGATATCCGCAGCATGGAGGAGCCTGTTGTTTCCCTCTCCGATGCTATGGGTCTGAAATATAGCTATCTCGGTGAGTTCGAGGCGGATATCTACACCTATGCGGTCAGCGTTCCCGAGGAATATACCGTTACTATGAACGGACGAAATGCTGATGATATCTGTATCGTGCAGCATATCACCCATGATGACGCTGCCGTACTCCTTGAAAAGGCAGGAGTAAGCCTGCAGGCAACGAAGTCTTATACACTGCCCTTGCTGAGCGAGGTTATGACTGTCTGCGTGACAGATGCAGACGGTGTTCAGACCACTTATGAGATGACGGAGCATACACTTATCATCGATGCGGAAAAGGGAAGCGATGAGATCCCCGAGGATATCGCATCCCAGCTTGATGTGCTGGAGATCGCAAAGATGTGGAGCAAATTCATGACGGATGACCTTGAGGGCGATTCTCATGGTCTTGAGGAGATGCGCCGGTATTTCATAAAGGATTCCGATTACTATCGTTATGCCGCAGAATGGGCGCTCGGTCCAGATATCAAATTCACCAGCCCACATACACTGGACAGCTTCACGAATGAGCGTGTTTCCAATTTCATTCAGTACAGCGATACCTGCTTCTCCTGCGAGGTGTACTTTGAAAAGAATATGTCGCTGATATTTGAGGACAGATTTGCGGGATTCCGTATTGATGTGTTCCATAGTAAGATGTATTTCCTGTATACCGATGACACGCCCGATAACGGCGAAGACGATCCGCACTGGGCTATCGCGGTAATGCATGATGTTATATGAGGAGGGCTGACATGAGCGAGAAAAAGTACAAAAAGAGCGGTGTGTCGCCCGTGCTGACTGCCATTGGCATGACGTTTGCTTATCTGCTTACATTTGTTGTTATACTGGTAATTACGCTGTTTCTGATGATGAAGATATTCTGTAACAGCTCCACTGCTTCAAGAAATACGTTCATCACAACTGTTCTTGAAACAGGTCAGATGAAATTCCTTGCATCCCTTTGCCTTTCCGATGAGGAGATAGCAGAGGTGGTAAGCTCAAACTCAATGAAGAGCTTCGAGGAAACGGATATAAATGAGGGCATGATAACTATTCCTCAGCTGCCTGAGGGAGAATCAGCAACAGACGCTCCTGTGGCATCGGATGAGATAGAGATAATCACTATTCCGGGTCTTACATACAAGGCTACCATGATGATAGTTCACGATCCGTCCCGCGTCAGCCTTTCCACCATCTACAAGGGTAACGATCAGTGGCCTGAGGAGGGTATCACCCTTGAGCAGATGGCCACCCGCGACGGAGCGATAGCTGCGATAAATGCAGGTCTGTACGACTCAACCAACAACACAGGCGGCAAGCCATACGGTGTTACCGTTTCACGTGGTGAGATACAGCGAAACCGCCCTACGGAGTTCCCCGGACTTGTTCTGGTGGGTCTGACGGAGAGCAACATCCTCCAGATAATCGACCTTGACGGCATGACTGCGGATTCCTGCGAGGCCATGATAAAAGAAAAGCAGATACGTGACGCAGTGTGCTTTCAGGAAGCTGCAAGTGTTGATAACAACCATTTCGTGCATCTGATACTGAATGGTGTAGAGCGTGAGATAACAGGCTCAGGCAGCGGTCTTAATCCGCGAACTGCGATAGGTCAGCGTGCAGACGGTGCGCTTCTGCTGCTGGTTACGGATGGTCGTGGCTCCAACGGTCACGCAGGCGCATCCGCAGCAGACCTTATTGAGATAATGTCGCGCTACGGTGCAGTGAACGCCGCAAACCTTGACGGTGGCAGCTCCACCTGTATGTACTATAACGGTGAGTATCTCCAGAACAGCGTAACATTCTATTACAGCCAGTCCTCCTGGAAGCTCCCGTTTGCTTTTGTTGTTGAATAAGGGGGAATTATTATGGTAACCGCAGTCAGAACAAAGGCTTCGGTAATACTTCCGTCATATAACCCGTCCGAGCGTCTTATAAGTACGGTAAAAGGGCTCATTGCACAGGGCTTTGATGATATCATCATAGTGGATGATGGCAGCCGTGAGGAGCGCCAGAAATACTTTGCCGAGGTGGAGCAGCTTCCCGAATGTACTGTGCTGCATCACGATATCAACCGTGGAAAGGGCAGGGCGCTCAAGACGGGCTTTACATACTTCCTCGAAAACCGCCCTGACAGCTGCGGTGCAGTGACTACAGACGACGATGGTCAGCATACGCCCGAGGATGTTATGGCGTGTACTGCATTGATGGAGCAGACAGGCGCCGCGGTGTTCGGTGCAAGGGATTTCTCGCTTCCCGATGTTCCGCCTAAGAGCCGTTTCGGCAACAGGATGACTTCGTTCGTGTTCAGAGCATTCTGCGGTATAAAGATAACAGATACCCAGACAGGGCTGAGAGCCTTTCCGAGGGAGCAGATGAAGCTTCTGCTGGAAACGGATGGTGAGCGTTTTGAGTATGAGACCAACGTGCTTCTTGAAATGCACCGCAGCGGTCTGAAATTCACAGAACACAGGATACAGACCGTCTACATAGATAATAACAACGAAACACATTTCCATCCTTTCAGGGACTCCGTAAAGATATACGCAGTGATATTCAAGTTCATGCTGTCATCAGGACTCAGCTCGCTGATAGATATCCTTGTGTTCACGCTTATCAATATGCTGATGCCTGAGAGCGTCAGCGGAGGTCTGCGTGTATTCGCGGCGACCTTTATTGCAAGAGTGGTATCCTCGCTGTTCAATTTCTTCACAAACCGTACAAGAGTATTCAGAAGCAGCGAGAATCTCGGCAGAACAATGCTGAGATATTACATCCTCTGTGCAGTGCAGACCCTGTGCTCCTACGGAATAGTGTTCCTGCTGTCCTCGCTGATAGCTGAGGAGCTGCGCCTGCTGCAATCGCTCATCAAGATCGTAGTGGATGTGGTGCTGTTCTTTATCAGCTTCCGTATCCAGCGTGACTGGGTATTCGGCAGCAACAAAAAATAAACGATAACGGAGATATCTTATGCTGGAATCTATACAGAGCTTTGAATTTGCGGTGCTGGATTTTATTCAGCAGAACATCCGCTGTGATTTTCTGGATGCGCTCATTCCTGCAGTGACGCACTACGGAATAGTATTATGGATAGCCATTGCTGCAATAGCTCTCTTCTTTAACAAAACACGAAAATGCGGAGCGTCTATGGGCGCGGGAATGATTATGGGGCTGCTTGTGGGAAATGTCATTCTGAAGAATATCGTTCAGCGCGACAGACCATGCTGGATAAATACATCAGTGGAGCTGCTCGTAGATCATCTGAGCGACTATTCTTTCCCCTCAGGACATACACTGGCTTCCTTTATCGCAGCGATAGTCATTTTCCGCCACAACAAGAAGCTGGGTATCCCTGCGCTCATTCTGGCGACATTCATTGCATTCACCAGACTATATCTGTACGTGCATTTCCCGACAGATATACTGGGCGCGATACTCCTTGCAGTGGCTGTAGCTATCCCTGTGGATATTTTAGTTACTAAGGTGTACGATAAGGTTGCACAGCTTATAAAAGAAAAGCGCACAACAGAATAATTCAAAGAGCCACTGAGATCATCAGTGGCTCTGATATTTTTGAGAAAGCTTAATCATTCCTTTTCTTTCTGTATTCGGATGGCGATACGCCGATGTGCTTACGGAAAAGCCTGCTGAAATATAGCGCATTGTCATACCCGACTGCCGCTGCTACCTCCGATATGTTGTAATCCGTTGTTTCAAGCAGGTTCTGGGCATTTGCCATTCGCAGCGACAGTATATATTGCATCGGTGTGACTTTTATCACCTGCCTGAAGCTGCGGATGAACCAGCAGGTGCTTATGTGGCGCGAGGTTGCGTATTCGTCTATGTTTATATCTTTATTGTAATTTTCGTTAAAATAGTGGGTGGCGCGTTCTATCTCGTTATGGATGCTGCTGCCTATCTTTTTATCCTCCGCGATGTGGCGGTTTATCATTATAAATATCTGACGCAGCAAGAGAGAAACAAGCTCCTCGTAATTCTGTCTGCATAGCTGCAGCTCCTGTATCATCTGCCGATAC
>JAFTVU010000119.1 GCA_017465665.1 Oscillospiraceae bacterium | reverse complement strand
CTTGCTCTGCCGCCTATTCCGTAGGCTTTCAGCGATGGGGAAACAGCAAGGCATATCGTTTTTTCGGTTCTGCTGCTGTCGGCAACAACTAGGTTTGTGGTCAGCGGATCAAGTCCTCGCTCTACGCACTCAACGGAGGCATAGAACGATTTAAGGTCTATTGCAATATATGAGCGTTCATTCTGTGCCATATCCGTTATCCTTTCCATTTATATATTTAATAGTATATCACATTTGTGGTAAAAAATCAACGAACAGAAAAAAGAGCCTTGATGCGAAGGCTCTCTGTATATATTAAAGGCTCTGTGTTATTTCCATACCGCCTATAAACCGTACCCTGATGGTCTGCTTGTCAATAACGCTTATTTTCTCCACCATCTGCCTCACAACTATATCGTCGTATTCCGTCAGCGTGAAATTCTCCTGTTCAAGCCGTTCCAATACTGCATTCATCTGCTCCGTATCCTGTTCTGCCGTAGCAGCCTTGGATTTCTCAGTTTCTATGAATTCTCGCAAGGCTTTCATCTCATCGCTGAATTTCTGTATATCAGCCATCGCCGTCTTACTGCTTTCGGGAGTGGTTGCCAGCCGCAGCAGCTCGTTCATATTGTTTGCAAGCTCATCGAGCCTCTGCTGTGCGGCGAGTACGTTGCCGTTCTTGGTGGGATCAAGCACCTCTGTTATACTCTCTCGAAGTATTTCCGCCACATCAGCCTTGACCTCGCAGAAGTTATTTATGGCGGTCACTATAGCTTTGTGGAGTACCTCCTCGGACAAAGTGGGCGAGTTATGACACTTTTTCTTGCCGTACTGCAGACGGTTTATGCACCTCCACTTAATCTCCTTGAAGCCTTTAGCAGTCCAGGTTACCCTGCGGTAAGGTGTACCGCATTCTCCGCAGACCAGCAGTTCCGTCAGAGCGTATTTGGCGCTGTACTTGCCTTGCTCGGTCTTGCAGAATTTTTCTGCAACCTTACGCTTGCTCTTGCGGCGGGCCATTTCTTCCTGTACCCGATTGAATTCTGTTCGGGATATTATCGGTTCGTGGTGATTCTTCACAAGGTACATCGGAAGCTCGCCATTGTTCTTACGGCTTTTCTTTGATATGCAGTCGATTATATATGTTTTCTGCAGGAGGGCGTCGCCTGTATATTTCTCGTTAGTGAGGATATTTTGTATCTTATTGCTTTTCCACAGCGATTTTCCGCATTTCGTGGTTATTCCTCTTGTGTTAAGAGAATCCGCAATCTGCTGTAGGCTCATTCCTGTGAGGTAGCTGTGGTATATCTCTCGGACTATTTCTGCCTCCTCGGGAACTATCTCGGGCTTGCCGTCTGTCCCCTTGCAGTAGCCGAGCATCGTGTTGTAATGCATAGGCACATTGCCCTCTCGGAAGCTCTGACGGATTCCCCATGCCACATTCTTGCTGATGGATTCGGATTCTGCCTGTGCGAAGCAGCTCATAATCGTCAGTATCATTTCGGTTTCTATTTCAAGGGTGTTTATGTTTTCCTTTTCGAAGATGATTCCGATTCCGATGGCTTTAAGCTCTCTCACATATTTCAGCGTGTCAACAGTATTTCGTGCGAATCGGGATATGGATTTTGTAAGTATTAGGTCAATCTTACGCTTTCGGCATAAGCGTATCATCTCTTTGAACTGGTCACGCTTTTTATCCTGCGTTCCTGTAATACCTTCGTCAGCAAAAATCTTCACCATTGTCCAGTCGGGATTGTTGCCTATCTTTTCTGTGTAATAGCTTATCTGTGCCTCATAGCTGGATTCTTGTTCCTCTTGGTCGGTGGACACTCGACAGTACGCCGCCACCTTCAGCTTTGCAGCAGTCTGCAAGGCTTCTTTGGTTTTTGCCGGGATTATAACTACCGACCTCTGCATTGTCGCTTCAAGCATTCGTGTCACCTCCGTCATATATCGGTCTTAGTGCGGTATATTTCATTTCCGCACATCTGAATATCTGTTTCACTATGTCATCCTTATCCGCATCGGGCGTATCAAGCATTCGGGATATCTCGTTGATTTTTCTCTGAATCTCCTCGGTCGGCTCGTATATGGTGCGGATAGGCCGTTGTTCTGTTTGGGGCGAGGATTCTTTTCTCTCGCCCTTTATGTATCGGGTAGCCTTTATCTGATTGGCTGTATCGAAGTCCTCTTGCGATATTATGGAGGGGTAGCCATTTTCACCGAGGTATCTGCGGTTTTCAAGCACTCTGCTTACCATATTCTTGTTCCAGACGGTCTTGCAGGTGTTGTAAGGAACGGTCATCTGTGTTGCTATGGTTTTCAGTGAGTCACCGCCTATGTATCGGGCGAATATCTGCCGTATTGCCTCGGCTTCGGTTTCATTCACAGCATATTCGCCATTTGTTATGCAGTAGCCGAAGGGTATGTTTCTGTTCTTCAGCATATTATCACCGTCCTTTCCGCTGTATCGGCTCGTTGAAGGCTATGCCGCCTATAAGCTCGAACCGTATTTCCTTTTCAGAGAGGACGATTATCCGTTCTACTATACTGCTGAATTTCTCCTCATCAAATTCGGCTATCTGCTCGGAGCTTTCCAGTATGGCTGCGAGCTTCTTGATTTTGGCGAGCCGTTCCTCATCCTCATCGCTGTTCAGCATTGCGTGTAGCTGTTTATGCAGTTGTACAAGATTTCGGTCAAGCTCCTGCGAGCGTGAAGTGAAGTACACCGAGTCCAGAACACCTTGTGCGTTTAGCTGTGACAGTAGGTGGCATTGTGCCTTTTGCTCGGCAATCTCCTTACGAATTTCTGCTACCTGTGTATTGGCAAGCTCACCTATGTCTGACAGCCTTTGCAGTAGACGGTAGGCTGGGGTGATTATATCCTGATAGTGGGCGGTGAGCTTATTGAACATTCTGATGAACGCTTCGTATATGAGCGGCTCATGTATCGGCTTCATATCACACTTGATAACCGAAGTCCTTTTATCATGCCTGATACAAGTCCAAGATACTCGTTCTCCGACCTTTTTGCGCTTGAAGGTACTACCACAGCTGCATTTTATCTTCTTGCTCAACGGATACCTGCTATACGGCGTATCTCGGTAGTACACCTTTGATTTTTGCTCTCGTATCCTTTGAGCAGCCTCGAACTTATCCTTGTCGATTATGGGGATATGTGTATTAGAAACATAATACTGTGGCTTATAGCCCTTGTTATACATTTTCCTAAACGGGAGCGTATCAGTCGTACACCTCTTTTGATACAGTGAATCGCCGACATACCTTTCATTGATTAGGATATTTTGAATTAACTGAGGATACCATTCCAAGCTGTTCCGAGGGTTTTCAACTCCCTCTTTGTTGAACTCGGCGGCAATTTCGTATGCACCTTTTCCTGCAAGATACTCGTCGAAAATTCGCACCACGATTGCCGCCTCGGATTCATTGATATGGATTTCGCCGTCTATATACTCATAGCCGTATGACATTGATGAGTTTTTGTAAGTACCGTCTGCCATTCTTTTCTGTATACCCATACGGCAGTTCTTGGAGATCGATATCGACTCCTCTTGTGCAAACTGGCTGTGTAATGTCAATAGCATCTCAGAGCTTAACTCACCTGTGTCGATATTTTCTTTCTCGAAGTATACCGATATGCCAAGCGTTTTCAACTCTCGCACCGCTTCAAGACATTCCTTTGTGTTTCGGGCGAATCGGGATACAGATTTTGTAAGCACTCGGTCAATCCGTCCTCTGCGACAGTCCTTCATAAGCCGCAGGAAGTCATCTCGCTTGTCAGCCGATGTACCTGTTATACCCTCGTCAGCGTACATATCCACGAACACCGTATTTAAACTGCTGCTTAACATCTCGGTGTAGTACCTAATCTGCGCATTGTACGAGTTTATCTGATCTTCGCTGTCGCTGGATACTCTAGCATACGCCGCAGTCCGTATTATGTCCTCGCTTCGGTCACGAGCAGGTATGATTTTGATTTCTGCCATTCAACCACTCCTTTCAACACAATACAATACCACAAGGGCTTGGCGATATCTATCACCAAACCCAACGAAAATATCTACGGTTTTTATGCAAATTCCGACTAAAGGGGAACATGGTTCAAACCGCCGTTATCCGTCTTTTGACTACGGCTCGGAGTTTGCCTCTCTGTCGCTCGGTTATGAGATTTTCTGCGGCGAGTGTTTCAATAAAGCTGTTGCAAAGGTGCATCTTCAGAACAATTTTTGCGTCCTCGTTCATATATTTTCCCTCCATATTTTTAGTTGTATTCTGATTTCAGTCCCACGCTTACACGGATTGCTCTATCCACAAGCGTCATAAGGAATGGCGGAAGATGTCCGACCTTTTCCTTGAGCCTTTCCTTATCCATAACACGAATCTGCTCGAGCATAACGCTTGAGGTTTCCTGAAGTCCCGTCACGCTTGGTGAAACGATAACATGGACGGGAAGATAGCTTGATGTGAGCTTTCTTGTGATAGGAGCCACGATAGTTGTGCGGCTGTTGCGGTTTCCTGTGTTGTTCTGAACGATAAGTACGGGGCGATTGCCGCCCTCCTCGCTGCCAACGACAGGATTTAAGTCGGCAAGGAACACATCACCCCGCCTGATTTTCTTTTTACACATAATATTTTCCTTTCGTTTGTTGATGTTATGTATAACCGCCGCAGATCCGCTAGGCAGAGCTGCGGCAATATTTTTAATCGGATTTCTCCGTATTTCGTAAATCAACCTGTGTGCCGTATTTGTCCCCGACCTCCCCGGCTAAAGCGAAGAGCATTATTGCTCCCCGAGGGAATATTTCAGACCACTGTTGGCGCAGTGTCATGGGAATCTCACCCCGATGTGGTTCTCACAAAGCCGCCCCCATTGCGATGTCTGTGGCTGGGCGGAAGTATCATTATCCCTCTGCATATATCATGGCGGATCGGCTGCCACACCGATTTTCGGAGCTGCTCTTGTTCGCTCGGAGTGTGAATTCGTTTCTAGGACTGTAAAATCAGCTCATAGGCTTCCGACTACGCGTCGTGCTTATCCTGTATGAATTCAGCATCCTGTCATGGCGGAGTGCTCCTGTCGCTTTAACCTTGC
>JAFTVU010000118.1 GCA_017465665.1 Oscillospiraceae bacterium | reverse complement strand
TATATTTACCTGTAACATAACAATGTTATGTGAATGAGCTTTTGAGGAGGATAATATGTATTTAGAGGTCAGAGATGTAAAGAAAAGCTACGGCAATGATTCCAGCTTTATTCAGGTGCTTAAGGGCGTGAACACAGGGCTTGAAAAGGGACAGATGTGCGTTATTCAGGGAACGAGCGGCAGCGGAAAATCCACTCTGCTCAACTGCATAGGCGGTCTTGACGAGATGGACAGCGGCTCTGTAAAGGTGGACGGAAAGGAGATTTTCGGTCTGAAGAATGACGCTCTTTCGGATTACCGTCGTGATAATCTCGGGTTCATCTTTCAGTTCTACAACCTCGTTCCGAACCTTACGGTGCGTGAGAATATCATGGTCTGCGAGTACCTTGCAGAGAAACCGCTTGATGTTGACGAACTGCTTGATACTCTCGGACTTACCGAGCATCAGAACAAATTCCCCTCGCAGCTTTCGGGCGGTCAGCAGCAGAGATGCGCTATCGCAAGGGCGCTGGTGAAAAATCCTAAGCTGCTGCTCTGCGATGAGCCGACAGGCGCACTTGACAGCAAGACCTCCCGTGATATCCTCGTGCTGCTGGAGAAGATAAATGAAAAATATGGCACTACCATGCTTATCGTAACCCATAATAACTCTATCAAGAACATGGTGCATAAGGTGATATTCCTGAAAGACGGGCTTGTAAAGGACGAATACATCAACGAAACAAGGATACCTGCCGCTGAACTGGAGGATCTGTAATGAACAAGGTGCTTAACAAAAGGATACTCCGTGACCTGAAAGCGAATTTCGCCCGCTATCTTGCACTTCTGCTGATGATAATTGCAGGAATGTTCATCGTCATCGCTGTTGTGGGTGCGGCTGAAACTATCATTACAGGCACGAATGAGCTTGCGGAAAAGAATAACGTGGAGGACGGACAGTTCACCGTATTTCTCCCCTTGACCGAAGAACAGGAGCAGACCATGACCGACAGCGGCGTGACGATAGAACGAATGTTCTCTGCGGATATGGATATGGGCGGCTCAACATTGCGGCTTATGAAAGTCCGTAAGGAGATCAACCTGCTTCATGTGGATGAGGGCAGGCTCCCGACAGATGCGGGCGAGGCTGTGATCGAAAAGCGTTACAGCGAGGAGCATGACATCTCTGTGGGCGACAGTATTTCAGTGGGCGGTGTGAGCCTTACTGTCACAGGTATAGGCTCTGTCCCCGAATATGACAGCCCTATGAATAAGCTTTCCGACACAGCTGTTGAAAGCAGTCTTTTCGGACTTGTATTCGTGACGGCAGAGCAGTACGACAGCATACTTGCGGCAAACTCCATCGTTGAGGAATACTGCTATGCCTACCGCCTGAATGACAAGCTTACACACAACGAGCTGAAAGAGCTTATAAAGTCCTTTGAGTTCGACTACAATGAGGTAGAGGACAAATATTTCCTTGAAATGATTGAGGATACGATCGGCAGAAAAGAGGATATTAAAGAGGGAATAAACGACCTGTGCGACGGCGCAAAGGAGCTTTCCGACGGTATTGCTGCGGCAGGGTTTGAGGGCACTCCGCTTCACAGCGGCTCTGCGGAATTATCCGAGGGAATGTCCGAGCTTAAAACAGAGACCGACAAGCTGCTTGACGAGGTTTTCGAGGTTGATATCGACAACCTGACATCGTTCCTGAAAGCAGAGGAAAATCCCCGCATTTTAGCCGCCGCTATCGACCTTGAAATGAACAAGACCGTAGGACTTGCGGCAGGCGTGGTTATAATGATACTGTTCACTTATGTTATCTCGGTGTTCGTGATACATCAGATACAGCGTGAGAGCAGCGTTATCGGTGCGCTGTATGCCCTCGGCGTGAAGAAGAAAGATCTGCTTCGCCACTACATAACTCTACCCACGATAATATGCTTTGTGGGAGGACTTATCGGCTCCGCACTCGGATTCAGCAGCTTCGGAATAGAGTGGCAGATGGCGGACAGCTACAACTATTTCTCGATACCCGACCTTGCTCCGTCTTATCCGCTGTATCTCATAATCTATGCAGTGATAATGCCGCCTGTTATCTCGGTGATAGTGAACTATATCGTGATAAGCCGCAGGCTCTCTAAAACAGCGCTGTCACTTATGCGCAACGAACAAAACATCTCCCACCGCAGTAGGATAGACCTCGGTAAGATGGGCTTTATCCGCCGTTTTCAGCTCCGTCAGATGCTGCGTGAGGCAAGAACGGGAATTACCGTCATTTTCGGAATGTTTATATGCCTGCTGATATTCATGCTTGGTATGAACTGCTATGTGCTGTGCAACAACATCAAGGTCGAGAATATTGAGGACACAAAGTACACCTATATGTACAATCTGAAATATCCCGAAAAGACCGTCCCCGAAAACGGCGAAGCGTGCTATGTAGAGAGCCTTTCAAAGACCAGCATGGGATATACCCTTGATGTGAACATCATCGGTATCGACAGCGACAACAGGTATTATTCCGCAAAGCCTGTAAAGGGCAGGAGCAGCATTATAGCAAGCTCCTCCGCCGCACAGAAATACAGCCTTTCCGTCGGAGATAAGCTGATATTAAGCGATACCGCAAACGATATTGACTACGCCTTTACCGTTGATGGAATTGCGGAATACTCCGTCGGATTGTCCGTGTTTATGGATATCGGAAGTATGCGTGAGCTTTTCGGGCAGGATGAGGATTATTACAATATGCTCCTCTCCGATACCGAGCTTGACATAGACAGCGGCAGGGTATATTCCGTCACCACAAAGGCGGATATTGAGCAGTCAGCCTCCGTCTTTATCGAACAGATGACGGGAATGTTCACCATGCTGATAACAATGTCTATTATCATCTTCTGTGTGGTGATGTATCTGATGATGAATGTTATGATAGACCGTGCTTCATTCGGAATTTCACTCGTAAAGATATTCGGCTTCCGCACAAAGGAGATACGCAGTCTTTATCTCAACGGAAATGCGGCGACAGTCGCAGTCGGTGCACTCATCACCATACCGCTCTCAAAGCTTATCATGGATGCAATATATCCTAGCTTTATAGCGCAGAATGCCTGCGGATTCAATCTGCACTTCCCGTGGTATATGTACGCTATGATATTCGGGGGAATAATGATCTTTTATTTTCTTGTGAACACCATCCTTGTAAGCAAGCTGAAAAAGATAACTCCCGCAGAGGTGCTGAAGAACAGGGAATAATTTAATTAGGATTGACAGAATTACAGCACGTCGCTTTGGTGTGCTGTTCATTCTATCACACCATCTGGTATTTTTCGACAGACTTAGCGGCTCTCCAGGACGGAGAGCCGCTCTTCTATGTATTCAGACATCCTCTGAACCCGCACCACCATCCGTTTCAACAAGCGACAAAGCCAGTGCTTCTGACTGTAACAATGTGTTCAGCGAGCGGTCGCCTTCGCGGATGCGCATAGTTCTGCGTATCTCCTTAGGGATAACGATACGTCCGAGGTCGTCGATTCTGCGGACGATTCCTGTTGCTTTCATATATCACATTTCCTTTCATAGAAAAAGTTGTTTTTATGTCTGCACAGATATTGTTACCACGGCGCGGGAATATATTCATCGTTTCGACAATTTTCAAATAATTATTGACTTCATATCACTATTCAACGTAATTTAATGTTATTCCACCATTGATTACAATTAGAAATAGTAACGTTGAGCTGTTCGCCAAGATGGAGAACAGCTCTCTTATAGTAATTATTCTACATTTTTAAGCGCTGTATCCAGCGGTATCTTCTTCACGCGTCTGAACTGCAGGAATGCTATAACTGCGTACGCTGCAATTCCCATTGCGATTATAGTAACATACACTGAAGCAGGAACTGAATATGGTATCCAGCCTGCGTATGCTGCGAATATCTCGGCGCACAGGATGCGCATGATAACATCGACTATCGGCATAGTCAGAATAAACGATGCGATTACCACGATGCTGGTGGTGATGACGTAAAGTCCGCTTATTTCGCTGTTCGTGTAGCCGAGTATTTTGGTCATGGAGATGGACTGCGCGTTCTTTTCTATGATTATCTTGGAAAGCAGGTAGATTATCAGCATGAACATCACAAGTCCGAACCAGTAGAACATATCGAACACCTCGCCCATGGAGTTGTTCATCTGCCTTGACAGTTTTGTAAAGTCGTCTATGGTCAGCTTGTTCATGATGTAGAGCTCGTCTATGTCAGTAAGCTCCTCATCGGAGAAATAACCGTTGAAGTAGTCCGTCTCGTTGCCGAACACCTCGTTGAAATAACTGCGCTCCATATACACCGCAAGGGTAGTGGGGCTGCCGCTGATTCCGTCAACAGTGAAGCTGTATTCCTTTGTTCCGAACTCCTCTTTCATGGTCACAGTGTCGCCTATCTCTATGCTGTTTTTGGCAGCGAATGCCTCGGAGATGAAAACGCCCTCGCCAAATTCGATATCGAAATAGCTGCTGTCGCTGCTGATACCATAGATGGTCACAGCCTCGCTCTTGCGTCTGCCCTCAATAGTCATAAGACCGCCTGCGCAGTATTTCTCGGCACTGTCGTTCTCAGTTTCAACGGGTGCTTTGAGTATGCACTGATAATCGCATATCATGTTTTCTGCGATAAGTGTTTCGTTGTTCTCAAGAAGCTTCGGGAAGCCCATTCCGAGCAGCAGTATCACGTTTGCAAGGAAGATTCCGACAACTATCATGATGTAGTTAGGCAGGTTCTGCAAAATTACTCTTATCCTGAAGCGGTGCATAATGCCTATTTTCGTGTTGAGCCTGAGCGCCTTTTTCCTGCCGTTCTTTTTGAGGTCGCGGCGGATGAATTTAAGCGGAGAAAGCTTCATCTTGCTGCTGAGGATAAAGAAATTTATAGCGATCATCAGCAGCACGGGAATTACAGTTGTCTGCACGAATGCGTCGGCGTTCCACAGGATATCGAACAGGGGCAGGCTGTAGTTTCCGTAGTAGATACCCAGTGCTACTTCTACAAACAGCGTATAGCCCACGATGTTTCCGATAACTGCCGAAATGAGCGTTACAAGTGCAGGCATTGAAAGATAGTGCCTGATAAGCTCGCCGCGGGTGTAGCCTGAGGCTCTCAGTGTGCCGATAACATTAGCCTCCTTGGTGATGGTGTTTGAGGTGGTTATCGCCATGATAAACGCAAGTATTGCAATAACAACATACAAGAATGTGATAAA
>JAFTVU010000117.1 GCA_017465665.1 Oscillospiraceae bacterium | reverse complement strand
TGATGTATGTAGCGATAGGCCCTGTGCTGAGTATCCCCACCCACAAGGAGAAAAAACGGCACATGTTCTACGAAGAAAAGGACTAAAGGGAAAGTTCCCACGAAATATATACACGACACAAGAAAGGATTCAAGCTATGAAACCTATCATCTCCACATTAAAGGACATCTACCCTGACAGCCAGCTTGCTGCCCAGAAGCAGCGCTATGAAAAGGCTGTACAGAGCTTCAGAGAATACTTCGGCAACGATGGCGAGGTACGCTTCTTCTCTGCTCCCGGCAGAACAGAGATCTGCGGAAACCACACAGACCACAACTGCGGCAAGGTATTTGCAGCCAGTGTAAACCTCGATATCATCGCAGTAGCTCAGCCTACAGACGATGACCGTATCACAATCAAATCCGAGGGCTTCCCTGAGGACAGCATCTCCATCAACGAGCTGGAAGTAGTAGAGGCTGAAAAGAACACCTCCGCTTCCCTTATCAGAGGCGTTGCTGCAAAGTTCAGACAGGAGGGCCACAGAATCGGCGGTTTCCGCTGCTACACCACCTCCGATGTAATGAAAGGCAGCGGACTTTCTTCTTCCGCAGCTTTTGAGGTGCTGGTAGGCACAGTGCTCTCACATATGTACAACGAGGGACAGATAAGCCCCGTTAAGATCGCACAGATCTCCCAGTATGCGGAGAATGTATACTTCGGCAAGCCCTCGGGTCTGATGGACCAGATGGCAAGCTCCGTTGGCGGCTTTATCGCAATTGATTTCAAGGACACCACATCTCCTATAATCGAGTCTGTTCCCGCAGATTTCGAGAAGTTCGGACATGCCCTGTGCATCGTTGACGCAAAGGGCGATCATGCCGATCTCACACATGAGTACGCTTCCATCCCCACAGAGATGAAGTCCATTGCAGAATATTTCGGCTGCAAGCACCTGCGTGAGATCGCAAAGGCTGACATTATGCTTAACATCAATCTCCTGCGTAACAAGTTCGGTGACAGAGCAGTGCTCCGCGCTATCCACTTCTATGATGAGAACGAGCGCGTAGGCAAGCTTGTGCACGCACTCAAGGCAGGCAATTTTGAGGACTTCCTCGGAAGCGTAAAGGAAAGCGGCGACAGCTCCTACAAATATCTCCAGAACATCTACGCAAACAGCGATGTTACACATCAGTGCCTCAGCATCGCACTGAACGTTGCAGAAAACTCCCTGCACCGTAAGGGTGCCTGCCGTGTTCACGGCGGAGGCTTTGCTGGTACTATCCAGGCATTCGTTCCTCTGGATGATCTGCAGCAGTTCAAGATGAACATTGAAAAGGTGTTCGGCGCAGGCTCCTGCCATGTGCTTTCAGTACGTCCTGTGGGCGGTACTGAGGTCGTGCTGTAAAACATACCTAACACAAATAACAAGGGCGGATATCACATCCGCCCCTGTAATAAATCATTCTGTTACCTGATATTCGCTCATCTGTTTGATATTGAGCTTATCGACCAGCGCGTCCACGAGTATTCCGTTTTCGGTGTACTCCTCAGAAAACACCTTTCCGTTCTCACGGATGACCGCTGTAAGTCCGCCCTTTGCATAGGGCAGCAGCAGCTTCATGCGCTTTGATGTTTCGGGTAGATTCTTTGCGATGACCTCCAGCAGCCTGTCGATACCCTGCGCTTTCAGTGCGCTTATCTTTACAGTGCTGTCGTTCTCGGGGATATTCTCCTCAAGTTTATCGCACTTATTGAGCACGGTCACTACAGGTATCTCAGCAGCGCCAAGGTCTGCAAGAGTCTTAAGTGTAACATCAGCTTTCTCTGCGGCTTCAGGATCTGAAGCATCACAGACATGGATGATGATATCCGCACATGCAGCCTCCTCAAGTGTTGATTTGAATGCCTCTACGAGATGGTGAGGCAGACGGCGGATAAGTCCTACTGTATCCACAAGCAGCAGATTTCTGCCATCAGGCAGCTCGATGGATCGTGATGTAGGGTCAAGGGTAGCAAACAGCTTGTTCTCAGCCAGTACATCTGAACCTGTCAACAGGTTCAGCAGAGTGGATTTACCTGCGTTGGTATAGCCTACGATAGCACCTACCTGTACACTATCTTTCTTGCGGCGGTTTCTTGCGTAGCCACGTCGCTCCTCAAGCTCCTTAAGCTCAGCAGAGAGCTTATCGATACGGCGGCGGATGTGACGACGATCTGTTTCCAGCTGTGTTTCACCGGGGCCTCTTGTACCGATACCTCCACCAAGTCTTGAAAGTGACGCACCGATACCCATAAGTCTCGGCAGACGATATCTGAGCTGTGCCAGCTCTACCTGCAGCTTACCCTCGCGTGATACCGCTCTTCCCGCAAAGATGTCAAGAATGAGCATCGTGCGGTCGATAACTCTGATATCGGTAACATCCTCAATGTTCCTTATCTGGGAGGCTGTAAGCTCGCAGTCAAATATGAGCAGCTCCGCACCAAGATTTGTGCAAAGCTCCTTTACCTCCTCCAGCTTGCCCTCGCCGATAACGGTGGCGCTTTCATACGCATCACGCTTCTGGATAACACGTGCAAGTTCCTGCGCTCCCGCAGTTGAAGCTAATTCGGCAAGCTCATCCATGGACGCGTCACAGTCATAATCACCTGTATCCGCGCCGACCAGTATTGCTTTTGTCAGTACTTTTTCTTCCATATATACTCCTTTTTTAAACAGCCGATTACTGTAACGGAGTGTCGGCATCTTCCCTGCCCACGTGAGAATGACGGGCAGTAAGCCAGATTACACACATACAAGTATTATACAGATTTTTATCCCTTATGTCAAGGGTAATATAAAAACGGACTAGCTCCGAAAGAAAGGCTGATGGCTTTGTTATTTCGCAGATTTGATGTAATGATAGTAGGCACAGGTATATCAGGTATCTATGCCGCGCTCAATCTTGATCCGTCTCTCAGTATACTCATGCTCTCCAAAAAGGAGCTTACTCTGTGCAATTCCGCTCTGGCACAGGGCGGTGTAGCTGCCGTTATGGACAAGGATGATGACAGCTATGAGCTCCATATCAAGGATACCCTCATAGCAGGACATTATGAGAACAACCTTGAAAACGTGCGTATCCTCGTTGAGCAGGGACCTACAGATGTCCAGAAGCTGCAGGACGTATACGGCGTTGAATTTGACCACAAGGATGACGGAAGCATCTCTCTTACAAGAGAGGGCGGCCATTCACGCAGACGTATCGCACACCACAAGGATTCAACGGGATATGAAATAGAAACAAGCCTTATCGAGCAGGTACAGAAGCTGAAGAATGTCACTGTTGTAAACAATTCAGTGCTGTGCCGTCTTGAGCGCAGGGACGATCTTTTCTTTGCTGATATCCTCTGCGGTGAGGAACACGAATATTACTGTGCAAACTCGGTCATACTCGCAACAGGCGGTATCGGCAGAGTGTACGATTTCACCACAAACTCTGCCATTGCTACGGGCGATGGCATCCAGTTCGCATATAATCTCGGTGCGGAGATCAAAAACCTCAGCTATGTGCAGTTCCACCCCACTGCTTATGCAGACAAGGAGAACAGAGAATGCTTCCTCATATCCGAAGCGGTACGCGGTGAGGGTGCATATCTCCTCAACTGCAACAAGGAGCGCTTCATGCACAAGTATGAGCCTGAGCGCAAAGAGCTTGCGCCCCGTGACGTTGTATCCAAATGCATCATAGAGGAACAGAAGCTTACCGGAAGCTCTGAATTCTGGCTGGATATCTCCCACAAGGATCCTGAGTTTGTAAGGAGCCACTTCCCTATGATATACAACAAGGTCCTTGAAAAGGGCTATGACATGACAAAAGAGCCTATCCCGATATATCCGTGCCAGCATTACCTGATGGGCGGAATCAATGTAGACGGCAAGGGCGCTACAAATATAAAGGGTCTGTATGCGGCAGGCGAATGCTCGCACACAGGCGTACATGGCAAAAACAGACTGGCAAGCAACTCGCTTCTGGAGGCGCTTGTATTCTCCCGACTTATTGCAGAGGATATCAATGCCAACGGTCATGCAGGCGGTGCGGAATTTGTCGATTATTCCATGATATCCCCCGATGGCTTGCCACTTCCTAAGGGCATAAAGACAGAGGTACGCCATATAATGCAGAAAGCATACTTCATCCACCCCGATTATGCGGAGGCTGAAAAGGGTCTTGCCCGCATCACAGAGCTTAAAAATATGCTAGAACAGGGCAATTTCGCAATTAACGCTGCGTTTGTTGAAACAAAGTCACTTGTGACTGTTGCATACATAATACTTACAGAAGTTATGGAAAGAAAGGACAAAGAACAATGATACTTCTCCCCTTTTACGTTGATGATATAATCAAGACCGCACTCAACGAGGACATAAACTACATAGACAGCACCGCCGATCTGCTGATACCTGAGGACAGCATCTCCTCCGCGTATTTCGTGGCTAAGGCAAGCGGAGTTGTGGCAGGTCTTGAAGTTGCGCTGCGCGTATTCACCATCCTTGATCCCGATATGAAGATAGAATGCAGCTTCAAGGACGGCGATGAGGTAAAGAACGGCGATATCATCGCAGAGTTCACAGGCCGCACAAGACTTATGCTCAAGGCTGAGAGGACCGCGCTGAACATCCTCCAGCACATGAGCGGGATCGCAACATATACAAACAAGTGCGTAAAGCTTGTCGAGGGCACAAACGCTTCCATTGCGGATACAAGAAAGACTCTCCCGGGTCTGCGTGCACTTCAGAAGTACGCTGTTACCGCAGGCGGCGGACGTAATCACCGTTACAACCTCACTGACGCCGCTATGCTCAAGGATAACCACATAGACGCTTACGGCGGTATCACAGCGGCTGTCAATGCACTCAGAAAGAAAGCAGGACACATGCTCCAGATCGAAGTTGAAACACGCACCCTTGAAGAGGTACAGGAAGCAGTAAGCTGCGGCGTAAACGTAATTATGCTGGATAACATGGATTGCCCCACTATGGCTGAGGCCGTGAAGCTCGTCAACGGCAGAGCAAAGCTCGAAGCCAGCGGAAACATCACACTTGACAACATCACTGAGGTTGCAAAAACGGGTATCGATATCATCTCCCTCGGCGCACTTACTCACAGCGTTCAGGCATTTGATATATCAATGAAATTCAGAAGCTGAAAACCGCGTTCCATTAAACAACCAATTATACGGAGGATAACGTCATGCAAGTAAACTTCCATGAAAGCGTTGATGACGAGCTGCTGAAATATGCGGTGATCGTTGCGGTCTACAACAAAAGATACGTCTACTGTAAGCACAGAGAGCGCACCACATACGAAATACCGGGCGGTCACCGTGAAAACGGCGAGACCATTGAGGAATGTGCGCGCCGTGAACTCAAAGAGGAAACAGGTGCAGTTAAATTCAAGCTGGAGCCTGTGTGCGTATACTCTGTAGAAAAGGACGGAGAGACCTCCTACGGTATGCTGTACTATGCAAAAAT
>JAFTVU010000116.1 GCA_017465665.1 Oscillospiraceae bacterium | reverse complement strand
AAACTCCCTGCTTGCCGTCGATGATTCTAACGTCACTGATGCGCACCTTGAAGCCTGTATATTCAGCCATACCGATCTTAACGGGCTGGCTTCTTGTATATTCAAAGTCCTTGGGCATCTGTGTTGTGGAGAATATGCAGGCGTAGCCATCGTCGCCGCGCATAAGTCTTTCAAGCTTCATTTCGAGGGTGATATCACCATTATACGCAAAAGTAACGTTTCGGTATTCGCCCTCTGTCATAAGCGCACCAACTCCGCGCTCAACAAAACACACCACAAACCATTTTGAGCTTGTAACGATCTTGCCTGCGTTGGCAGCGGCCTCGGGAGAGGAGGAGTTTATAAGTGCTTTAAGGGACTTATAGTCCGTGCTGTCGAATTTTGCGGGGTCAAAAACTGTTTCGTAGCCGTCGGCGCTGCTGAAATAATATCCGCTTTTAGCTGTTGTAACGCTCTGCGTTCTTGTTCCAAGCTGTGAAACAAGCGCCTGACGTTCGCTTCTCAGCTCGCTTAAGCGAACTGTAACGTCGCCGCTGTTGCCCATAATCAGAGCCTTTTTGTTTGAGCCCGAAATAAGAGCTGAGCGCAGAGTTTTTGCTGCCTCTGCGTCTCCGTCGGCAAGGCTTTGTCTGATCTGAGTCATAATATCATAAAGCTCTCGGTCGATCTTTGCAGCATCTTTTAACGTGATGGAGCTGTCAGAAGAGGTATCGCTGAGCATTTCTATTTGCGCATCTATTTCATCTATTCTTGAAACGGTATCTGCATCGGCGCTGCTGTAAATGCCGGCAGCCTCTCCGTATGCGCGAACTCTTTCGCCCTCTGCAACGGAGGGAACCAGCGTTCCGCTTGACGTTGCGTTAAGGGGCATTTCATATCTGAATATATATCCGTCGGCATCAACTGACTTTGTAATTGTGGATTCAATAATAGCTTCGGTCTTCACCTCTGGCGTAAAATGATTCCAGATATGGTATCCGAAATATACGATTATGCCGAGAGATATGAGTGCGCTTGCAATATACATACCCACTCGTTTGAGATAATCGGTATCCATCTTTTACCTCCTTGTTTTATTTTGATCCTGTCAGAGCTTTATAATGGGAACTCCCTCTCCGCTTGCGTGACCTTCGATGCTGCGGCAGGTAAATACAAGGGACTGCATTCCCTCCTCGCCTGCGGCGGAAAGTATGGCAAGAAGGCGGGCAAGTCTTGCCTCGTCGATCCTTGCAAAGCTTTCGTCATAAACTGCCATGGGGGCATCCTTGGGGAAAAGCACCTTCATAAGTGCGGAGCGCAGGCTGAGATATGCTGCATCTCTTGTTCCTGCGGACATATAATCGCTTTCTCTCGTGTATCCTGCGGGAGAATAGCTCATCTGGAAATTGCGGTCAACGCCTATTCCCGTATATTTTCCGCCGGTGAATGCGCCAAGCAGAGCTCCTGCCTCACCAACTATTCTTGGCAGAAGTGATGCTCTCAGATTTTCGCCGGCCTTTGTTATTGTTTCGATTGCAAGGGCAATTCCGTTATGCTTTGCGCAAAGGTCGTCCAACTCAAAGTCTATGGCGCTGAGCTTTTCTGCTATATCAGAGGGCGAAACTGCGCCTGCGGAAAGCGCCCCAAGCTTCTTTTCAAGCTCTGTATGTCGGCGGCGCTGAGCCTCTGCTGTGCTGAGGAAAAAGCCTCTGTCGCGAACTGTCTTGTCATATTCTGCTTTTCTCATTGCGGCAGCCTTTTTGCCTGCCTCCTTTGCCATAGCTTCAGCTGCGGCGTCGCGGATAGCCTGTCTTTCGTCGGCAGTTTTTGTTCCCATAACGGAAAGCTTTCCGCTGATTATATCATATTCTCTTGTATACGTTGCAATTTCCTTGATAGTGGATGCTGCATTTGCAAGAGCGTTTTCTGTCATTGTATCTGTATCGGGCTCCTCGTCAGCATAGCGGCTTGCCGCAATACGCTGGCGGGAGATGATAGTATCTCTTTCTGCGTTGATGGCGATCTCGTCGCGATGGAGCTTGCCGTATTCGGAATCCTCGCTGCGAAGCTTTTCGTTTGCAATGATCTTCTGCTGCGCCTGCATTTCAACGTCGGCAATGGTCTGCGCGTTCCATTTATCGAGAATGGCGTTGTGGCGCTTGAGAGATGAGATGCTGCTGCAGAGGAGAATGATTGCGATAACAAGCATAACTGCCGCGCTGGCGCCTGCCATCATTGCAAGCATTTTATCAATGCTCAGGAGGAATGCCGCGCCTGCTCCGCAAATAACTGTGAGGATAAACAGAGCAAGGGAAAAGCCGAAGCTGCTCTTTTTCTTGGCAAGAGCTCTTTCTGCGCTGATGATATCCATTCTGTCCCTTTCCTTTTCCTCTTCTGTCAGAAGGGGAGGGAGGGTTTTATCAAGGGAAACTATGTTCATACGAACGTTTTT
>JAFTVU010000115.1 GCA_017465665.1 Oscillospiraceae bacterium | reverse complement strand
TGTACGTCCGTATATCGGGGATGTGCTGGCAGTAGTGACGGTCTACTGCGGCGCAAGGATAGTGTTTCCGCAGAGATTCAGGTGGCTCTCGGCGGCGGTGCTGGCTCTGGCAGTATGTGTGGAGCTTGTGCAGCTTACGGATATCTCCTCGCTTTTCGGTGAGGGTAGCTTTATGGCAATCCTGCTGGGTTCGACCTTTGATGTGCATGATCTGCTTTGTTATGCTATAGGAGGAATGATCTGCGCTATATGCGATATCCTCATTTTTATAAGGAGAAAGGCGAAAAATGACTAATTGTGATGATTGTGTAAATTATGTTTACGATGAAGAATGCGACTGCTGGGTGTGCCTTGTTAATCTTGACGAGGACGAGATGTGCCGCTTCATGACGGGAACCAATTACAATTGCCCGTACTACAGCAGTGATGATGAGTATGCTATTGCAAGAAAACAGTAAAAAAGCGACGGTGTGAGCCGTCGCTTTTTGTCGTATGGACATTGCATTTTATGTATCTCGGCCGAGAAGAGGAGCGGTTTTTGTTAATTTTGGCTAATAGGCAGTAAAAATGAAATAATTATTTTAACTACTTGCAAAAAAGATAAGATATTTACCAATTCTTAGTTAAAAACCTATTGACAATGAAATGCTGTGTTGATATAATTGCAATGTAACGCGGTTACAATTTATATATTTCAGAAGGAAGTGTATTAACATGTGGGAGGAATTCTCCGAGCTAGTTACCAATGAAGACGGCGTTGAGTATACCGCTTATGGTATACGTCAGGGCGATTGCCGCATTGCGGATATCACCGTAAATCAGTGCGATATCCGAACGTTACTCGCCAGATTCAATGATTTTGTCGCCAGTGAGCTTCATGCGCTTGCATTGGTGGAGGATTTCCTTGTAGAAATGTATTCGTGACTCGTTAAAATAATTCAGTGCGTTGTATAAACGACTTGCAGACAGGGATGTCTATTATTTTTCATTGTGCTTTTCTGACCCTTTCGTTTCCATTTTTATACATATAATAAACAATATGTAAGTTAAATGCGTGCTTTTTAGCGCTGAACGTATGTGTTTTGTATAAAATGTACCATTGGGTGTTTATAATTTTGGTGCATTTGTCAGATATCGTTCAGAAAACTTGCATTTTAAGTCGAAAACAAGTATAATTATGTTGTATTGTTATAATTACATAAGGGGCAAGGTATGTCCAAAATAAGAAAGGGGTCACTATACAATGAAATCTCCGTTCACTAAGGAGGAGCTGAAAAGACAGCTCGAAGGCATTCTGGAGTTTGACTTCAGAACAGATTCCAGCAACGCAACTGATGCACAGCTTTATCGTGCGCTTTCTTCCATAGTAGTAAACTATCTGAAGGAAAAGCGTCACAACTTCATGCGTGATGTCAATTCCAAGGGCAAGAAGCAGGTATACTATCTTTCCATGGAGTTCCTGATGGGACGTTCCCTCAAGACAAGCCTTTACAATATCGGCCTTGAGAAGGAAGCAGAGGCTGCTCTGGCTGACTGGGGCATCAAGATCGACAGGATATTTGACGAGGAGCCCGATGCAGGTCTCGGTAACGGTGGTCTGGGTCGTCTGGCAGCATGCTACCTTGATGGTCTTGCTACCTGCGATTATCCCGCAACAGGTTATTCCATCCGTTATGAGTACGGTATCTTCAAGCAGAAGATCGTAGACGGCTGGCAGACTGAGCTTCCCGATAACTGGCTGCCCGGCGGCGGTGCATGGCTCGTTCCCAATCCCGATCAGGCTATCGAGGTACATTTCGACGGCCGCATCAACGAGTACTGGGATGATAACTATCACCACCTTGAGCACGTTGATTATACAACAGTAAACGCTGTACCTTATGATATGTATGTATCAGGTTATGACAGCAAGGGCGTTTCCAAGCTCCGTCTTTGGAGTGCTGAGAATATGTCCTTTGATATGAGCAGCTTCAACAGCGGCGATTATGCAAAGGCTATGGGTGCTTCCAATATCGCGCACTCCATCTCCAAGGTACTTTATCCTAATGATAACCACATGGAGGGTAAGGCTCTCCGTCTGAGACAGCAGTATTTCATGTGTGCAGCTTCTGTTGGCGATATCGTTATGCGCCACATGAAAGTCTACGGCACACTGGATAACTTCCACGAGAAGAACGCTATCCATATCAATGATACTCACCCCACACTGGCAGTTCCCGAGCTGATGAGAATACTGCTGGATGACTGCGGCTACGGCTGGGAGCAGGCATGGCATATCGTTACCAACGCTTTTGCTTATACAAACCACACCGTTATGGCTGAGGCTCTTGAGAAGTGGGATGTTCCGCTCATCGAAAAGATCCTGCCCAGAATCTTCTCCATCATCTGTGAGATCAACCGTCGCTACTGCGAGGAGCTGTTCGCAAGAACACAGAACAGTGAGAAGGTTACCAAGATGTCCATCATCCAGGATGGTAAGATCCACATGGCTAACCTCTGCGTTGCTGCTTCCCACAGCGTAAACGGCGTTTCCAAGCTGCACAGCCAGATCATCAAGGATGACGTATTCAACCTGCAGGCTACAGACAAGCCCAGCCAGTTCAAGAACGTTACCAATGGTATCGCATACAGAAGATGGCTGCTTCAGTCCAACCAGGGTCTGACAGATCTGCTTTCCGAGTGTATCGGTGAGGGCTTCAAGAAGGACGCTTCCGAGCTCATCAAGTTCCAGGTATTTGCAAACGACAAGTCCGTTCTGGAGAAGCTCGGCAAGATCAAGAGAAGCAACAAGGAGCATTTCGCTAAGTATGTTGAATCCACAACAGGCGTAAAGCTCAACATTGATTCTATCTTTGACGTTCAGGTAAAGCGTCTGCACGAATACAAGAGACAGCAGCTCAATGCTCTAAACATCATTGCTGATTATAACTACCTCAAGCAGAATCCTGATGCTCCCTTTGTACCCAAGACCTACATCTTTGCTGCAAAGGCTGCTCCCGGCTACTATATCGCTAAGCAGATCATCAAGATGATCTGGTGCATCGGCGAGGAGATCAAGCACGATCCCAAGCTGCGTGAGAAGCTGCAGGTTATCTTCCTTGAGGATTACCGTGTAACTCTGTCTGAGATGCTGATGCCTGCTGCTGAAGTATCCGAGCAGATCTCTCTTGCAGGTACAGAGGCTTCCGGTACAGGTAACATGAAGTTCATGCTCAACGGTGCGCTCACCATCGGAACATACGATGGCGCTAACGTTGAGATCCACGAGGCTGTTGGCGATGACAACATCTTCGTATTCGGTATGAGAACTCCCGAGGTCAACGATCTGCGTATGAGAGGCTATCATCCCGAAAATTACATCAACGGCAACCAGACCATCAAGGATGCTATGCAGCGCATGTACAACGGTATCAACGGCGCTACATTTGAAGAGGTTGCTAACTCCATCAAGTACAAGGACTTCTACATGGCTCTTGCTGATTTCGACAGCTACCGTGGCACTCAGCACTACCTCTCTGAGGTTTACAAGAATGCTGAGGAGTGGAACAGAAAGTCCCTGTTCAATATTGCAGGCGCAGGCCGCTTCTCTGCTGACAGAGCAGTTACAGACTACGCTCGCGATATCTGGAATCTCAAGTAATATAGCAAAGTTTAATAGTGTGCGGGCGGCTTCTGCCGCCCATACACATTTTTTATATCACGCAAAACGTGTCCAATACCAACAAAACAATAAGGAGTATCAGAATGAGCCTTCCGTTATTTGACTGTTTCGATACAAATTATAAGCACCCTTTCGGCGCACTGAGAAGAGGTCAGCCCAGCATTTACAATATCCGAATCCCAAAGCACCTTCAGGTGAACGATCTTATGCTGGTCATGTTCCGACCCGGCTACAAGGAGCGTTTTATCGAGCTGGTGCTTCAGGATGAGAGCGGCAGTGATAATATCTATTCCTGCGTATTCACACCCAACAATACAGGTCTGCATTACTATTACTTCACCTGTGTGCTTGACGGCAGACGCCGTTATATCAAGCGCCGCGGTGCTTCTGAGGGAGTTTTTGAGGGCGAGGAGCTGTTCCAGCTCACTGTATTTGATGAGGAACTGTATACCCCTGCGTTCATCCGTGGCGGTATCATGTATCAGATATTCCCCGATCGCTTCGCCAAGAGCGGCAAGCATCACGAGGGCGTACCCTCTGACAGAATAATGCGCGAGGACTGGTACGGCACTCCTTTCTACAAGCCCGATGAAAAGGGAATAGTACGCAATAATGACTACTTCGGCGGTGATCTTCAGGGTATCATCGAGAAGCTGCCTTATCTCAAGAGCCTGGGCGTTACCGTGCTGTACCTTAACCCCATTTTCGAGGCGCATGAGAATCACCGTTACAACACCGCAAGCTATGAGAAGATAGATCCGCTGCTGGGTACAGAGGAGGACTTTGTAGAGCTCTGTAAGAAAGCCAAGGAGAACGGCATGGATATCATCCTTGACGGTGTGTTTTCCCACACAGGCGCTGACTCCGTGTACTTCAACAAGTTCGGACGTTACGGTGACAATACAGGCGCATTCCGTGACAGAAATTCCCCTTATTATCCCTGGTACAGCTTCACACATTATCCTGACAGATATGAGAGCTGGTGGGGAATTACCACACTGCCCAATGTAAATGAGAACAACGAGCAGTATACAAACTACATCTGCGGTGACGGCGGCATACTCCAGAAGTGGATAAAGCTGGGCGCGTGCGGCTGGAGACTTGATGTTGCGGATGAGCTTCCCGATGAGTTCCTTGATAACCTTAACAGGGCTGTAAAGGCAATGGGCAAGGACAAGATAATCTACGGCGAGGTCTGGGAGGATGCCTCCAACAAGGAGAGCTACGGCGTCCGCAGACGTTACCTCACAGGCGGTCAGCTTGACAGCGTTATGAACTATCCGTTCAAGGAGGCTATCCTGAATTATGTCAAGTATGCGGATGCGAGAGCTTTCCGTGACAGCATACTTACTATCATGGATCACTACCCCAAGCCCGCTATCGATATGCTGATGAACTTCCTTTCCACTCACGATACCGAGCGTGCGCTGACTCGTCTCGGCGGCGAGGAGGTAGGCTGGCACGACAAGGACTGGCAGTGCGAGAAGTATCTTGACGGTCAGCAGTATATGTATGGTATCTCCCTGCTGAAGTGCGCTATGGTGCTTCAGTTCTTCCTGCCCGGTATCCCGTCCATCTATTACGGCGACGAGGCAGGTATGGAGGGCTACCGCGATCCGTTCAACCGCCGCTGCTACCCCTGGGGCAGAGAAAACCTTGATCTCATTGAGTTCACACGTCAGCTCTCTGTTATCAGAAAGGGTACAAGAGCGTTTGAGCAGGGTCATCTGGAGCTTATCGAGGTAACCGATAAGGTGGTAGTATTCTCCCGTTACGATAAGATCACCCGTGACGCGGCGATAATCTACCTCAACAAGTCCACACAGGGTCACACCTTTGAGATCAAGAACGAGCATACCGATATGTACTATGACTTCGTTCCCGCATTTGACCGCTACGGCAGGGGCATCAAGGACGGCACTATCACCGTTTCTCCATTTGATTATGCGGTGGTTTATTGTAAGGTTTAATATTTTTTCAGCGGATACTTCGGTGTCCGCTGATTTTGTGTCTGAAAAAAGCGCAAAAATGTTAGGTGACATTATATACGAATTTATGAAAACTATTTTGTTGACTATTGGGATTGTATTTTTGCTGGTGATACGATATAATTGGGTTAATAAATGTTGCCTTGCTATTGATGAAACGTTTAATCGACCGTTGAGGAGGTCTGTTATGAGCACTGAAAAATCAAGAATGATCCGTCCATTGCTTATAATATCAGCAATTGCTGTTCTGCTGGCAGCTTTGCTCTTTGCGGGATGGAAATGGCTTGACCGATGTCATTTCAAATATACGAACCGTTCTACGCGTATTGTGCATCACTTGCAGGATAACTGGGTATTGGATGCGGCGGGTTATTGTACTCCTTTTCCATATTTTGAACCTCTCACTTATGTAACCGAAGACCGAGAGTTTCCTGTGTATGAGGTGATTAATAATGAAGTGTGGAGATATGCCATAGATGTCAGCACTGAATATACCAATTATGCCAAGCTCAAATACGAAGTGATCAGGGATGATGAGCGGCTCACAGTATCGTTCAGCGGCTACGGCTATCCCGATGAGGGAAAGGGCGAGCCTATTCCGATAAGCAAGGATTTCGTGTTCGATATCAGCGGAGTAAACGATGGATTGCTGCCTGTCCTGTTATAGGGATAATATCAAGACCGAGCGTTTTGAAAATGCTCGGTCTTTTGTGTAAATTGCAAAAATCGCATTCCGCGAAAGCTCTGTTTTTCTCGTGAAATCTCTTGTTTTCTCAACTACAAAAAATCGGCTGAAAAAATGAAATGAACTTCAAGAAAGAGAGAAAAACAGAGAGAAACAGAGAGAAAACCAAAGAAAATGGGATATATTTAAAATTTGAGCATAAAAACCCTTGACAAATCCTTTTGAAACGTGTATAATTACTAATGTTGTGCGGCAGAAGTATGTAATCTGCCCGATAAGTCAAATCGGAACAATCCGAAATATAAGGAGGAAAAAAGTATGGCAACATATATGCCCAAGGCTGAAACAGTAGAGCGCAGCTGGTATGTACTCGATGCTGCAGGCCGTCCCCTCGGTCGCGTAGCTGCTATGGCTGCTCACCTGCTCAGAGGCAAGCACAAGGTAACATTCGCTCCCCACTGTGACTGTGGTGATCACGTAATCATCATCAACTGCGCTAAGGCAGTTCTCACAGGTAAGAAGCTGGAGAAGAAGTACTACAGATGGCACACAGGCTGGATCGGTCACCTGAAGGAGATCCGTTATGATACTCTGATGCAGAAGAACCCCGAGAAGGCAATGACACTTGCTGTTAACGGCATGATCCCTGACACCACAATCGGCAGAAAGGCTATGACAAGACTTCGCTGCTACGCTGGTGCAGAGCACAAGAACGCGGCTCAGAAGCCCGTTGAGTACAAGTTTTAAGGAGGGCTGAAAATGTACGATTCTAAACCTTACTACTACGGAACAGGTAGAAGAAAGCACTCTGTTGCAAGAGTTAGAGTATATCCCGGCAGCGGCACTATCACAATCAACGGCAGAGGCATTGATGATTACTTCGGTCTTGATACACTGAAGCTCATCGTTCGTCAGCCCCTCACTCTGACTGATACAGTTGAGAAGTTCGATATCGTTTGCACAGTTGCAGGCGGCGGCGTTACAGGTCAGGCTGGTGCTATCCGTCACGGTATCTCCAGAGCACTGCTCCAGTACTCTGACGAGCTGCGTCCCGTTCTCAAGAAGGCTGGCTTCCTGACACGTGACCCCAGAATGAAGGAGAGAAAGAAGTACGGTCTCAAGGCTGCACGTCGCGCTCCTCAGTTCTCCAAGAGATAATTTCAGCCCTTACAAACCTCGTATTTATGCGGTTTGGGGCATACAAAAACAGAAAAATGTCATTTTTCTGTCATTATTTCAAGGACAAATCCCGTTGTTGCAAAACAACGGGATTTTTTGTATCCTCTTGTATTATGCAAGTTTAAGCGATAT
>JAFTVU010000114.1 GCA_017465665.1 Oscillospiraceae bacterium | reverse complement strand
GCGTGTTCTTATATAATATATGTAAACGAGGTGATGCAAAATGGCAGACAACGCCAGAACTCCCCTGCAGAGATTAAAAATACTCTACCTTTATAATATACTCACGGAACACACCGATGAGGATCACGGACTAACAATGCCCGATATCATTTCCAAATTGGAAGCCTGCGGCATATCCGCAGCGCGAAAGGCGCTGTATGAGGATATCGAGGCGCTGCGCTGCTATGGTCTTGACATCGTGGATGGCAAAGGCAGAAATGCAGACTACCGCGTAGTAAGCCGCGAATTTGAACTGCCTGAGCTGAAGCTGCTGGCAGATGCGGTAAGTTCATCAAAGTTCCTCACCGAGAAAAAATCCAATCAGCTCATCGATAAGATCGGTAAGCTGTGCAGCATGCATCAGGCCAAGCAGCTACGTCGCCAGGTATTCGTTTCAGGCCGTGTAAAAGCCATGAATGAAGCCCTGTACATCAACATCGACGCCATCAACACCGCTATCAGCGAGGGCAAACGCATATCGTTCCGATACTTTGATTACGATACAAACAAGCGCAAGCGCTACCGCGACAAGCGCCGCGAATGTACTCCATATCAACTGGTATGGGATGATGAAAAGTATTATCTAATCGGATACCACCACACGCGCGAAGCGATAACCAACTTCCGTGTTGACAGAATGGAAAACGTGACCGTTGAAGATATCCGCGCACTTCCCCTCCCGAACGGCTTTGCGATGTCAGAATATCTCGGCTCCACCTTTTCCATGTTTGCAGGTGAAGTGGTCGAAGTCAAGCTGCTGTTCACTAACGATCTTGTAAACGTAGTGATAGACCGCTTCGGCAAGGATACCAAGCTCATTCCCTACGATGACGAGCATTTCACCATCAATGCCCACATCAAGGCAGAAGCTCCGTTTTTCGGCTGGCTGTTCCAGTTCGGCGGCAAGGTACGTATCCTCTCACCCGATGATATCATCGCCCGTTACCGCGATATGCTCGATAAGGTGAGATCATCTCTATAACATATTAAACCGCATACAAAAACGCCCCCGAAGATCGGGGGCGCTATTTGCTTAGTGTTTAACTACCGAATTGATATCAATTACTTTCTCTTGCGGGAAGCAACAACTGCTACACCAGCGAGAGCTACGATACCTGCAACAGCAGCGATACCCTCAACACCTGTCTCAGGGGACTGCTTGTCGCCTGTTGTGGGAGCCTCTGTATCAACAGCAGGAGTCTCTACCTCAGCGGTATCCTCAACAACTGTATCCTCTACAGTCTCAACAACAACATCTTCAGCAGTCTCGATGATCTCAACTGTCTCTTCATCAACTACAACAGTCTCCTCAACGGACTCTTCAACAGTCTCCTCAACAGGAGCCTCAACTGTCTCAGCAGGAGTCTCAACAGGAGCCTCTACCTTAACATCTCTGATGTCAACGCCGTCAGCGTTCAGCAGCTGGAAGTCAACGATCTCGAAATCGAAAGGCTGAGAATCCCAAGACTGGATCCATACATGAGCATATGTATCAGTTGCAGCGAAGATGGGAGCACCCTTATCAAATGTGATAGTGAATGTCTCTTCCTTCTCATCAGCAACCCAAGTCAGCTCCTTAACGCCATCCTGGAAAGACCACTCGTGCTGTTCCCAGCCTGTGGAATCAGAGTTGAAGCCGATGCCGCCACCCATCCATGTAGCATCCTTAACATCCATTACATCCTCAAAGCTGTCTGTTGTGATTGTCAGAACAACCTTTGTCATTGTGCTTGCAGCAGCCATATCTGTGTAAAGTGCGTCGTCTCTCTTCTCGTCCAGCAGGACAACAAAAGCTCCGCCTGCACCTGCATCAGCACCGCTGATTGTGATAGCAGAAGCAGTAGCAGCAACTGTAGAAGCTGCAAGAGCAGCAGCAGAAGCAGCAGCAATAATTCTTCTTAACTTCATAAGAAATAATCCTCCTAAAAATAATAAGTATGGGATAGTAAACACTAAATCCTCACAATCAATTATACAACATTAAGTGAATAATTGCAACTGTCATTTTACACACAAATTGACATCCATTTTAGTCATTTCCGATAAATCAAAATAACAAACACCCCTGTTTTTCGCAGGAGTGTTTGCAATTACTTAATTTAAGTTAATCATCTCTGCGGAATGTCAGCGCCATACCTGCACCACCAAGTGCAAGCGCTGCTACCGCACCGTATGCAAACGGAATACCCGTAGACGGGTTCTGAGCACCATTATCTGTTATGATATCGCCCATTTCCTCTGTGCCAGCTTCTTCTGTAACATCAGGCACTTCGTCAGGGATATCAACGGTTTCATTATCCGTATCGGTGTTGCCGTCTGCGTTGTTGTTATTGTCACCCGTGACAGCATCTGTAACGTCATCCACGACGTTTTCACCCGCCCTCACCACATCGTTAACTATATTCTCGCCAGCGTCCACTACATTGCCTACAACACCGCCGTTAGCTGCCATAGCAGAAACCGAAAGCACTGAGCACACAGCTGCAGCCGCCGAAAGAAAAGCAATTCTTCTGAGCATAGCTTTATCTCCTTGATAATATTATTTATGCGTATTCCACGCGGAATTATTATCGGCAAATTCCGATAGTAATATGCTTTTTTCGATATGGCGAAATTTAACAAAAAGCGGCGCTCAGACGAACGCCGCTTTTTTTATTTCTTAGAACGGATATACTCATCCATTGCCTTTGCCGCAGTCTTTCCTGCGCCCATCGCAAGGATAACGGTCGCCGCACCTGTTACGGCATCTCCGCCTGCATACACTCCCTCGCGGGAAGTCAGACCATGCTCATCCGCAACGAAGCAGCCGTGCTTGTTTGTAAGAAGTCCCTCGGTGGTATTGCGGATAAGCGGATTGGGGCTTGTTCCTATCGCCATGATGACGCAGTCCACATCCAGTATGAACTCGCTGTCTTCCTTTACGACAGGCTTGCGTCTGCCGCTGTCATCAGGCTCGCCAAGCTCCATCTCAACACACTTCATGCCTGTCACGAACCTGTGCTCATTGCCGAGTATCTCCACAGGATTGGTAAGAGTCCTGAACTCAATACCCTCCTCCTTTGCGTGGTGGATCTCCTCCTTACGGGCAGGCATCTCTTCCTCGCCGCGGCGATATACTATATATACATTCTCCGCACCAAGACGTTTCGCACAGCGCGCTGCATCCATCGCAACATTACCGCCGCCTACGACAGCCACGCTCCTGCTGTTCTTGATAGGTGTATCGGAATCCTCACGGTATGCTTTCATGAGATTCACACGGGTAAGGAACTCATTTGCGGAGTACACACCCTTTAGATTCTCGCCCGGTATATTCATAAATCTCGGCAGACCTGCGCCAGAACCGATGAACACCGCATCAAAGCCCTGCTCAAAAAGCTCATCCACCTCGATAGTCCTGCCGATGACTACATTAGTCTCGACCTTTACGCCAAGCTCCTGCAGATTTTCTATCTCCCTCTGAACGATGGACTTTGGAAGCCTGAACTCAGGGATACCATACACCAGAACTCCGCCTGCAAGGTGCAACGCCTCGTATACTGTGACATCATAACCCATACGTGCAAGATCGCCTGCACAGGTCAGTCCGCTGGGGCCTGCGCCGATTATCGCGCACCTGTGCCCGTTGGACTGAGGTCTTTCAGCTGCACTTGTAGAATGTGCATTGTGCCAGTCCGCCACAAAACGCTCCAGCCTGCCTATAGCAACAGGCTCGCCCTTTATGCCACGCACGCATCTGCTCTCGCACTGTGTCTCCTGCGGACACACTCTGCCGCACACTGCAGGCAGCGAGCTGCTGCGGGATATTATCTGATACGCACCCTCAAAGTCGCGCTCCTTTATCTTCGAGATAAACTCAGGGATATCGATAGCCACAGGGCATCCGCCTACACAGGGCTTGTTCTTGCAGTTAAGGCAACGCTCTGCCTCGTCCACCGCCTGTTCCTCGGTATAGCCGAGTGCTACCTCCTCGAAATTACCGCTGCGGATCTTCGGATCCTGCACAGGCATCTCGTTCTTTTTAAGGCTCATGTTAGGCATTATTCTGCCTCCTTTTTGTAGAGATTACAGGTCTCCTCGCGCTTGTGAGTTTCGAAATCCCTGTACATAGCCGCACGCTCGATAGCCTCATCGAAATCCACAAGGTGACCGTCAAACTCAGGGCCATCCACGCAAGCGAACTTTGTTTCTCCGCCGACGGTAAGGCGGCATCCGCCGCACATTCCCGTGCCATCTATCATAATAGGGTTCATGGATACTACGGTCTTTATACCGTATTCCTTTGTGAGCTGACATATAAACTTCATCATCACAAGAGGTCCGATGGCAACTACTTCATCGTATTCGTTACCGCTTTCGATAAGTCGCTTCAGCGCATCGGTAACAAGACCCTTTGTGCCTGCAGAGCCATCGTCTGTAACTATCTCGCACACATCGCTGACTGCCGTAAACTCCTTTTCAAGGATAACGAGATCCTTGTTGCGGAAGCCGATGACGCTATGCACCTCTGCGCCATTGGAGTGCAGCTTCTTTGCCACGGGATAAGCGATAGCACATCCTACGCCGCCGCCAATAACTGCAACTTTCTTCAGTCCGTCTGTATGCGTCGGTGTACCAAGAGGGCCTACAAAATCATGTATGAACTCGCCCTCGGAAAGATGGTTGAGCTTTTCGGTAGTAGCACCGGCTACCTGGAATATGATAGTAACAGTGCCTTTTTCCCTGTCAAAATCCGCAACAGTAAGGGGAATACGCTCACCCTCATCATCAACTCTCAATATTATAAACTGTCCAGGCTCTGCCTTTTTTGCAACAAGCGGAGCTTCGACATCCATTAATGTAACGTATGGGTTCAGTACTTCTTTTCTGATTATTCTGTACATTCAGCCAACCTCCCATTGAAAATTCCACATAGTTCAGTATACTCCATTTGCCCGTAAAATGCAAGATTGTCAGAAAGAAAAATCAAAATTTCGTCAAATCACATCATTTATATAATAAAGGAGTAAAAAAAGTGTATATTTCGGCAAATGTAACCCGTATATACAGCCTCTGATAAGACAATCATGTTCAATGAACTCTTTTCCGCAGAGTAAATAAATGACATTAAGATGCACATAATATAGGTAACGAGATGAACGTTCCACAAAGAAAGGAAAGACAGCATGATATCATTCAACGGTTTCACCGATAAAGCCACCGCCGCCCTCAACGCCGCAATAGCGGCGGCAATGGGCTTCGGGCACACCTACGTCGGCAGCGAGCACATCCTGTACGGACTCACAGCAGACGAAAGCTCGCCGTCTGCCCTGCTGCTGAAGAAATACCGTGTAGGCAAGAAAGAAGTGCTCGGCAAGCTGGAAAGCCTCATCGGACGAGGCGCTCCCACGCGGCTGACGGCAGCCGACCTGACGCCGCGCAGCAAGCGGCTGATGAGCGCGGCAATAAATCTTGCAGGTGCGGAGGGCTCACGCAGCGCAGGCACAGAGCATCTTCTGAAAGCCATAATCGGAGACCGAGACTGCTACGCCTGCGTGATACTGGCTGAGCTTGGCACGAACAACGATCGTCTTGCCGCAGAAACGAACTCCCGTAAATTCGTTGAGCCGTCCTTTGATAACGAAAAGGATAAACGCCGCACGCCAACCCTTTCCAAATATGCCCGTGACCTCACTGCGCTTGCCGCAGCAGGTCAGCTTGACCCTGTCATAGGGCGCGAGCAGGAGATAGAAAGCGTGATACGCATACTTCTGCGCCGCTATAAGAACAACCCCTGCCTTATCGGCGAAGCAGGAGTCGGCAAGACATCGGTGATAGAAGGCTTTGCCCAGAGAGTGGCTCAGAGGAACGTACCGCCCGAGCTGCAGGGACGTCATGTGTTTTCGCTTGACATGACCGCACTGCTGGCAGGTGCGAAATACCGCGGCGATTTCGAGGATAGATTAAAGGGTGTTCTGGAGGAGGCTACCGCATCCAGCGGAGTGATCCTGTTCATCGATGAGCTGCACAGCATAGTAGGCACAGGCGCGGCGGAGGGCGCTATAGACGCAGCGAACATCCTAAAGCCCAAGCTTGCGCGCGCCGAGATATGCGTGATCGGCGCAACGACCACGGAGGAATACCGTAAATTCATTGAAAAAGACAGCGCACTGGAACGCCGTTTTCAATCTGTCAAGGTGGATGCTCCGTCCGAAGCAGATACGGTCACTATCCTGAAAGGGCTGAGAAGCAGGTACGAGACCCATCACCATGCCGTCATAACCGATGACGCGATAGATTCCGCTGTATCGCTGTCGGTACGATATATCACAGACCGCAATCTCCCCGACAAAGCACTTGACCTGCTGGACGAAGCAGCGGCGCAGTGCCGCCTGAATCAGCACTGCTCACACAGCACTGACCCTCACTATCTTGAGGACGTCCACACAGAAATGGCAAAAGCTATCGCTGCAAAAAAATTCGAGTTGCTGCCTGCTCTCCGTGAAAAAGAAAAACAGATAAAGCTCTCTGCGCCGAGCGCACGTATCATCGTAGATGAGCAGGCGGTAGCCGCCACAGTATCCGCCATGACAGGCATACCTGCGGCGCAGTTGACCGCAGACGAGAGCCGCCGCCTTTCAGAGATAGAGCAGCGGCTCAAGGAACGGATAATAGGTCAGGATAAAGCAGTGGAACAGGTAGCCGCCGCTATCCGCAGAGGCAGGAGCGGTCTGAAAGACCCTAAGCGTCCAGTGTGCTCCTTTCTGTTCCTCGGTCAGACAGGAGTGGGAAAGACCGAGCTTTCTAAAGCAGTGGCTGAGGTGATGTTCGGCAGCACTGGAAAGCTGATACGCTTTGATATGTCGGAGTTTATGGAACGGCATTCGGTAGCAAAGCTGATAGGCTCGCCGCCCGGATATGTAGGCTACGAGGAGCAGGGGCAGCTTATAAAGCAGATACGCACCTCGCCGTATTCAGTGGTGCTGTTTGACGAGGCCGAAAAAGCGCACCCTGATGTGCTGAATCTGCTGCTCCAGATACTTGAAGACGGCACGCTCACCGCCGCAGACGGCAGAAAAGCGGATTTCCGTAATGCCATCATAATCATGACAGGAAACATCGGAGCACAGCAGCTTTCGCGCAGCGCACTGGGCTTCGGCGGCAGCTCAGGCGGAAAGTCCGATGTCATGCGGGAGCTGAAAAAGCAGTTCAGTCCCGAGTTTCTCAACCGCATCGATAACATCATCGTATTTGAAGAGCTTGCCGCACCTCAGCTTGAGCACATCTGCACGCTGATGCTGAAAACGCTGGCAGACCGCGCCGCAGCCTGCGGAATAGAGCTCAGCTTCTCGGACCGCGCAGTAAAACAGCTGTGCGCGGAGGCACTCAGCTCAGAAACAGGCTCGGATAAAATGGGAGCACGTCCGCTGCGCCGCATTATAACAGCACGCGTAGAGGATATGCTCTCCTCGAAAATAATAAACGGAGAACTGCGCAACGGCAGCAGAGCAGAAGTAAACTCTGACGGAAACAGCTTCACCGTGGAACGTATACTTGTAAACACAAAGCAATAAAATCATCCCCGAAAGCGATCACTTTCGGGGATGTCGTTTATAAAACCAATTTATTCCGCGTCCTCATTCATGCGGTAACCAACGCCCAGCTCGTTTATAATGTAGCTCTCCTTGCCCGGAATAACGCCAAATTTCTTTCGGATATTAGCCATATTCACCTGCAGCTTTTTCTTGCTTCCATAATCGCTGAAGCCCCATATTGCAGATATTATCGCGGAATATGTCATCACCTTTCCGCAATGCTGGGAAAGCAGCGCTACGATATTGTATTCAGTCTGTGTGAGCTTTATCTCGCTGCCATCGATGAATACACGTCTGGAATCGTAGTTTATGGTAAGTCCAGCGAGAGTAAACTTGCCGTCAGTGCCGCTCTGATTGGAAAAGCGCCTTGCGTTACGGAGTGCCGAACGCACTCTCGCCATAAACTCAGCCGAGCTGAAAGGCTTTGTAACATAGTCATTCGCACCATTATCCAGAGCCTCTACCTTATCGCTCTCACCTGCACGCGCCGAAAGAACGATAACTGGCGCCGTAGAACTCTTCCTGATAAACTGCAGCAAAGCAATTCCATCCTTATCGGGAAGTCCGAGATCCAGCACCACCAGATCAGGCTGATGGGAGCTGAACATCATCTCTCCCGATGAACAGCTGCCTGCCGTCAGCACCTGATACTCCCCCGCTTCAAGCAGAGCAGTAACGAAATCAAGGATATTGCGTTCATCCTCTACCACAAGCACTTTATATTTGTTAGCCATCCATATCCTCCGTTTCCAGCGAAAATCTGAATGTAGCTCCGCCGTTTTTATTGTTCTCAGCACGGATATCGCCGCCATGCGCCTTGATTATCGCCGAGCATACAGAAAGTCCTATGCCTGAGTTGAGCTTTGTATCCGCGGGCGCACCTCCGCTGTAATAACCCTTGAATATATCTTTCATGCGCTCCGGAGGGATACCGCAACCGTCATCTGCCACCTCAAATACCGCCTTATCATCTATAACGAATACTCTCAGCACGAGCCTTGCCATACCATCAGCGTGCTCCACCGCATTATCAAGCAGATTTATCAGCACCTGTTCAATAAGGATAGCGTCCATAGGGATCATAACGATATCATCGGGGATATCTACCTCGACCTTTTGCTCCGAATGGCGCTTATGAAATTTCAACAGCACCGAATCGATAAGCTCATCCAGCACAGTAGAGGATTTGAGCAGCTTGACATTTCCTCCGTCCAGCCGTGTCACCGAAAGCAGATTCTCCACCATCCGCGCAAGCCACTCTGCGTCCTCCTGTATGCCCTGCAGCATTTTCAGCTTCTGGGCTTCAGTGAAGCTCTCAGGATTTTCTATGATAGCGGAGGATGAGCCGACTATAGTAGTAAGAGGTGTACGCAGATCATGTCCCACCGCGCGCAGAAGATTTGCACGCATATGCTCCTTTTCACTTTCCGCCCTGAGATTCGCCTGTCTTCTTATCTGTGCGGAAAGCATGCTGCTCATTACGGTAACAGCTATCATGATAATAGCGGAAAGAATGTTTTCGGGCATCGTAAAATTAAATTTAAAATACGGAAACGTAAATGCAAAATTGATAGCCAGCACTCCAATAAACGAAGCCGCAACACCGTATACGACATTTTCCGTCAGTAATGCCACTATAAATACCGCCAGTACGAATATTGCACTGCTGAGCATAGCCATATCCAGAACATAATGAAGTAACAGGCACACTCCGAACGCCGCTGCCATAACAAGAAGTGTAACGGCACAATCCTTTACAACCTTGTACATACTTCACCACCTCATCATAATTATATTGATAATTGTATCATATAAACGGTAAAATTACAACTAAGAAAAGGCAGCTTTGCAGCCGCCTTTTGACTTATTCGGATATTATCACATTCTTGCCGCTCGTCTTGCCGACATACAGTCTCTTATCTGCTGCCGATACCAGCTTTTCAATGTGACGTGTTTTTGTACAGCTCACAAAGCCAAAGGTTATCGTTACATTGAACTCACCTTCATCATGCTGCATTTCTTCATCCGCTATACTCTTCCAGATAGCCCTCAGCCGCTCAAGACATTCCTCATCACTGCCACGGAGCACTAAAAGCATCTCCTCGCCGCCCCAGCGACAGGCTATATCCCCGTCCGCTACACCTGCGCGTATACACTCAGCCACTGTCTTTAACGCGGTATCGCCAGCGTCGTGGCCGTATGTATCGTTCACATGCTTGAAATCATCGATATCGCCAAGAGCCACGCAGAAATGCTCACCCGTTGCAATGATCTCCTCCGCCAGAGGTCTCAGACTGCGACGGTTAAGAAGCCCTGTAAGCGCATCATGAGTCGCGGTATATTCAAGCTGTCTGTTGCTCTCCTCAAGACGGCGCAGCAGCGCATGTATCTCCAGCGCAAACAGGAACGAGAACATCAGAAGTATGATTCCCGCACAGACTACATTGAACATACGGAACATCTCCGTCTCATCATAGGTGATCGGATAATACGGCAGTGCCGATGTATTCTTTTCGATATAAAATCCTGCAAACATAGTTGCGATATCCGCTATCGTCATAGCCGCTACCGAGCGCAGGAACACTTTCATGGAGCACGAAAGGAACAGCACATACACAGCCACAGGCATAATAGCGAGAGCATAAAGATAAAAATTGGTATCCACACCGATAAGCAGCATACACAACAGAGTATGTACTATTATTTCTATATAAAACGCTACCATCCAGCCATAATGCATAAGCCCTGTCTTTTTGCTGACGCTCATAAAGCTGCCTGTAATATACAAAAGAACACTGATTATATTTACAGCCACAAGCGGACATATCCTAAGCCAGACAAACAAACCGATATAACAAGCATGAATGATACCGCCTGCAATAAACATCAGACGATATTTAAGCGAGCTGTTTATATTGATCTTGTCTATATCAAATCTCATATCACACACCCGAACCCAATATTATAAATACAGATATTTATTATTAATATTAGAATTATAACACATTTTGACACGCATTGCAAGAGAAATAGATAATTTTGTAGGAAATGTCGAAAAAGCGCTTGAAAACTGTACACAAAACGTTGAATATAGGTCAAATTATTACCATCATAAAAATTTTTAAAAACCTATTGACAAATCTGTTTCCCTGTGTTATAATACAAACATCGGAAATCGATAATAATTACTATTTTTAAAATCAATGATATTTCAGGAGGAAAAGATTATGGCAAAGTATGTATGTCCCGTATGCGGTTATGTTCACGAAGGTCCCGAGGCTCCCGAAAAGTGCCCCCAGTGCGGCGTTCCCGGCAGCAAGTTCAATGTAATGGCAGAGAGCGAGAAGCTGGTATTCGCTGACGAGCACAGAATCGGTGTTGCAAAGGCTGTTACAGACGCAGAGATCATCGAGGGTCTGCGTGCAAACTTCATGGGCGAGTGCACAGAGGTAGGTATGTATCTGGCAATGGCAAGAGCAGCTCACAGAGAGGGCTACCCTGAGGTAGGTATGTACTACGAAAAGGCTGCATGGGAAGAGGCAGAGCACGCCGCTAAGTTCGCTGAGCTGCTGGGCGAGGTAGTTTCCGAGTCCACAAAGGAGAACCTCACAGCAAGAGTTGCCGCTGAGCACGGCGCAACAGAGGGCAAGCTGATGCTGGCTAAGCGCGCTAAGGAGCTGAACCTCGACGCTATCCACGATACCGTACATGAGATGGCAAAGGATGAGGCGCGCCACGGAAAAGCATTTGAGGGTCTGCTGAACAGATACTTCAAGTAAGCTAAAACGGCTTTAATAAAGGAATTACAAGAGGCGGTATCCGCAAAGGATACCGCCTCTTTGTGTACCATTATTGTAAATGAAAAGTGGCTTCAGAACACATGAGATTGTAAATAAATCCTGCATAAATTGTAAACAAACTGCTGAAAGCATTGTTCCATATTACGATCTAAAAGCGCATCTTAAGATGATTTTCACTTTTTGATATGTTTATTATATTCCATTGTAATTGTACAATAAAATTGAGGTGATCAAAATGTACGTTGACTACAAAACACTCGGACAAAGAATAGCTGCACGCAGAAAAGAACTGGGACTGAAGCAATCGGAAGTAAACGAAGCCGCAGGCCTCAGCGACAAATATCTCTCAAACATTGAACGCGCTACATCAGTGCTGAGCGTTGACGTGCTGATGAAGCTATGCAAAGCGCTGGATACCACGCCTGATCATCTGCTGCTCGGAACTACTACTCGAACTACCGCAGACGACTATTTAAAATCCTTTGCACTAAAGCTTGAAGTCATGACCCCTAAACAGATGGAGCTGACACTCAGCCTCATGGATTGGATAATTACACAGGATATCAAATAAATACAAAAAGCGCAGAAGCACCCCTCCTGCGCTTTCTGCATTCTATGGCAAAATATACAAATTTCTTCCACATACTTGACAAAAACCGACGCTTTTGCTACACTATAAATACATTAATTATGAAAGGAAACCAAAACTATGTACGCTACGTTCTGGTCGCTGGTACCTCCTCTGGTTGCGATAATCCTCGCACTTATCACCAAAGAAGTGTACAGCTCTCTATTCGTGGGCATCCTCATGGGCGCACTGTTTGCAGCAGGCTTCAACCTTGAGGGCACTATGAACACTCTTGTAGACGACGGCTTTACCGCCGCTCTGTCAAACTCCTCAAACGTCGGCATTCTTATCTTCCTGGTGATCCTCGGCACTATAGTATGTATGATGAACAAAGCAGGTGGCTCCGCCGCTTTCGGTGAATGGGCAAAGACCCATATCAAGAGCCGCGTGGGTGCGCAGATCGTCACCATCATCCTCGGTATGCTGATCTTCGTGGATGACTACTTCAACTGTCTCACAGTAGGCAGCGTTATGAAGCCTGTGGCAAAGAAGCATAATGTTTCCGCATCCAAGCTCTCTTACCTCATTGATGCTACCGCAGCGCCTATCTGTATCATCGCTCCCATCTCTTCGTGGGCGGCAGCAGTTACTTCATACGTTGAGCGAGAGGATGGCTTCACACTGTTCCTGCAGTCCATCCCCTACAACTACTATGCACTGCTCACCATCACATTCATGATCGGCATGGTGCTTATGAAGATCGACTTCGGCCCGATGAAAAAGTACGAGAGCCTCGCATCTGCAGGAAAGGATGCAGGTGACGAGATTGAGTCCACTTCCGTGCCCGAAAACATCAAGGGCAAGGGCAAGGTATTCGACCTTATCTTCCCTGTTGCGATCCTTATAATCGCATGCGTATTCGGCATGATCTATACAGGCGGCTTCTTCGAGGGCGAAAACTTCATCGATGCATTTGCTAACTGCTCCGCATCCAAGAGCCTTGTTATCGGCTCTGTTATCGCTCTGATACTGACCATAATCGTATATCTTATCAGACGTGTGATCTCGTTCAGAGAGTGTATGGCTTGTATCCCCGAGGGCTTCAAGTCCATGGTTCCTGCCATCCTTATCCTTACAATGGCATGGACTCTGAAGAACATGACCGATGCTTTAGGCGCTTCCGAATTCGTTGATACCGTTGTTTCCCAGCACGCTGAGGCTCTGCAGGTGGTTCTTCCCGCGATCATCTTCCTTATTGCGGTGTTCATCTCTTTCTCCACAGGTACATCCTGGGGTACATTCGGTATCCTCATCCCCATCGTTGTAGAGCTGTTTGAGAACATCGATCCCACTATGATGATAATCTCCATCTCTGCTTGTATGGCAGGTGCGGTTTGCGGCGACCACTGCTCTCCCATCTCGGATACCACCATCATGGCTTCCGCAGGCGCAAAGTGCGACCATGTAAAGCACGTTTCAACTCAGCTTCCCTATGCTGTAACAGTAGCTGCGATATCCTTTGTGATGTACTTCGTAGCAAGCCTTATCAAGAACGCTGTCATCTGCCTTATCATCGGACTTGCCCTCACTATCGGCACACTGTTCGTTATCAAGGCAATGCAGAAAAAGAAATCTCCCAAAACCGAATGATCTATCCAAGCTCCTGCCGAAAGGCGGGAGCTTTTCACTTCTAACTGATACTTGTAAAATTTCCCGTATTATGATATACTAAAATATACACTTAATATATCAAAGAGGTAATTATGAGCAATATTACATATCAATACATCAGAAAAAACAAGGATATCCAGACCTATATCAACTATGCCGATGCCGCGCTCAGCACCATCGGCTATACAGAGCACTCCAATGCCCACGTTGAAAAGGCTGCAGATACCGCCTACATGATACTTAGCGAGCTCGACTACGACGAACGCACCTGCGAGCTTGCCCAGATCGCCGCGTATATGCACGATATCGGTAATGTGATAAACCGTGTGGATCACGCGCAGAGCGGCGCTGTAATGGCGTTCCGTCTGCTAGACAATCTGGGCATGCCGCCGCATGAGATATCCCTTATAGTATCCGCCATCGGCAATCACGATGAAAAGACCGCAAATCCCGTAACTCCCATAGCTGCTGCGCTCATCATTGCGGATAAATCCGATGTACGACGCTCCCGCGTGCGCTCAAAGGATGGTCCGTTCGTGCCCAGCAACGAGAACCTAGCAGCAGATATCCATGACCGTGTAAACTACGCCGTGGAGCGCTCTCAGCTGTACTTCTCCGAGGATAAGAAAGAGCTGATACTCGATCTTGATCTGGATCTTAAGATATCCCCTGTCATAGAGTATTTTGAGATATTCCTCACCCGAATGAATCTCTGCCGCAGAGCCGCAGATACTCTGGGGGTGACATTCGGTCTGGTCATCAATAATTCCCGTATTCTGTAAACAGAATGCCGCGCTGCTACAATATTTTCTCTTAAAACACAGCGGTTTTGTAGATTTCGTGGAAATTCGCAAAAAACACTTGCAATTCCCACAGATTTATAGTATTATATAAGTAGTGCCCCGAATGGGCGCAGCATTGCAATTTTCTGTAAAAGGAGATCACTACAATGAACACATTGCACATCCTCTTCGGGTCAACAGAATACCGCTCCCGCTCTTACAGAATAAGTGCACTCATAGCCTAATTGTATCTAATAGCTGTATTGTGAAATACAGCTAATTTTATTTTACGGACAAAGAAAGGACGGTCATTATGTCAGAAATAAAAAAGGTTGCCGTTATCATGGGCAGCGACAGCGATTTCCCCGTTGTACGCAAGGCTGCCGAGGTACTCAAGGAGTTCGGAGTTCCGTTTGAACTGCATGTGCTCTCCGCGCACCGCTCCCCTAAGGAGGTTGCGGCTTTCGCCTCCACAGCAAGAGAGAACGGCTTCGGCGTTATCATCGCAGCGGCTGGTATGGCGGCTCACCTTGCAGGCGCAGTTGCAGGCAATACCACTCTTCCCGTTATCGGAATCCCTGTAAAGGCAAAGGCTCTGGAGGGTATGGATGCTCTTCTCGCTACCGTTATGATGCCTCCGGGAGTTCCCGTGGCTACCGTCGGTGTTGACGGCGCAGCAAACGCAGGCTACCTCGCGGTGGAGATACTCTCCGTTGCAAATGATGAGCTTGCAGAGAAGCTTGCAGCTTTCAAGAAGAAGCAGAATGAAAAGAATCTCGAGGCGGACAAAAAGATCGCCGAGATGGCAAAAGAGATCTGATTACCTTAAAACAGGAGATATAAAATGGGCGGATTTTTCGGAGCAGCTTCCAAGAACGACTGCATTATGGACGTTTTCTTCGGAACTGACTATCACTCACATTTAGGAACAAAAAGAGGCGGCATGGCTGCCTACTCACCCGAAAAGGGCTTTCAGAGAGCTATCCACAGCATCGAGAACACACCATTCAGAACCAAATTCGAGGATGACGCAGTGGGTATGCGCGGCAAGCTCGCAATAGGCTGTATAAGCGATACTCACCCGCAGCCCATCATAGTTCATTCCAAAATGGGCCGTTACGCAATAGCAAATGTTGGCGTTATCAACAACTCCGAGGAGCTGTTCAACGGTCTGCTGCAGATGGACTACGCAAGCTTCGAGACCCTTTCCAGCGGTCAGATCAATTCCAATGCGCTGGTATCTGTACTGATAGCGCACAAGGATAACTTCGTGGACGGTATACGTTATACGCAACGCAAGATAGAGGGCACACTGAACCTTGCCCTCCTGACAGAGGACGGTATCATCCTCGCCCGTGACAGACTGGGCAGACTGCCCATCATCATCGGCAAGCGCGGTGACGGCTACTGCTTCTCGCTGGAGCACTTTGCGTTCCAGAAGCTGGGCTACAGCACATACAAAGAGCTGCGCCCGGGCGAGATCGTGAAGATCACCGCAGACAGCTGCGAAACTCTAGCAGAGGGCTATGATGATATGCAGATGTGCACATTCATGTGGACATACTACGGCTACCCTACCGCCGTATACGAGGGCGTTACCGTAGAAACGATGCGAACAAGAAACGGCGAGATAATGGCAGAGACCGATATCAAAAACGGTACTCTTCCCGATGTTGATTACATCTGCGGCGTTCCCGATTCGGGCGTGCCTCACGCTATCGGTTATGCAAACCGCAGCGGCATCCCGTTCGCGCGTCCTTTTGTAAAGTACACTCCCACATGGCCCAGAAGCTTCATGCCGCAGAACCAGTCTATGAGAAACATGGTAGCAAAGATGAAGCTCATTCCCATACACGAGCTTATCGAGGGCAAGAAGCTGCTGTTCGTTGACGACAGTATCGTGCGTGGCACTCAGATGAGAGAAACAGTTGAATTCCTGTATGAGAACGGTGCAAAGGAAGTGCACATGCGTTCCGCTTGTCCGCCTATCATGTACGGATGTAAGTATCTTAACTTCTCCCGCTCCAACTCTGAAATGGAGCTTATCGCAAGGCAGATAATCAACGAGCGCGAGGGCGCTGAGGGCGTAAAGCATATCGCGGAATACAGCGATACAAGAACAGAGCGCGGTCAGCACCTGCGCGACGAGATATGCCGCAGGCTGAAGCTCACATCGCTGGAATTCCAGACGCTTGAGGGCACTGTAAAGGCTGTGGGACTTCCCGAGTGCAAGCTGTGCACCTACTGCTGGACAGGAAACGTTCCTCCCGAGAGCAGTGAGTTCCTGCAGATGAGTATGCTGTAATATAACGAAATTACATAAAGACATAAAGGAGATCATAATTATGAAGAATAGTTTTTCCGAAAGCTACAAGGCAGCAGGCGTTGACGTAACCGCAGGTTACGAGGGTGTTCGCCTCATGAAGGGCGACGTAGAGCGCACCAAGATCCCCGGCTGCATTTCAGGCATAGGCGGCTTCGGCGGTCTGTTCCAGCCCGATCTTACAGGAATGACCGAGCCTGTACTCGTAAGCGGTACAGACGGCGTAGGTACAAAGCTCAAGATCGCAATGCTGATGGACAAGCATGACACCATCGGTATCGATGCAGTTGCAATGTGCGTTAACGATATCATCTGCTGCGGCGCAAAGCCCCTGTTCTTCCTGGATTACATCGCTATCGGCAAGAACGTACCCGAAAAGGTTGCAGAGATTGTCAAGGGCGTGGCTGACGGCTGCGTAATGAGCGGCTGTGCACTCGTAGGCGGCGAGACCGCAGAGCATCCCGGTATGATGCCCGATGACGAGTACGATATCGCAGGCTACTCCACAGGTATCGTTGATAAGAGCAAGATCCTGAACCCCGATTCCATCAAGGCAGGCGACGCTATCGTAGGTATCGCTTCCAGCGGTGTTCACTCCAACGGCTTCTCCCTCGTAAGAAAGGTATTCGATGTAAACGAGGAGAACCTCAAGGTATACTATGATGAGCTGGGCACTACTCTCGGCGAGGCACTGCTCACTCCCACAAGAATCTATGTAAAGCCCGTTCTGGATGTTATCAGCAAGGTAACTGTAAAGGGCGTTTCCCACATCACAGGCGGCGGCTTCTATGAGAATATTCCCCGTGTTCTGCCCGATGGCGTTTCCGCTAAGATCTACAAGGACAGCTACGAAGTTCCTGCGATCTTCAAGCTCATGCAGAACAAGGCGGGCATCCCTGAGCATGATATGTACAACACATTCAACATGGGTATCGGTATGATGCTCGTTGTTGACAAGGCTGACGCTGAAAAGACCGTTGAGATCCTCAAGGCTAACGGCGAGCAGGCTTACATCATCGGCGAGACCGTTGCAGGCGATGATGGTGTTATCTTCGCATAATTGAATAACTCTTCGGGAGCGGACTTTTGTCTGCCCCCGAAACGGGTATATAAGGAAATACGGATATGGATATCGATCTTAAAAAGCAATTTCTGGTGATAGGCGAAAGAGCTGTTGAAATTCCGTGTCATATCGATACGCTGAAGGAGATCTTCGGAGAGCCTGAAAAGTACGTTTTCGGAGAGGTTGCAGGACTTAGCGAGAGCCTGAACGTCGTTCTGCCTGTTCGTACAAACTATGTATGGCACGATTGGGGAGTACTTGCGTATACCTACAACGGCTATGCGGTAGCAACACTGGAATTCCGCCTCAGGCCCACCGCAATGGAAGGGCACAAGGAGCCGTCGTTCTATCCGAAGAAGATGTTCAACGGCAATATCACCATCAACGGCAGACCTTGGATAGAGCTTATCAGGGACGGTGAGCTTTCTGAAACGGAAACCTTTAAAAAGGCGAACTACGGGAAATTCAAGGTAATTGCGGAATTTGCCGACTGGTACCATATCGAAAACTGCCTGACAGCAGAGGATTACACGCATATCAGCTTTAACAAGAAAGGCAGACGGTAAATATGGGACTGTTCGATATATTCAAAAAAGCCCCCTCTGTCGAGGACTTCGACACCACTCCCTCAAAGGATATCAGGATAGATGTCACCGAAGATGTCATGAACATCAACGGCAAACATTTCACTCTCCCCTGCCACAAGGATATGCTTAAAGATGTTTTTGGCGAATACACGCTTTCGATGGATAACATCGGCTGTACAGGCATACGGTACATATATCTCTGGCATGAGCTGGGTATCCTCGCCTATTCAAAAAACGACGAGTGTGTGAACTGCATATCCATCCAGTTCTATCCGAACGAAAAGAAGTACGCCCCAAATGCCACAAAGAACATCTTCGGCGGTAGTGTAACGGTAGACGGTGCAGATTGGCTGACGCTGTTCGTTGACGAAAAGCAGCCTAAATTGGACGGAATGACGCTGCCGTTCAAGCTTAAGCATCACGGCAATTTTTCTTTGCTCGTTTCTGTTTCCGACAAGCCAAAGGGCCGTATACGCTCACTGGGAATAAACAAAAGAACTGAGCTGAATCTCGGAGACTGAGTATGGGAATTTTTGATATTTTCAGAAAGAACAAGCCTGCTGAAGAACATGATCCTGCCGAGGACTACGACAGAACACCATCGCAGGATATCACGATAAATGTCACCGAGGAGTATATTGAGATAAACGGAAAACAGGTCGTGCTCCCTGTTAAGATGGAGGAGCTTTTCGATATGTTTAGCGCAGCTCAGAAGCACACCTTTGGAAAAATAGATATCGACTTTCTCACGAAAGAGGATAACGACTTTATAAACGAATCCGTAAGTGAACAGCGTGCGAATTTCACATGGAACGATCTTGGACTGTATGCGTACACGAATGAGGGCAGATATGCAGACTGCCTGATGGTGATGTTGCGCCCGTCTACTGACGGAAGCGACCCTGAGCATTATCCGCAGAATATGTTCGGCGGCACGCTGACGATCAGCGGTGCGCATTGGTTCGAGTTCCTGAAATCCGTCAAGCCCGAATACAGCAACAGCAGCAACAAACATAGAACGCTGGGCAGATACGTAATATACGGCGAATTTACCGAACGTGAATTCAAGGACAAAAAGCGTACCGATAAGCATTACAGTCATATTCAGATATCGCTTAGATCATAAGACACAGCAGGAGAACGAGTATGGGATTTTTCGACCTTTTCAAGAAAAACGAGCCTGTTATAGAGGAACACGACCCCGCCGAGGACTATGACAGAACACCCTCGCAGGATATCACGATAAACGTCACAGAGGAATATATCGAAATAAACGGAAAGCAGTTTATGCTCCCTATTAAGATGGAAGAGCTTTTCGATATGTTCGGAGAGGCACAGAAGCACACCTTTGGAAAGGTGAATATAGATTTCCTCACAAAAGAGGATAACGACATGATAAACGAATCCGTAAGTGAGCAGCGTGCAAATTTCGCGTGGAACGACCTCGGTCTGTATGCATTTACAAACGAGAGCAGGTATGCCAAAACTCTTATGGTGAGGCTTCGCCCGTCCACTTACAAAGCAGACCCTGAACAATATCCCACAAATATGTTCGGCGGTACTCTCACGATAAACGGCGCACATTGGTTTGAGTTTTTGAAGCCTATAAAGACAAAATACAGTAACAGTAGCGAAAAAAGCAGAGTTATAGGCAGGCATATAATATACGGCAGCTTTACAGAGCGCGATTTCAAGGACAAAAAGCGTACCGACAGGCATTACAGCTACATTCAGATATCGCTGAATACGTGATATAACAGGAGAATATAATGGGATTTTTCGATATCTTCAGAAAAAAGCCAAGGATAGCTCCTGATGAGCTTGTAATAAACGTCATGGAACGCTCCCTTGACATAAACGGTCATTACATAGAAATGCCGTGCAATATAAAAGCTCTGTATGATGTTCTCGGTTATCCGCGGCGATTTGACGGACAGGCAGGAAATGTGAATCTCACATGGGATAAGCTCGGCGTTTACTGCTATGTAAACCAGAGAATGGAGGTCTACTGCCTTGCTGTAAAGGCTCATCCCGATGAGATACCTGCCGGGTTCGACCCAAAGCGCTTTTTCGTTGGTCAGCTCAATATCTGCGGCGAGCAATGGGAGCTGGCGCTGAGTCTCGGCGATGATCTTGAGATAGGCAGAGAGCGCAGCGTAGGCAGTCTCTCGCTCTTCGGCGCTTATACCGATTTTGAAAACGGCGACAAGAACGGTCATCACGGTGCATACAACGGCATTGAGATACAATTTCACAGAAACTGACGGAGGAAATTATGGGATTAGGTGAATTTTTCAGAAACCTTTTTGGCGGCTCGAAGCCTAAGGTAAAATCCGAGGAGCTGAGCATTGACCTTACAGAGGACGGAATGACTATTAACGGCAGAAGAATAGATATCCCCTGCCATCTGGATATGCTGAAGGAGCTGCTGGGCAAGCCTGTAAAGACAGGTAAAAAGCACCACGGCAACTACAAGTGGGATACACTCGGACTGCGCTGCTACACAAACAGCGGAAATAACGTTGTAACTTGTATCGGTGTAAAGACAATGGCAGGCGAATGTGATACAAAGCACGACCCCACAGGTATGTTCAAGGGCGTTCTCACCATAAACGGTGAGCCTTGGGAGGAATTCATGAGCCACGGCGTGGACGAAGAGGTAGCACGTCAGCAGGATTTCGGAGTGTACTCCCTGTTCAGTGAGTATGCCGACTTTGAAGTTGCTGATACAAACGGCTGCAAGGGCGCTTATGTGGGCGTTGAGATAAGCATCAAGCTTTCCGCGGCACAGATGGATAAGCTCAGAAACAGCTGATACATAAAGGAGCAGACATGAAGAATATTTGCGTACTTGTTTCGGGAGGCGGAACTAACCTCCAGGCTCTTATCGATGCCGAAAAGCGCGGCGAGATACAGGGCGGCAAGATAACCTGCGTCATCGCCTCCAAGGCTGACGCGTATGCTCTGGAAAGAGCAAAGAACAACGGTATCAGAACACGTGTGCTGGTCAGAAAGGACTATGCGGATGTGGCTGAATACAGCCGCGCAATGCGCGACGCACTTCTGGAGGAAAAGGCAGACCTCATCGTCTACGCAGGATTCATGACTATCCTTGACGAGCAGGTATGCGACGCTTTCCCCAACAGGATGATAAACGTTCATCCTGCGCTGATCCCCAGCTTCTGCGGCAAGGGCTTCTACGGACTTCACGTACACGAGGCCGCTCTCGCTAAGGGCGTAAAGGTATCGGGCGCAACAGTACATTTCGTTACAGCGGAATGTGACGCAGGACCGATAATCCTGCAAAAGGCAGTTGAGGTACAGGAGGGCGATACGCCCGAAACACTTCAGCGCAGAATAATGGAACAGGCGGAATGGAAGATACTGCCCCAGGCTGTATCGCTGTTCTGTCAGGATAAGATCACCGTTGAAAACGGAGTAACGAGGGTAACAATATGATAAGAAACAACAAGATCGACATTTACGAAAGCAAGCTGTTCAACGGCACAGAGGGCGATTTCTATTCCGATATCTTCAACAAGAAGATACACGTTGAAGCGAAGAAGCTGGAGGAGACCTACACAAGAAAGTGTGTGGAGCATTACCTCGATATGTCCGATGAGATGATAAACAAGCTGGTAAAGTATACCGCTGAGTACGTTCTGGCGCTCATCGATGACTACGGCGAGGATTTCTACCCCGATGAGGAGTTTGATTTCGACGAGACAAAGCCCTGCGGCAGAGTTCTTGACTGGTTAGAGCCTGTGGTACTCTCCGTTATCCCTGACCGTTTCCTCTCTCTTGAGGAGCTTACTCCCGCATTCCGTCTGACGCTCAGGTTCACACCTATCGCTGATGAGGAGATCGAATGGGCGGTAAAGGACGGCGAGATACTCTATGTAGGCGAGGCTGCTAATGTAACTCCCTGGGAGAAAGCAAGCTTTAAAAAGGGCTGGAACTTCGTAGAATAATGAACGAACACAAATTCACAGGCAAGGCGGATAATTACGATAAATATCGCCCCTCCTATCCCGATGAACTAATGGATTGGCTGTATAAGAATACTGCTGCAGAAACAGTGGCAGATATCGGCGCAGGCACAGGCAAGTTTACTGCTTGTCTCGCACAAAAGCCATGGAGCATCACTGCTATAGAGCCTAACTCCGATATGCTCGAAAAGCTCCGCTCCAATCTTCCAGAGATCACAGTTGTACAGGCTTCCGCCGAGGATACGGGACTGGCTGCCAAGAGCTTTGATCTTATAACTGTTGCACAGGCGTTTCACTGGTTTGATAAGGAGCGCTTCAAAACTGAATGCCAGCGACTGCTTAAGAATGGCGGCAGGCTCGCCATCGTCTGGAACGAGCGCAGCAAAACAGGCTTTGAAGCAGAGCGTGATAAGATATGCATGAAATACTGCGGCTCATTCCATTCGGGACATGTATTTACGGGTGACAGCAGATCTGACGGTGATGGCGACAGCTTTTTAAGGAACGAATATTTCACCGAGCTTGAATACTTCTGCATGGACTATTTCGTCCCCATGACAAAAGACGCATACATCGGAGATATCCTCTCTCGCTCCTATGCTCTCACCGAGGCGGACGAGCATTATGAGCAATTCCTCACAGAGCTGAACGCAGTGTTCGATAAACATCAGAAAGACGGTCTGGTGACCGCAAAATATAAATCTACCTGCTATCTTGGCAGGCTGTAAGAAAGGACAAAACTATGGACTACATCGCACTTGACAAAGAGCTTAACTCTCTTGCCTACCACGGCAGAGGTATCGTTATCGGCAAGTCTGCCGATGGCAAAAAGGCTGTAACTGCTTACTTCATCATGGGCAGAAGCGAAAACAGCCGCAACAGAGTATTCATCGAGGACGGCGAGGGCATCCGCACTCAGGCATTTGATCCCTCCAAGATGGTAGATCCCCATCTTATCATCTACGCTCCAGTAAGAGTTCTCGGCAACAAGACTATCGTAACAAACGGCGACCAGACAGACACCATCTACGAGGGCATGGACAAGCAGATGACATTTGAGCAGTCCCTGCGTTCCCGTGAGTTCGAGGATGACAAGCCCAACTGGACACCTCGTATCAGCGGTATCATCCACCTTGAGAACAACGGCATGAACTACGCAATGTCCATCCTGAAGTCCGCTGACGGCGACGGCTCCTCCTGCCGCAGATTCACCTATGCATACAGCAATCCCATGAACGGCAAGGGCAGCTTCATCCACACCTATGCAGGGGATGAGATCACCACCGCTGAGGGTGTCCGCAGACTTCCCACATTTGAGGGCGAGCCCAAGAACGTTATCATCCCCGATATGGATATCGACAGCTTCACAGATATGCTGTGGAAGAACCTCAACGAGGATAACAAGGTATCACTGTTCGTACGCTACATCGACATCGAAACAGGCAAGTACGAAAGCCGCATAGTTAATAAGAACGTATAAAATATATCTTCACTGAAAGGACGTAATAACAATGAACGAACTCGAACTCAAATACGGCTGTAACCCCAATCAGAAGCCTTCCCGTATCTTTATGGAGAACGGCAAGGATCTCCCTATCGAGGTTCTGAACGGCCGCCCCGGCTACATCAACTTCATGGATGCTTTCAACGGCTGGCAGCTCGTTAAGGAGCTCAAGGCTGCTACAGGCTATCCTGCAGCTACATCCTTCAAGCACGTTTCTCCCGCAGGCGCAGCGATCGGTCTGCCCTTGACAGAGACACTGGCTAAGATCTACTGGGTAGACGATCTGGGCGAGCTTTCCCCTCTCGCTTGCGCTTACGCAAGAGCAAGAGGCGCAGACAGAATGTCCTCCTACGGCGACTTTATCGCTCTGTCTGATATTTGCGATGTTTCCACAGCAAAGATAATCCAGCGTGAGGTATCCGATGGTGTTATCGCTCCCGGCTACACAGACGAGGCTCTGGAGATCCTGAAGTCCAAGAGAAAGGGTACATACAACATCATCAAGATTGATGAGAACTATATGCCCGAACCCCTGGAGCGCAAGCAGGTTTACGGCATCACCTTCGAGCAGGGCAGAAACGAGCTGGTAATCAATGACGAGCTGTTCGCTAATATGCCCACAGCAAACAAGATCCT
>JAFTVU010000113.1 GCA_017465665.1 Oscillospiraceae bacterium | reverse complement strand
GGCGCAGGTATCGGCGGCGGCGACGAAGGAAGCAGCAGCAATATCACAATCAGCGGCGGTACAGTTACCGCAACAGGCGGCTCAGGCGGCGCAGGTATCGGCGGCGGCGACGAAGGAAGCAGCAGCAATATCACAATCAGCGGCGGTACAGTTACCGCAACAGGCGGCTCAGTCGGCGCAGGTATCGGCGGCGGCGACGAAGGAAGCAGCAGCAATATCACCATCAGCGGCGGTAAGGTTACCGCAACAGGCGGCGACTTCGGTGCAGGCATAGGCGGCGGTGACGGTTGCGACGGCAGCAATATCAAAATCAGTGGCGGCACAGTAACCGCAGAAGGCGGCAAAGGCTGCGCAGGTATAGGCGGCGGCTGGAATGGCAGCGGCAGTTATATCACCATCAGCGGCGGCTCTGTAAAGGCTGTTGCAGGTGAGAAATATGAGTATGACGGTACAACATATTTTCCTGCCGCAATCGGTCAGGGTGTTTATTGGGATGATGGTGCATATTACGACGGCGCAGAGGTAACCCCCACAGACGGCACTGATAATGTATATCTCCTTGAACTTGATGTTGACGGCACAAGCGCTGTAACAGCAAACGGCAAAGCTTACCCCACAAAGCATTTTGATGAAAACAAGGTTTACATTTATCTCCCCGCAAAGACCGCACAGTCACCCAACGAGGTTACTGTCGGCAATGAAACAACAAAGTATTGCTACGACACGGCAAACTCAAGGTGGCTGATAGTTGTTGATGCTCCCGAGGCAGATAATAGAGATTTCACCTACGACGGCGAGGAGCAGACATACACTCTCGCTGAAAGCGATTACTACACAATTTCGGGCAATAAGCAGATAAATGCAGGTGTTCATACTGTTACGGTTACTCTCAATGACGGATATATCTGGAGCAATGGAACAACAGCAGCTAAGGAATACACATTTACTATCGCAAAGGCAGAGCTTACAGTTACAGCGGAAAGCTACACGGTAAAGCTGGGCAATCCGCTCCCCGAAACGCTTGAATACACCGTAGCAGGCTTAGAGGGAGCAGATACAGAGGCAGTGCTTGATAATGCTAACCTTTCTTTCGGCTATGAAAATGGCGTAACTCCCTCTGCACTCGGCGAATATGCTATTGTAGCAAGTGGCGACGCTGAAATTGCGAATTATACGATCGCCTATGAAAACGGCAAGCTGACTATCACCGAAAAGGCTGTTCAGACTATCACGGCGGATAATGTCGTTCTTACCTACGGTGATACAGACGGTAAGATCACCGCAGCGACAGACGGTGATGGTGCTATCTCCTACAAGGTAACAACAGGTGATGATGTCATTTCCGTTGACGAAAACGGCAATATCACAGTTCTTAAATTCGGTACAGCAACAGTAACGATAACAGCGGAAGATACCTTTGACTACGCAGAGGCTACAAAGACTATCTCTGTAACCGTAAACAAGAAAAAGGTAGCTGTTCCCACAGCGAATACAACCGAGTACACCTACACAGGCACAGCACAGACCTACGGCGTTACATCTACCGATGATTACACCGTTGAGGGCGGTACACAGACAAACGCAGGTGAATATCCTGTCACAATTACTCTGAACAATGAGAATTACGAATGGGACGGCACACTCGGCACATACACATTCATTATCAAGCAAGCTCCCGTTACAGTAACCGCAAAGAGCTACACGATAAAGGTCGGCGAGGCTCTCCCGACTTATGCTTACGATGTGACAGGTCTTGTAAACGGCGAAACACTCCCGATTACAGTTGCTATCTCCTGCACAGCAGACGGCAAGACCACAGGCACTTATGACATCGTTGTTTCGGGTG
>JAFTVU010000112.1 GCA_017465665.1 Oscillospiraceae bacterium | reverse complement strand
TTTTGTCCCATATTGGATATATTTCCGTCTGCCGAGATTATGGTCTTGGCAGTTATTTTTGCGAACTTTTCCGCTTTCGCCTTGAATTCCAGCTTATCCTCTTTCTTGTATAAATCCATATACTTGTTCACGAGGTACAGCATATTGTATCCGCTGCTGCGTGTGGGATTTCGCAGATCAATTACGGAAATTTTGTAGCCGTAGTATTTCTCAGCAATGGTAGCGGTGTTTCGGTAGAGATCACCCTTACTGTCGGTAGTGACAAAGCTCATTCCTGCCGCACAGCAGTATTCGATGTTCGGGTAGAGAAAGTTTGCGGTCTTGCCAACGCCCGACGCACCAATCATCAGAGTGTGGATATCTGCATCGTCTACAAGTGCCGTCATACCTCCCGCACCCTCGTTACAGCCTACAATAAGCCCATCTACTGTGGGGAGTTGCTGTCCCTTTCGCCATAACTCGGGTGTGTAGGGTATCTGCCTGTAGGTGTTGCTTATCTCTCGGCGAGTGGCAAACCGAGCCGTGCCGTGCTGTCCGTTGCCTACCGGCTTGTTGGGAATTCCCTTGAGGGAATAGGTGCTGCCTATGGCGGCAATAAGTCCTATGATGAGAAATGCTGCTCCGCATAAACAGAGCAGCAGGATTTGTGATGATGTCATTTTTATCCTCCGAAATATTGACAAAATGTGAAATTTGAAATATAATATATGCAGTGACAATTTTGGCTTGACTTAGTTCTGGGCCACCGCAGACGGGGACACCTCCCCGTCATTTTTACATACTTAATCCCGCCCGAGGAGCCGCCTCGGGCGTTTCTTCTTGTCCTGTATCCTGCGACAGTGTTTCCTCTGCATTAAGCCGCAGAGCGTGATCGGCGGTTTCACAGAGTAATTGAGCCGTATTTCTCATCTGCTCGGCGGTAAGCGTGTGCTTTGAAAGCTGATTATAGGTCGTTCTCACAATACTGCACAGCTTTTTTGCTTTTACAGAGATACTGCCCTTGTCGGAATACGGCTTGTAGCCTGCTTTCAGAGATTCTCGAAATCTGTCAAAGCCCACTCCACTGCCGCATATTTTGGAGAAATGCTCGGCGGTCGAAAGACAGAATGCAGCGAGCCTGATATAATCTCCGCTTTTGTATATTCCTGAAAGCTGTGAGGCAAGACGGTTTCGGTCAATCGTCACAGGCTCCAGCTCGTTTGCTGTCTGCAAATACAGATCCCACCGCTTGTGTGGAACTGCAGGAAGATATTTCACACCGTTTCGCTCTTTTAAGCACTCGTTCCAATCCTTTTGCGAGGGTGTGAGCCTTGCCACATCGGTGTACCCATGCTGTTCCAGAATATCTGAGAGCCTACAAGCTGCCTCAATACCTCCCTCGTCATTGTCGGTGCAGAGATATATCCGATTAAGCTCCGAATGGTTTTCCAGAGCCGTCAGCACTGCACTCTCATATACTCCGTTCATAGCGATGTAGCTGTGTTGCTGCCAGTCCTTCGGGTACAGCGTTATAAACGACAGCATATCT
>JAFTVU010000031.1 GCA_017465665.1 Oscillospiraceae bacterium | reverse complement strand
AGCGCACAGCATGAGACCGCGGAGCTTGGCAGCGGCGCTATGATCGGCGTTTCCGCTGTTCTTGACAGAGGTATGACAGATTCTCTGAGATCTCTCGCAGAGCAGAACAATATACCCTATACCATTGAAGTAATGCCGTCCTCAACAGGAACTAACGCAGATGCTGTTTCCGTAAGCAGGAGCGGTGTGAAGTGTTGTACTGTATCGATACCGATCAGATATATGCACACGCCTATCGAAGCTGTGGATATACAGGATATCGAAGCGGCAGCAAAGCTTATAGCGGCTTATGTGGGAGGTGATATCAATGCTTGACAGACTCAGAGAGATATGCACTATCGACGGCACTTCAGGCGATGAAAGCCGTGTACGTGAATATATAATGAACAATATCAATGCGGATGAAATGCACGTTGATAATCTCGGAAATCTGATCGTATTCAGGAAAGGCAGAAAAACACCCAAAAATAAGATAATGCTTGCCGCCCACATGGATGAGGTCGGTTTTATGGTGACCGATATCACTGATGAGGGCTTCCTGCGCTTCGGGGCTGTAGGCGGAATCGACCCGCGCGTGGTCCTTGGCAGAGCTGTGCGTTTCGCAAACGGTACTCTTGGCGTTGTCGGAACAAAGGCAGTCCACCAGCAGTCTGCAGAAGAGCGTAAAAAAGCGCCTGATTTCGATGATATGCTGATAGACATCGGTGCAGCAGACAGGGCAGAGGCTGAAAAGTTTGTCAGCAGAGGCTCCTGTGCTTATTTCGACAGTGACTTCTTCGCTTTCGGTGACGGCTATATCAAGGGCAAGGCGATCGATGACAGAGCTGGCTGCCTTATGATGATGGATATGATAAACAGCGAGCTTGAATATGATATGTGGTTTGCTTTCACCGTACAGGAGGAAGTGGGCACGCGCGGAGCAAAGGCTGCTTCGTTCACCGTTGCACCTGATATCGCCCTCGTGCTTGAAACTACTACTGCGTGCGATATTGCAGGTGTTTCGGGCGAAAAACGTGTGTGCTGCCTTGGTGAGGGCTGCGTTATTTCTTACATGGATCGTTCCACCATCTATGACCGCGCTCTTTATCAGCTTGCTTTTGATACCGCAAGGGAGCTTGATATCCCTGCTCAGACCAAAACCGTTGTCGCAGGCGGAAATGACAGCGGAGCTATTCACATAAGCCGTGGCGGAGTGCGTACCTGTGCATTGTCCGTGCCATGCAGATATCTTCACTCGCCGTCCTGTGTCATCAAGGAGAGCGACTATGCCGCTGTAAAGGCTCTCTCCGAAGCTATGGCGGTACGCTGCTGTGAATTATGATAAAGCGCATAACTGACCCGAATGAGCTGCAAGCACTGCCAGATCACGGTATTGAAGCGGGGAAGATACGCGCCCTGTTCAATGCTTACGGAACAGAATATGATTTCTGCCGCTTTTACCGACAGGAAAATACGTTCATTTCAGCATTGGACGGCTCTTTTGTGGTGTGTGCTTCGGAGAATGTCGATATTTCCGAGCTTGCACAGTTTTTCCGCATGAACGGTTTCGCTGATATATTCTGCACCGCTGAAATCGGAGCTGCGCTTTCAGAAATGCTTTCCGCATCATTTTCCGAAGTGGATCTGATGCGTTTTGAGGGAAGTACAACTAAGCAAGATAACATAGATACAACGCCATCGCTCTCCGATGTATATTCTATCATCAGCGAGGGCTTTGATATCCCGTTTGAACCATGGTATCTGGATATGTCACACCGAGTACGGCACGGTATCTCCGTATGCTGCACGCTCGAGAATAAAGCGGCTCTGGTGATACAGCATAACATCAATGGTGAAGCGCTGATATCACAGGTAGCTTGCGGTAAGGTACACAGAGGGCAGGGAATAGCTGCAAGGCTCGTTATGTCTGCCGCATCTGCGCTTGCTCCGTCGGATGTGTTTGTACTGTGTGAAGCCGCGTTGATACCCTTTTACGAGAAATGCGGATTTGTTTCCGCAGGAAAAAGAACTGTAATTACAATAACATAATATTATGACTAACGAAAACACAAAAAAGCTTACGTTTGATCTCAGCTCATGTACGTTGCATATCATTGCAATGCTGCTTATGCTGTGCGATCATATGTGGGCTACGGTCATTCCCGGCAACGATTGGCTCACCTGCATTGGCAGGGCAGCGTTTCCCATTTTTGCATTCATGATCGTTGAGGGCTGTTTTCACACGAAAAGCCTGAAAAAATATCTGCTCCGTATGCTGATATTTGCCGTTGCCGCCGAGATACCTTTCAATCTTATGTACATAGGTGCTCCGATCTTTCCGTTCCATCAGAATGTCATGTGGACATTCCTCATCGGCATGGGAGCGATCCAACTGAACGAGCTTGCACGCAAAAGGAAAAAGCTCCTGCTGTCGATGCTTACGGCTGCAGGTACTGCCCTTGCTGGCTATCTGCTTGGTACTATCACTTTTGTGGATTATGGCGGTGCAGGTGTTCTTACTGTGCTTGCGTTCTACTTTTTCCGCGGCAGAAATTGGTGGTGTTACATCGGGCAGGCAGCTGCGCTTATATTCATCAATTTTGAGCTGCTGAGCGGTCTGCAATATGAGCTTAGCTTATTTGGCAGCACGTTATATTTCCCACAGCAGGGCTTTGCAATGCTTTCGCTTTTACCGATATGGTTATACAGAGGCAGGCAAGGCTATCACAGTAAATGGTTCAGGTATTTCTGCTATGCCTTTTATCCTGCACATATGCTTTTGTTGCATATTATCCGTTCATTTTTATAGTTGACGTTTCTATCAAAAAATATGTGAGGGCTGCTGAAACACAATCAGCAGCCCTTAACTTATTCAATCACCGTGATGGAATTAGCAAGCTTCAGCTTACACAGCTTTTCATCCTTGCCGTCCTTGTGCAGTAGCCTTACCGCGTTACCGTTTGAGTATATGATATCACCGTCATCAGTCAGATGGTAATCCATAACGCCCTTTTTCAGTACAGTTTCCTCACCGTCTGAGTATTTTACAAGCACCCAATCCGATGGAATTATACCCTCATCAGAGTTATCCGAAAGCTTCTGCGCCTTGATAAGATTTCCCTCAACAAACAGCTCGCGCTCATCCGCAGTCCTTGATTTTGCGGGGTTATGTCCGCCTGTGCGAAGAGGCTCACCACCGAAAGCCATCGAGAACACGCTGAGAAATCCACCTATTGCTCTCACTATCCTGACAGGGAAGAGGAGTATATCCATAAAAAGATTGCTTTCGCGTTTGGTAGGCTCATACTTTCTCTTTATATAGTAGATGTTGCCCTCTTTATCATCTGACGGCTTGATGTAATCAAAGTCATCGTTGGCGATTAGCTCGTCAAGAGAGCCTGTGCTTTCATCATAACAGCAGATGGAACAGGGGCTCTTCTCTGCAACAGCGCCGCTCTGGTTTCTTGCGTAGCCCATTGAGGTGTAGAGTATCCTGCTGCTGTCACGTCTTGAAATAAACGGGTGGGTCTCGCTGGTAAAGCCCTCTGTTATCTGAGTGACATCGCCGTTTTCCATGTTCACGATACCGATATGACGTTCATATCTGCCCATTGCACAGGTAAGCACACACTTTCCGTTTCTTGTTGCTATTCCCGTAAGGTCATATTCCTTGTTTGCAAAGATGTAGCTTTCATCGCCGCTTTCGGTATCCTTGCGGTACATTCCGCCCATTCCGTCGGTAAATGTGCAGTACAGCAGCTTATCTCCATAGCTTCCGATAGAGCGCAGCAGCGGCTCGCCGTGAGCTGTTTCATCACCGTAATACTTCTGCTCTACCTGCATGAATTTAGCGCCCTTGCCTGTGGTCTTCCACTCGTCACGCTGCTTCATCCTCTGCAGCGTTTCAAGATAATTTGTGATACGCTGGCATTCAACTCTTTCGCTCTTTCCGTTTTCTACGAGCTGAAGCTCACCCTCGCTTATGCAATATATCTTCATTTGTTTCTCCTTGGTAGAACTATGTTACTGCTCGGAAGTCCACAACGCGTCCATATCCTCCACATGGTGGTCATTCAGTATAAAATCAAGCCTGCCGCCTGTAACATTTATGTTTTCACGTTTAAAATAATCTGCTACACTCAGCTGTGTATTCAGCTTCATTGAAACATCTGCATACGTTGTGGTGATGGATGTATTTCCCTCAAATCCGCCGATGGCAAGTGCCTTGATACCGGTTACCTTGATATCCGAGGAAGCGCGGCTGAGTTCAAATATGGTATTTCCTTTCATAGAACCAAAGCCCGATGCGATATCAGCGGAAATATCCACATTGGCACCTGCTTCGCATATCCTGATATCACAGTTATCTCCCGAAAGAGAGCCGAAGCCAACGACCTCCTTACCCGATAATCTGACTTTAAGCGCACAATGCTCAGCGTTAAGCTGAAGCGAGCCTGTAAGCGTACCTACCGCCGCTCCGCGTTCCAGCGCACCGTAGACCGATACATCAACTGCATACAGCTCCAGCTCTGCGTTGGAGGAGTATGAGCCAATACCGATGCCGTAGGCGCTGTGGATATCTATATCGAATTTGCCGCGGCGCAGCACGATCTTGCCGCCCGATCCCGAACCGATACCTACGCAGGATGCCGAAAAATTATGTATAACAACACCCTGTTCAAAGATAAGCTCGCCGTGCTCGGAATCGATATCATTGCCGATTCCGTAAAAAGCACCCGCTTCTACATGGATATCAAGCATTCCGTCGCCGCATATAGTGAGCTTAGAGCTTTTCGGAACGCGTATACCTCCGTATCTGAGGCGATTCTGACCGCTCAGGATAATTATCACATCACAGTCATCCTCGATATCAATGCATGGTCTGTCTTTGATGTTTGAAAGAATAGCGTTATCCAGCACGAGCGTACCGATGTAGCCCTTTTTAATATCGATATGTATGGGCGTTTCCATCCCTATCTCTCCCGATACTGTAACATCGGGACAGTCTTTATTGATCTGGATGCAGTCATATTTATCATTCATCAGCCTGTCAAGAAGAACACGCTCTTTGTTCTCAGCAGAATAGATATGCTTCCTCCTGCCGTCCACACGCTCCTGATAGCAGGATTTGATCTCCTGAGCTATCTCATAGGGAACTGCATCTATGATCTCTGCGGCAGGTCTTGCGGTATAGTAGCCCTGTATAAGATCTGCACCGAGATGAATGACAGTGTGCAGCTCTTCCGAGGTCTCCACACCCTCTGCAAGCGCCATGATACTGTTATCATGACAGAAATCGATTATCTCGCGGACAAAATGCTTCTTTTTAGCATCGCCCTGTATACCGCTGATAAGCGATCGGTCTATCTTCACATAATCAGGCATATAGCGAAGAAGATTCTGAACGTTTGAATAACCTGTTCCATAATCGTCAACAGCGACCTGTATGTTAAGTCGTTCATAGGTCTGCTTTATCAGCTCAAGGTAATCATCGGTGATCTTGGATTCCTCTGTCATCTCAACAACAACTGTATCGGAATTACGCTCCAGCAGTTCGGTTATACGCGCCAGATCATCCTCTGTAAAGCGTGCTTCGGGAATACTGTTCATAAATATCTTTCTTTTTCCAAGGATAGACTTTTTATCTTCCGCTATAGAAAGAACGTTAAAGAATGTCACACGCTCTATATCATCAAGGCGATCGGAAAGCTCTGCATACTTAAGAATATGGAAAGGGCTGGGGCAGATACTGCTGCGGGGGCGCATCAGTGCCTCATAGGAGTAGATATCGCCGCTTGCTACACTGATTATAGGCTGAAAATGGTAATCAAAGAGATTTTCGTCTATAACGCGGTTTGCTTCATCAAGCTCTTCCTGTTCCTTTTCTGTAAGCTCGGCATGGTTAGAAGTATCTATGTTCTTTAACAGCCTGCGCTGGGTAATAAGCTCGGTTGCTATGCTCCTGTATTCAGACAGGATATCGCTCATTGCAGCAGCTTCGGCGTTCTGCAGGTTCACTGTGCATTCAGCGATAAATGCTTCCAGCTCCTCTGTGCTTGCTATATTTCGCAGCTTGCAGAGCATTTCAAGAAACAGCATATTGATCGTTCTGTTATCCATGTAGAGCCTCCGTTAAGATCAGTATTTATACAACGTCCGAACATATAATGTCGTGTAGAAGTGTTATTAATATATAATCATATTGATTTTAACATATTTTGTATGGAAAATCAAGTATTTACAGAGCGCCACATATAAAACTTCTCATTAAAGACATAATTTTATCCTTATCATGTGAACGGGTAAACTCATTGTTGCATAAAGAAGCCCTGTCCACAAAAGTAAACAGGGCAGAAGTAGTAAAGTAATGTACAAATATTACTCGTAAGAATCAGGGTACTTATTCAGCACTTCTATGAATTTATCGTAGTTATCGTCAAATGCTTTTACGATTACAGGATCAAACTGACGACCACTCTGAGAAACGATCTCTTTTCGTGCATCTTCGGGTAGCCAGGCCTTTTTATAAGGTCGCTTGCTGACCAAAGCATCAAACACATCTGCAACAGATACACATCGCGCATACAGATCGATATTATCACCCTGTATACCCATGTAACCTGTTCCATCATACTTTTCGTGGTGGTGATGTGCGATGTTTGAAGATACTCTCATCAGTTCTCCTGAAGATTTCTCAAGCAGCTTTTTTCCATATTGAACATGTGTTTTTATGATCTCAAATTCATCGGCGGTAAGTTTGCCAGGTTTATTGATGATCTCCTGAGGGATCATTATCTTACCTACGTCGTGCAGGGCAGCAGCATTGCTGACTTTCCATGTTTCCTCATCAGACATATTGAGAGCAGTGCAGAGTATTTTTGTGTATTCGGAAACACGCTTTACATGTTGACCCGTCTCGTGTGATTGTGCTTCTATCATTTCAGCAAGGGAAGTAACTATTACTTCCTGCTCATGATAAAGCTCATTGTTCTTATCTGCAAGACCTTTTATCAGCTTCTGTATTTTTCTTGCCATACTGCAGCAGATGATAACAAATCCGATATATTCTATAAGTCTGGGTAATATGCCATATACTATTATATCTTCAAGTTCCACTAACGGTTCGTCGGGAACGACACTGAAGTAGGCAGACAGAAGATGTGATACGATTATTACAGGAATTCCAAGAGCTGAAGTATATATTACACTTTTCAGATCGCAGTACAGGCAGGAAAGAACAACAGGGAAGCAGAGCATCATTATCACATGGTAGGATAGTATAGAATACAAAATGCCTGACATTATCACGAACAACGTAAGAACAATGTAACGCACCGTTATCGAATTTATATGTAAGAAATTATAAAGTATCGTTGGCACAAACATGATAGCCGCTGAAAATATAAGAACAGGATAAATGGTGTCTTCAATAATGAATACGCCCAGAAGATTGAGGACGATGACCAGCAACATGAAAAGCATCATTGCGCGGCAGATAAATGCCATTGCGAGATTAGCTTTTTCCTCATAATCTGTAATCAATTTATCAGAAAAGGTATGCATGTTCAATATGTTGTTCTTTATAAATGAACAACTCAACTCCTTTCAACAAAATAACCAAATATTCAAATTATGATATAAGTATAACACATTTCGTTTGCATTTTCAATATGTCATAACGCAACTTAAAGCCCGTCCAATGGACGGGCTCATAGTATGGTCGGAGTGACAGGATTCGAACCTGCGGCATCGAAGTCCCAAACTTCGCGCGCTACCAACTGCGCCACACCCCGATAGCTTTAATATTATACTACAATTGTAACGATTTGTCAAGATGTAGCGCATTAAAATTTTGCAGCGCAAATTTTAACAAAAAATCATACCGCTATATATTGACATTTCGGTGATTTTGCTGTAAAATATAACTATCTTTTAATCTGAAAGGAGTAATAATATGGGATTAATCAAGGCAGCATTAAATGCAGTATCCGGCACTCTTGCGGATCAGTATAAGGAATACATCTATTGTGACGCTCTTACGTCAGATATTCTTGCAGCAAAGGCTCGCAAGCGCGTAGGCAGCAAGGGTACGAACAACGGCGCAGATAATATCATCACCAACGGCTCTGCCATTGCAGTAAACGAGGGTCAGTGTGCTCTTATCGTTGCAGACGGCAAGGTAGTAGAGGTTGCGGCTGAAGCAGGCGTATTCGAGTACAAGTCCGATATGTCTCCCTCTGTATTTGCAGGAGATCTCGGTGACGCTATAATAAACACCCTCAAGGATCTCGGCAGCCGTATCACCTACGGCGGCGAGGCAGGACGTGATCAGCGCGTATACTACATCAACACCAAGGAGATACTTGATAACAAGTACGGCACAGTAAACCCCATTCCTTTCCGTGTTCTGGATAAGAACATCGGTCTGGATGTGGATGTTACACTGCGCTGCAACGGTGAGTATACATACCGTATCACAAACCCTGTACTGTTCTATACAAATGTATGCGGAAATGTTCCTGATGTATACCGCAGAAGCACTCTTGACAGCACACTGAAGTCCGAAGTAGTTACAGCACTTCAGCCTGCTCTTGCTAAGATCTCCGAGCTCGGCGTAAGACCCAGCGGTCTGCCCGGTCACACACTTGAGATCTGCGATGCGCTTAACGAGATCCTCTCCAAGAAGTGGGGAGAGCTCCGTGGTCTGCATATCGAGTCCTTTAACATGAATCCTCCTACACTTTCCAAGGAGGATCAGGCAATGATCACCGATCTTCAGCGTAAGGCAGTTTACCGCAACGCTGATATGGGCATGGCTCATCTGGTTGAGGCACAGGGCGATGCAATGAAGATCGCAGCAGGCAATCAGGGCGGCGCTATGATGGGCTTCATGGGCATGAACATGGCTCAGCAGGCAGGCGGCTTCAATGCTCAGAATATGATGGCAATGCAGCAGCAACAGGCTATGGCTCAGCAGCAGGCAGCACCTGCACCTCAGGCTGCTCCCGCAGCTCCCGCAGCTCCTGCGGCAGGTACATGGAAGTGCAGCTGCGGCACAGATAACACAGGCAAGTTCTGCGCTAACTGCGGTACACCCAAGCCTGCAGATACAAACTTCTGGAGCTGTGCATGCGGCGCTCAGAACAAGGGCAAGTTCTGCTCCGAGTGTGGCAAGCCCAAGCCCGCAGGTACCCCTCTCTACAAGTGCGATAAGTGCGGATGGGAGCCTGAGGATCCCAAGAATCCTCCCAAGTTCTGTCCCGAGTGCGGCGATCCCTTTGACGCTGACGATATCGTATAATTAAGCTAAGCCGCTCCTGTTAGTTTGGGAGCGGCTTTTTTGAGGTAGATATGAGAAATATTCTGTATTGCTTATGTCAGTGTACACTGGGTATACTCCAGACGCTGCTCGGGCTGTTCGTGTTTCTGTTTCATATCCGTGAAAAGCACTATTTTTATCATGGCGCTGTCGTTACCGAATGGAGCGACAAGTCCAGCGTTTCACTGGGTATGTTTGTTTTCGTCACTGCTGAGCCATTCTTCTATGACAAGCTGAAAGATGAATATACCATGGAGGAGCTTTCCTCACGGCTGCTGGTACACGAATACGGTCATACTATACAGTCGATATTATTAGGTCCGCTTTATCTGATAATTATCGGTATCCCGTCTACATTGTGGGGTTTTCTTCCGTATTGTGCTAAGCTGAGAAAAGTGCGTCAGCTGTCATATTTTTCGTTCTTCACTGAAAGCTGGGCAAATGCACTGGGAGAGAATGTGACTCATCAGAAGTCGATGGAACAGCTTTTAATAGATTAAACATCGTACTGCCGACATCTATCGGCAGTTTTCTTTTTGTTTTTTGTTGACAAACCCTCTTGTTTGTGCTAAAATATCAGAAGTAATAAAGACAACCACTCCCGTCTGAGAACGCGGAGTGGCGTTTGTGCGTACAGAAAAAAGGAGAATATTATGTCCGTTTTTGATATTTTCAAGAAGCTGGAGAGCGAAAGAGCACCCGAGCCGACAGGTGCTGTTGAATACATCATTGCGGGTCTCGGTAATCCCGGTACCGAATACGAAAATACCCGTCACAACATCGGTTTTATGACGATCGATACCCTCTGTGAAAAGCATAAGCTGAACTGCAAGAAGATACGCTTCAAGTCACTGACCTGTGATGGAATGATAGGCGGCAAGCGCTGTCTTATCATGAAGCCTACGACCTTTATGAATAACAGCGGTCAGGCAGTCACCGAGGCTATGAGCTTTTATAAGATCGCGCCTGAACGTGTGATCATCGTGTATGATGATATTTCCCTTGAACCGGGCAAACTCCGTATCCGCCGAAAGGGAAGCGATGGCGGTCATAACGGCATGAAGAGCATCATCTACCTTTCAGGCAAGGATACTTTTCCGCGCATAAAAATGGGTGTTGGTGCAAAGCCTCATCCTGATTACAGCCTTGCAGACTGGGTGCTCGGCCATTTCAAGAAAGAAGACGGCGAGGCGCTGACAGCCTGCATGAACAACGCCTGCGAGTGCATAGAATTAATGGTGCAGGATAAGATAAACGAAGCCATGAACAAGCATAATTCCTGAGAACAGAGGTCTGAAATGGAATTTTTTCTGAATGCCGCCCGTCAGAACAAGGAGTTTGACAGGCTGTGCAGATATATTGATGAGCATAACCCACTGCCCGCCCTTGTGACGGGACTTTCGCATATCCACAAGGCACACTTTATAAGCGCGCTGATCTCAAAAGTGGAGCTTCATCCTATACTCGTCATTGCTGAGAGCGAGGGCGAGGCACAAAAGCTCTGCCTTGATATCAATTCAATGTGCGGCGATGAAAAGGCTCTGCTGTATCCTGCAAAGGAGCTTGCCCTCGGAAATTACGAGGCAGCTTCACGCGAATATGAGCACAAGCGCATCTACGCACTGAATGCAATGTTGGAGAACAAATGCAGCGTAGTAGTCTGCTCCCCCGAAGCCGCAGGTCAGCTTACCATACCGCCCGAGGAGCTTGAAAAGCGCACTGTCAAACTTACTTCTGGCGATGATATTCCTCAGGATGAGCTTATACAAAAGCTGCTCTCAGCAGGCTATTCAAGAGCGGATATGATTGAGGGCGCAGGTCAGTTTTCCGTGCGCGGTGGTATCGTTGACGTTTTTCCGCCCAGCTCTGCGACCCCTTACCGAATAGAGCTATGGGGCGACAGCATCGACAGTATCTCAGCCTTTGATACAGAAACTCAGCGCAGAACGGACGATCTTGATTATATCTGTATCTCACCTGCATCTGAAGCTCTGTTTGACAGCAGGGAAATCCTCTGCGAAAAAATAGAAGCAATTGCTAAAAAACTGCGTGGTAAATATGCCGAGTGGGCACGAGAAAAGCTGCTTGACGATGTTTCAAAGCTGCGAAGTGGTGTTGATCTGCATAGCTACGATAAGTATTTTCCGCTGTGCTACGGCTCAGAAGCAACTGTTTTTGATTATGCTAACGCTGTGTTCATCTGCGAGAACGTTACCGTGCGCGAAGTGTACAGAGGCGCATCCTTACAGCATACCGAGGATATCAAGATACTTACGGAGGAGCACCATATCTGCAAGGGTCTTGACAGATATATGCTCACAAAGAGCGAATTCATTTCAGAGCTGGAAGCCCGTGCCGCGGTATATTTTGATACCTTTATCCGCGGAGGAGACCTTAAGCTCGGTGTTATCATTGACTCGCAGGGGGCAGTCCAGACTTCGCCATGGAGCGGCGAGTACAAGCTGCTGGAGGATGAACTGCGTAGCTACCTTTCCCGCGGCTTCAGCTGCATAGTATACGCTGGTACCGAAAAAAGCGCAAAGACCCTTACCGACGATCTGATCGATGACGGTTTTGCAGCAGTATACAGCGCCGCACCGTCTGAACCGCTCAGCAAGAAAGTCATCGTTACCCCGGGTACGCTAACAGCAGGTATCGAATATCTGAATTATAAGCTTGCCGTGTTTACTCACACGGCTGTTCATGCTGCAAGAAAACGTCCGCCCAAGAAGAAAAAGGGCGAGGAGATACGCTCTCTTGCTGATATTTCCATTGGCGATCTTGTCGTACATTATTCTCACGGTATCGGTGTTTTTGATGGTGTGCATAAGATCGAGAGTCAGGGCGTTTCCAAGGATTATATCCGTATCCGCTATGCTGGAAAGGATGTTCTGCACGTTCCTGTAACTCAGCTTGATCTTGTATCAAGATATATCGGAACAGGTGACGCATCCACTGTAAAGCTCAATAAGCTCAACTCAGAGCAATGGCAGAGATCCAAAGCGAAAGCCAAGGCAGCCGCTAAGGAGATGGCTGCGGAGCTTATCGAGCTGTATGCAAAGCGAATGCGCAGCAAGGGCTTTGAATTCCCCGAAGACGATTCCATGCAGGAGGATTTCGAGGCGCATTTCAGCTATATCGAAACAGACTCTCAGCTTCGCTGCATCGATGAGATAAAAGCTGATATGCAGAAGCCTGTTCCCATGGAGCGTTTGCTCTGCGGTGACGTTGGCTTCGGTAAGACGGAGGTCGCGCTCCGCGCAGCGTTCAAGTGTATCGAAGCAGGCAAGCAGTGCGCGATTTTAGTTCCTACCACAGTTTTGGCATGGCAGCACTTCCAGACTGCGTGCAGCCGTATGGAAGCATTTCCTGTAAATGTAGCTCTGCTTTCAAGGCATAAATCGCCTGCCGAACAGCGTGAGATACTCAGAGGTCTGAAGAGCGGCAGGATAGATCTGCTCATCGGCACGCATCGTATCATTCAGGACGATATCAAGTTCAAAGATCTCGGTCTTGCTATTATAGACGAGGAGCAGCGCTTCGGCGTTGCCCATAAGGAAAAATTCAAGGAAGCCTTTTCAGGAGTGGATGTGCTTACTCTTTCAGCTACACCTATTCCTCGTACGCTTAACATGGCAATGAGTGGTATCCGAGATATGAGCGTGCTGGATGAGCCTCCTCAGGACAGGCAGCCGATAGCGTCTTATGTTATTGAGCACGATCTAGGTATCATTGCACAGGCTATATTAAAGGAAATGCGCCGCAACGGACAGGTATATTACATCCACAACAGGATAGAATCCATATACAGCTGTGCTGAATCGCTAAAAAAGCTCATCCCTGAGGCGCGTATCGGTGTTGCTCACGGTAAGATGAGCGAGGATCAGGTACTGGAGATATGGCGACAGCTGCTTGACGGCGAGCTTGATATCCTTGTCTGCACCACTATTATTGAAACAGGCGTGGATGTTCCGAATGTTAATACGCTCATTATTGAAAATGCAGACCACATGGGTCTTGCACAGCTGCATCAGCTGAGAGGTCGCGTCGGCAGAACAAACAAGCGCGCTTATGCGTACTTTACTTTCAAGCGCGGCAAGGTGCTCACAGAGATAGCTCAGAAGCGTCTTGACGCGATACGCGAGTTTACGCAGTTCGGCAGCGGCTTCAGAATTGCGCTGCGCGATCTGGAGATACGTGGTGCAGGCAATATTCTTGGCGCAAGTCAGTCAGGTCATCTTGCAAATGTCGGTTATGATATGTATCTGCAATTGCTTGGTGAAGCTGTCAGGGAAGAGCAGGGCGAGGTGGATGTACACAAGGAGGAGTGCCTTGTAGATATCCGCATAGACGCATATATCCCCGAAACCTACATTTCCAATCAGGCTCAGCGTGTAGATTGCTACCGTAAGATAGCCCGTATACAGACCGAGGAGGACAGCTTTGATATTACAGATGAGCTTATCGACCGCTATGGAGAGCCGCCGAAGTCTGTGCTTGGACTGATTGATGTCGCGCGCCTCAGAAACATGGCTTCCGCAGTTGATATCACTGAGATAACCCAGAACGACGATCTGATAAAGTTCTTCATCTCAAAATTTGATATGCAGCGCATAGCCAATGTGGCTGAGCAATTCGGCAGCAAAATGCAGCTTGAGACCATGGGCAGAGCTCATTTGGCGGTGCGGCTTGCAAAGGGCGATAAGCCTCTGGATGTAATGCGCGGTGTTATAACAGCGATGAACAACTGATATTAGCGAGGTGTAATAATGGATATCAATTTTTGTACTGTGTGCGGCAAACCGCTTATATACAAGTCGGTCGGAGATGAGGGTGAGCAGAAATATTGCGAATGCTGTAACAAGTTCTATTTTGATAATCCGTCAAGTTGCGTACTTGTTACTATCATCAATGAGAATGATCAGGTGCTTCTTCTGAAACAGAACTACATTTCTGAACATAATTACACGCTCTGTTCGGGGTACCTGAAAAAGGGCGATACCCTTGAAGAGACAGTTGCTCGTGAAGTACTTGAGGAAACGGGACAGCAGGTAATTACCTGCGAGTATGTGCAAAGCTACTATTTCGCGCCGAAAAATCTGATCATGGCAGGCTTTATCGCTTATGTCAAGGCAGGCGAGTTCAACAGCTCAAACGAGGTTGACGCTCTTGTGTGGGCTGATCTTAACACGGCTGTCACTATGGTTGAGAGGGAAGACAATTATTCAGGAACCCACCTTGATAACTGCATCGGCATATTGAAGAATAAGCCCCAAATATAGCAAAAAAGCAGCAACTCAGATGTTGCTGCTTTTTGATATTATATTTTCTCAAATGCTTTGATACTGCCCTCGGCCATTACACCGACGATATGCGCCGCTTCCTCCAGAGGTATCCTGTTATCGCTGTAATACCACTCGCTGAAGTACGCTATGAAGCCGCCTGCCACAAAGGCAGCAGCCATAACGGAGTCTCTTGAAAGCTCATGTTCTGCAGATCTGAATATGGATTCTGCCGAATCCTTTATTGCATTACGAAGTCTGCTGACCAGTACACCGCGGGTATCTATTTTGAGCAGGTGGAAATAATCGTCGTATTCACCTGAAATAAGCTCATAGAAGCTGATGAACTGAGAGGAAACGTTTTTCTGATAATTTGTAGGCTCAACCGTTCCCAGCGTTTCGGAAAGCGCCTGAATAAGCTCCGCTTCGATCTCATCAAGAATTTCGGTAATGTCGCTGTAGTGTGTATAAAAGGTGCGCCTGTTGACATTTGCACCTGCAGTAAGCTCACTGATGCTGATATGGCTCAGCTCTTTGGTCTCCATCAGCTTGAAAAGCGCATTTCGGATAGCTTTCTTTGTCCTTATAACGCGTTTATCAGAATTATGCCGCGGTGATGTGTTCATAACTGATATCCCTCAATTCCATTTTTTACATATTAATTATATAACAAAAAGGACAATATGTCAAGTCATGACGAATAATTTTACAATACGAGCATGCAGGCTTGACTGAAAGAGATATTTGTGTTACAATATAAGTTGTACGATTAATTTCAGAAAGGGAGTTTATCATGACAAAAATAGATGTATTTTCAGGATTTTTAGGTGCAGGTAAGACCACTCTTATCAAAAAGCTGCTGAGTGAGGCATACAGCGGCGAAAAGCTCGTTCTTATTGAAAATGAGTTTGGCGAGATAGGTATTGACGGCGGCTTCATGAAAGACGCAGGCATACAGGTCACCGAGATGAATCAGGGCTGCATCTGCTGCTCACTGGTGGGAGATTTCGGCAAGGCTCTCGGTCAGGTGCTGGAGCAGTACGCGCCCGACAGGATCCTTATCGAGCCCTCGGGTGTAGGCAAGCTTTCCGATGTTATAAAGGCAGTTCTTGATGTAAAGAGCGATGATATCCAGCTCAACTGCTGCACAACAGTTGCTGATGCTTCCAAGATCAAGATGTATATGAAGAACTTCGGTGAGTTCTATAAGAATCAGATCGAATCCGCTAAGACGATCATACTCAGCCGCTCCCAGAAGCTTTCTGAAGAGAAGCTTGCCGCAGCTGGTGAGATGATTAAGGAGCTGAACGACAAGGCAACTATCGTTACCACTCCCTGGGATGATATCAACGGAAAGCAGATACTTGAGGCTATGGAAGCACAGGACAAGTTCGCAGAGCAGCTGCTTGACAGCGAGGATATCTGTCCTGTATGCGGTCACGAGCATCACCACCATCATGAGGATGGCGAGGAGTGCCACTGCCACGATCATGAGCACGAGCATCACCACCATCATGAGGATGGCGAGGAATGCCACTGCCACGATCATGAGCACGAGCATCACCACCATCATGAGCATGGCGAGGAATGCACCTGTGGCTGTCACGATCATGACCATCACCATCATCACCACCACGCTGATGAAGTATTTACAACATTCGGCGTAGAGACCGCCAAGAAATTTACCAAGGATGAGCTTGAAGCTGCGCTCTCCAAGCTTTCCGATGAAGAATTTGGCGCAGTTCTGCGTGCCAAGGGTATCGTTGCAGGCGATGGCGTATGGTATCACTTTGACTTCGTTCCTGAGGAATATGAGGTACGCACAGGCTCTGCCGATGTAACAGGAAGAATGTGCGTTATCGGCGCAAAGCTGGAAGAAGCTAAGATCAAGGCGCTGTTCGGCGTTTAATTCAAGAGGTGTACTATGGAATTACCTGTATTTCTTATAACAGGCTTTCTTGAGAGCGGAAAGACATCCTTTATCCTTGATACCATTCAGGACAGGCAGTTCAACCGCGGAAAGAAGACCCTGATAATCGCCTGCGAGGACGGCGAGGTCGAGTATGAGGAGAAGATACTTAAGTCCGCAAAGGCCGTTGTAGAGTTCATTGAGGACGAGGACGACTTCAACGAGGATTATCTCAATTCACTTGTTGCAAAGCATAAGCCCTCTCAGATACTCATTGAGTTCAACGGTATGTGGAGCCTCAGAAACATGGCTGTAAAAGCTCCCAAGGATTGGATGTTCTATCAGATATTCATGTTCATGGATCACTCCAAGTTTGAAGTTTACATGAATAATATGCGTCAGCTCCTTTCCGATAACATATCTATCGCTGATATTTTAGTATTCAATCGCTGCGATAAGAGCAGCATCGATAAGAAGCGTCTTCGCCGTACAACTAAGGCTCTCAATCCTCGTATCGAGATGATGTTTGAGTACAACGACGGCACCGTTGAGCAGGGCTTCCAGGGCGATGATGAGATGCCTTTTGACGTCAACGCTGATCCTATTGATGTTATCCATGACGATTTTGGTCTGTGGTACATAGATATCATGAGCAACGCACCCCGTTACAAGGGCAAAAATATGCGCGTCAGAGGTATGGTATACAGAGCCTCCAACATCCCCGATGGATACTTTGTTATCTCGCGCCGCGCTATGACCTGCTGTGCGGATGATATCGCAGTTATCGGAATTCTTGTAAAGTCACCTGAGGGCAAGAACTTTGAAAGCGGCGAGTGGGTAGAGGTATGCGGCAGCGTTATTGCCGAAAAGCATGACGCATACAAGGGTCAGGGACCTGTTATCGTTGCGAATACCATCGTTCCCACAGAAAAGGCTGAGAGCGAGCTCGTATACTTTAATTAAGGAGAACGATCATGTTTGAGTACGTTACGCCCGAAATTGTAGAGCGCAGCCTTAAAGCTATGGCAAAGCTCGATATCATACTTATTCCAAAGAAAACTGCATTCCTCAGGACTGTGGTATACATTAACGATTCCGACAGTCGCAGAGCTGTTGTTGATAATGGCTCAGGCGACAACCTGCTTGCTCTGTTTACAGAAAGCGGAGCTATGCTTAAGGGCTTTGATCACGAAAGTGAGCTAAACCAGTTTGCGGCTGATGAATGGGATAATGGATTTTTCCAGCGTGTCTATGCAGGTGCGCCGAAAGCATTGAGTTCACTGCTAAGTGAGGATGATATCGACAATACAACGTTTTGTATGTGGTGCTGCAACGGTTCATCCGTATGGGAGCAGAATGAAGTGTCTGCTGATGACGATGATGGCGGCAGAGATTTTCTGCTGGGCTATGTACATCAGACTGCCGAAAGCTGGTGCGATTGGGCAAAATATTACTATGAGCAGGAATATGATATCTCCATTGTAGAGAAGATATACTCAGGCTCTGACATTACTGCCGAGGATATGCTAAAGCTCAATCCTAAGTGCAACACTGATGAAGCTGTGAACGAGATAGCCGATATCATTTAAAAATCAACAATTGTGCAGCATTGTCATACTTTGCTGCACAAATCAGTTTATGGAGTTATTATTATGAACGAAAAGCTATTCACGGTACGTCTTTCCGCAGACGGTGCAGCCGTAGAGATACTCGACCAGACGCTCCTGCCTAACACAGTAAAATATCTCACGCTCACAAAAGCCGAGGATATATGGGAGGCTATATTCAAGCTGAGAGTGCGAGGCGCTCCAGCGATCGGAGTCTGTGCAGGCTTTGGAATGTATGTCCTCGCGCAGCAGATAACCGATGAAGACTACGACGTTTTTCTTTCCGAGCTTGAAAGGGCAGGGGAATATCTGAACTCCTCCCGACCAACTGCTGTAAACCTCAGTTTTGCTGTAAAACGTATGGTTGCCGTAGTACATAATCACACAGGGCTTGTCAGATCAGAGCTTTTGCCGCTCCTCTATAAAGAATGTATGGACATCTACAATGAGGACAGAGCCATGTGCCGTGCCATCTCCGAAAACGGTCTGAGCCTTGTGAAAAGCGGCGATGGAATACTTACACACTGCAACGCTGGCGCTCTTGCCGCTACCGAATACGGCACAGGCCTTGGCACTCTGCTGCTCGGAAAAGAGCTTGGATATGATTTCAAGGTATACTCTGATGAGACTAGACCGCTGCTGCAGGGCGCAAGATTAACTTCTTTTGAGCTGTACAAAGCGGGTATTGATGTAACACTTATCTGCGATAATTCCGCATCACTTCTCATGAAGCAGGGAAAGATAAACGCCTGCTTTGTGGGATGTGACAGAGTAGCAGCAAACGGTGATACCGCCAATAAGATAGGTACTCGTTCTGTTGCGATAAACGCAAAATACCACGACATACCGTTTTATGTGTTCTGTCCCTCTTCAACGATAGATTTTGATTGCAAGTGCGGCGATGATATAATCATCGAGGAACGCAGTGGTGATGAGATAAAGACGCTGTTCTTTGAAACTCCCGTAGCTCTGCCTGAAGTAAAATGCTATAATCCTGCCTTTGATGTGACCGATGCCGAGCTTATCACCGCAATCATAACGGAAAAGGGCATTGCCCGTTATCCTTACACCGAAAGCCTTGCAGAATTATTCCGCTGAGCAACGCTCGGTTGCTTGACTAAAAAGTATATATCCGATATAATGTTATTAAATTCAATGTTATACTTAAGAGGTGCAGTATGAAATTAAGGTTTTACAATGCAAAGATAATGCCCATGACTGATGATACCATCATTGATGGCGAGCTTCACACAGACGGCGGCAGGATAACCTATGTCGGTGCGGCAAAGGAGGATAATATCAGCTTTGACCGTGAGATCGATCTCAACGGAAACCTCATCATTCCGGGCTTCAAAAACGCACATACTCATGGAGCTATGACTTTCCTGCGCTCCTTTGCGGATGATCTTCCGCTCAACGACTGGCTGTATGAGCAGGTATTCCCCCATGAAGCAAAGCTTACAGAGGAAGCAATATATGTCTTCACACAGCTTGCCAATATGGAGTATCTCACAAGTGGTATCACATCATCATTTGATATGTACTTTAAGCTGGACAGTTACGCTAAAGCCAATGTCGATATGGGATACAGAACTGTACTCTGTGGCTCTATAAATGATTTCGGCGGCACTGTAGAGGGAATCGAAGAGGAATACAGCAAGTTCAATTCGTATAGTGATCTTATCTCCTACCGGCTGGGCTTCCATGCCGAGTACACTACAAAACGCGAGACCTTGGAGGGCATGGCAGCGCTTTCACAGAAGTACAAAGCTGCTATGTATACACACAACAGCGAGACCAGATCAGAGGTAGACGGCTGTATCGAGCGTTACGGCATTACACCCACTCAGCTTTTTGATAAGCTGGGAATGCTTGAATACGGCGGCGGTGGCTTCCACTGTGTATGGTTTGACGAAAAGGATATGGAGATATACCGTGACAAGAATCTGTGGATGGTCACAAATCCCTCATCCAATCTCAAATTGGCAAGCGGAATCGCGCCCATCTGTGAGATGAAGCGCCACGGCATGAAGAATTTCGCTATCGGAACAGACGGTGCAGCTTCCAATAACTGCCTTGATATGTTCCGTGAGATGTTCCTTGTAACAGCTTTACAGAAAGTCAGGGAGATGGACGCATCTGCGTGCCCCGCTTTTGACGTTCTTGAGATGGCTACAAAGGGCGGCGCACTTGCTATGGGTCTTAAGGATTGTGATGTTCTTGCAGCAGGGAAGTGCGCGGATTTTACCGTTATCGATCTCCGTCAGCCCAATATGCAGCCCATTCACAATATCGCAAAAAACCTCGTTTACTCTGGAAGCAAGCAGAATGTCTGCATGACAGTCGTAAACGGACAGGTGCTTTACGAAAACGGTAGATTCCTTACCGTTGATGCGGATGAAGTATACGTAAGAGCCGAAAAGCTCGCCCGCGAGATCTGCGGTTAAAATCGGAAATTAAATTCATACATTTTCCTTTAATATTTTTCTGCTGCCTGAAAATAATACTTTTGCGGGGACGAAAGAAAAGTTCCTGAGATAATTCAAGTTTTTAAGGAGATTATTATTATGGCTTCCAATAAGCAGAATAAAACCGCACTCAACAGCATTAAGATGCAGGCTGCAAGCGAGGTAGGCGTAGCACTGAACAACGGCTACAACGGCGATCTCACATCTAAGCAGGCTGGCTCCATCGGTGGTCAGATGGTTAAGGATATGATCAACTCCTACAAGCAGGCTAACGGCGGCACAATGTCCTCCAACAGCTGATAACGCTGAATAAGCAATAAAATGACCTCCCCGCAATAGTGGGGAGGTCTGTTCGTTTAATTAACACCGCGCGCACTCACAGCAAACACCGTTGAGGTTGAGAGTGACCATAGTCAGCTTATGACCATATTTCTGAGAAACAGTATCATTAAGTCCATCAAGCTCTGAAAGCTCCACATCAAAAACGCGCGAGCATTTATCACAAACCATGTGATAGTGACTGTCAGTGCGGCCATCAAAGCGATCGCTGCCGTCAGCAATGCGTATCTTCAGAAGCTCGCCCATCTCACTGAGAAGATTAAGATTACGGTACACTGTACCGAGGCTGAGGTTGGGATTATCCGCTTTAAGAGCAGTATATACCTGATCTGCAGTTGGATGAACAGGGAACATCTTTACCTGATTAAGTATCATTTCGCGTTGCTTTGAAAATTTCATAAACGTCCTTTCCGATAAACATAATAGTAATTATTATCAGTATTATAACATAGCTTTTGGGGTTTGTCAATACTAACTCAGTAAAAAAATGAAACAGCCGCAGCAATTTTTACCATGCTGCGGCTATTCATTACAGAATGATGCAGATCAGACCACCGCAGCCATCATTGATGATGCGCTGGATAGTTTCCTGCAGCTTCATACGTGCATCTGTAGGCATACGGTACAGCTTGTTATGAAGTCCCTCATTAACAAGATCATGCAGTGATTTTCCGAAAATATTGCTTTCCCATATCTTTGTCGGGTTTTCTTCAAAATCGGTAAGCAGATAGGATACAAGCTCCTCGCTCTGTTTTTCACTGCCAACTATAGGATTTATCTCAGTTGTGATATTGGCTGACATCATGTGAATGGATGGAGCACTCGCTTTCAGCCTTACTCCGTATTTACCGCCCTGCTTGATTATCTCGGGCTCTTCAAGGCTGAGCTCCTCCATAGTCGGCAGCACGATACCATAACCTGTCGCTTCCACTTCATCCAGCGCTGTCTTGACCCTGTCATAACGCTTTTTTATAGATGCGAGTTCGATCATGCAAGCCATGAGATCGCCCTCATCAGCCATCTCAAGACCTGTCGCCTCACCGAGGATGCGGAAGAACAGATCGTTTCTCAGTGCAACATTGATAACACCTGAGCCTGTTCCCAGATCAACAGAGGAAAGGGAAGTGGCGTCAATAAATTCGCATTCTGCCATCCTTTCAGCAGCGGCCCTGATATCGCTGATACCATGAACATCGGCAGCGGCTTCCTTGATCTTATCAAAAACAGCCTTTTTCAGCCAATGCTCCTTATCCAGCGAATTTATCCATTTGGGCATTGCTATATTTACCTCGCTTACGGGGAATTTCAGCAGGATCTCACCCAGGATGGACTTGATCTTTTCCTCGTCCAGATCAAGACAATTAACAGGCACAACAGAAGTACCGTACCGCTGTGAGAGCTCCTCAGCCAATGCAATGCTCTCCGCAGACTTCGGCGCTTTGCAGTTGAGCACAACAACAAATGGCTTGTTTATCTCATTAAGCTCAGAGATGATGCGCTGCTCTGCTTCCTCATATTCCTCACGCGGAATATCCGTGATGCTTCCGTCTGTTGTAACTACGATTCCGATCGTAGAATGCTCAGTAATTACTTTTCTGGTACCTACCTCTGCAGCCATATTGAAAGGCACAGGCTCGTCAAACCACGGTGTCGCCACCATTCTGGGAGCTTCATTCTCAATATAACCGATGGCACTGGGAATGATATAGCCTACACAGTCGATAAGGCGCACGTTCATATCAACGCCCTCCTCAACCGCTATCTTCACAGCCTCCTCAGGAACGAATTTCGGCTCTGTTGTCATGATAGTCTTTCCTGCCGAGGATTGCGGGAGCTCATCATTTGCACGCTCTCTGCGATGATCATCCTTGATATTCGGAATAACGAGCGTGTTCATGAATTTGCTGATAAAAGTTGATTTGCCCGAGCGCACAGGGCCTACGATACCAAGGTAGATATTTCCTCCTGTGCGGCGCGCAATATCGGAATAGATCGAATTACTCATATATTATTCTCCTTTTCATACCGTTGGAATAAGTACCATGCCTGTTAATGCTTCGTCCCTGTCAGCTATATCATTTTCACTGAGGATAGCTTCAACGGATGTACCATAGCGTTTTGCAATATCCCAGCTGCTTTCATTACCGTCTGCATAGCATATCCGCAGAGCATAGCCGCTATCGAGCTTCCTCGGTCTGTCCTCATGGATAGTTACGTTATCCGTAACAGCTACGACCTCTGTATCAGTGATCACACCGCTTACCTCTGTCATTGCTGTAAGCTCCACAGTACCGTCGGGTCTGATCGAATGATCGGTGTCGATGCAGACCACGCTGATATCCATAGCGCTGTCCTTTGTTGTACGCTCAACGGAAACGATCTGTTCAAAGCTCTCCTGCTTTTCCAGCCAGCAGGGAACACCATCGCTGTTTCTGCACATCGCCTGATATCCTATCACACCGCTGATCTTAATGCTATCATCGTCTGCGGGTGTACAGCTTACGTTATACACCTCAGCAGAACAATCCAACACAGCTTCGATATGGTTGCCATCGCTCGTGAGGACAGCTTTCTGCGTAAACTGTCGGCTCAGATCATTGCAGCTCTTTACAGCGCGAAGCTGCTTCATCGTATGTTCGGTCTCAAATTCAGTAGAGAATAAGTCAACAGGCACGCTTACCACAGCCTCCTTGCAGCAGCTTATCCTGCATACTGCAAGCATATTACAAGTGATTATACCGTTTTCGTTGCTGCATCCAAGCTCGCAGTTAAGTACATCGATATCCGCCGTGTATGAGTGCTCTTCGTCTATACCCGTCAGCTCAATGATCTGGCTTACAGGAATATCCGCCGTCATCCTTTCTATCTCAATGCAGCCCTGTTCTCCTTCTTTATAGATACCATAAGCCGCACTTACTGTTACCTGTCCCTTTATTACCGCCTTATCAGCGATGATACGGACTTCATTTACCTTTGGAATTGCATTTGTACGCATAATGCAGCATATTCCCGAAGCACCCGTTTCTATCTCCTCGCGAACGGTAAACTGCTTATCCGCGCTTACGATATTTCCGCAGCAGAGTAGCTCGGCTGATTTTATCTGAATATCATCGGGCATTACAGGAAGCGCCACGGAGCGTACAGAAGTAATATGTATCTTCGTACTGATCGCGCCGCGCACATCGATACGTCTGCCGCTCACTGCACGGCAATTGCAGTAATCTGCTCTTGAGCTGAGCTTTACACGGATATCACTGCCTGCCGCCGTCTTTCCGATATCCACTGTTTTGCTGTAGGTATAGCGCTGTTCGATGCAGTGTACCGCATTGCTGTCCTCGGCAAGATACATGACCCTTATATCCACATTGCCATCTATCATCAGCTTGCTGTCACCTACAAGGCTGTAGGCCATTATACGCGGCGTAAGGCGGCAGCAGAGGATCCTGAATATTTCAGGGTAGTAGTCGGGCAGAACATAATCCAGCTCAACGCCCTGTTCTGCCTGTCCGTCATAAACAGTCTCGCTGACACAGACTGCGCCAACGCTTCTTCTTAATTCTTCCATGGTCTTTCCTCCTCATATTCAAAGGCTCGTATGGCTCTTTCACTGCAATATATGCTTGTATATATGCCGTTATGATAGCATCAGAAAAAAATTCTGTACATGCAGAAAAATCGTCAAAAAACATTTGAAATAATCAGCATAATGTGCTATAATAAATATGTGTATGCATAACTGTCCTTTCAGTTGAAATAATATGTACAAATATTATTATGAAAGGCGGTACCTACATGAGTGAAGAAAACAACGAAAACCTTGAAGAACTGCAGTCGGACAGGGAAGACAACGGCATAAGCGCACCTGTCAATGCGCGGCATAACATCCATTGCCTGACTATAATCGGACAGATAGAGGGCCATTACATCCTCCCCCCACAGAATAAGACTACTAAATACGAGCATATCATCCCTGCTTTGGTCGCGATCGAGGAGGACAGCACTATTGAAGGGCTTCTGATAGTGCTGAATACAGTAGGCGGTGATGTGGAGGCAGGTCTGGCGATATCCGAGCTTATTGCAGGTATGTCAAAGCCGACTGTTTCTATCGTAGTAGGCGGAGGTCACTCGATCGGCGTACCGCTTGCTGTCAGCGCAAAAGTTAGCTATATAGTGCCATCTGCTACAATGACTATCCACCCCGTCCGTATGAATGGTATGGTACTCGGCGTTCCGCAGACGATGTCTTATTTTGAAAAGATGCAGGAACGTATAACCAAGTTCGTTACGGATAACAGCAATATCTCTCCAAAACGCTTCATGGAGCTTATGATGGAAAAGGATGAGCTTGTTATGGATGTCGGCTCCGTCGTTAACGGTGAAACTGCCGTAAAGGAGGGGCTTATTGACAGACTGGGCGGACTTTCAGACGCCGTTGAATGTCTGTATGAGCTCATTGAAAGCGGTGATAACAAGCCTGTATCTGCTAAGAAAACGGACAAAGCGGCAAAGCGTTCCGTCGGCAGACCAAAGGGCAGCACCGCAAAAAGCGCTACACCTTCAAAGCCTCGTAAGATCACAGCTTCTGCAGTGTCGCTCTACAGCAGGGACAGGAACGGTGACAAATGATGATCCACACCATAGTTCCGCTGGAAGATGTGTTTGCAAGCTGCGAAACGCTTACAGGCTGCGGTTATTGCAAAACGGACACATACAGCATTAAGCAGCACTCAGCAATACACTTTTCAACCAAGCCACACGATTTTCTGTTGCTTTAACATCGTAAAACTTCCCGCTTCGGCGGGTTACATATAAAAGGGGAATAATATGGACTACATAACGGTAATAATTCAGGCGATCGTACAGGGACTTACAGAGTTTCTCCCTGTATCCAGCTCAGGTCATCTTTCAGTACTGCAGCATATCACAGGTATTGATGGTGAAGCGGCTGTGATATTATCCATCGTGCTTCACCTCGGAACGCTCGTTGCGGTGTTTGTTGCATTCTGGGGCACGATATGGGGCATGATAAAGGAGTTTTTCCTTACTATAGGAGATATCTTCACAGGAAAATTCTCCTGGAAAAATATGAACGGAACTCGCAGGATGATGTTCATGGTGATATTTGCAACGCTCATTCTCGTTCCTGTATATCTGTTTGAGGGATTTTTCACAGGCCGTCAGGGCGATGGAGATATCGTATTTGAGGGCGTAGCTTTCCTGTTCACTGCAATGCTGCTGTTCTTATCGGATAAATGCAGCAACGGTATAAAGCAAGGTGAGGATATGAAGCTGCGTGACGGACTTACTGTTGGACTTTTCCAGTGCGTTGCACTTTTCCCTGGAGTCTCCCGTTCAGGTACAACTACCGCAGCAGGACTTTTCTGTGGACTGGATAAGCAGACAGCAGTCACATTCGCGTTCATACTAGGCATTCCCGCTATTCTTGGCGGCAGCGTACTTGAGCTCGGTGATGCTTTAGCCTCCGATATGCAGCTTGACTGGTTAGCTCTCGGAATTGGATTTGTGATCTCTGCAGTAGTTGGCTTCCTTGCAATCAAAATGGTAAGCTGGTTACTTAAAAAGGACAGATTCAAGATATTCGGCGTGTATACGCTCATCCTCGGTCTTGCCTGTATAGCAGGCGGTCTGTGGGAACACATCACAGGCAACACTCTTATTTCGTTAATAAAGTAAATAGTCAATATAAGGAAAAGGGAAGTTCAAATGGCTGAAAAGAAAACCACCTCTACAAGGTCAACAACAAAAACAAACAAAGGTGCAGCACCATCCACCCGAGGCTCTAAAAAGCTGGAGCAGGAAAAGCAGCGTCTGCGTGAGGAAGCACTTAGAAAAGAAAAGTTAAACCGCCATATCACTTCAGTGGTACTGTTTGCTGTAGGAATCTTTCTTACACTGTGCGCGATAATTCCCGGCACAGAGGGCTGGCATATCCTGTTCGAGATAATGCATGGTCTGTTCGGATATTCTGCCTATATCGTAGGCCCGTCAATGATCTACATAGCTGTACTTATATCCTCTGACAAGCCTAAGCGTATTATCAGGAACACTATAATCAGCCTTGTGATCCTTGTGCTGATGATAAGTGCGGCCGTTCAGATCTTTGTTGTAGGCCCGCCTGCCTCCGACGGCTTCTTTGATTTCTTCAGGGATCTCTACACAAACGGTGTTGATTTCCGCGGCGGCGGCGTAGCAGCGCTCTTTATCGGCTCGCCGTTGTTGCTGCTCGGAAAAGTAGGAGCAGGTATCATTATCGTACTTCTTGCACTGGTATATTTCCTTATTATCTCCAAGCTTACAGTAGTAGATCTTTTACATCACCTTTCCGATCCGATAAAAAAGACCAAGGATAAGGCTGTTGAGCATCACCGCCGCCGCGCAGAGGAAAAAGCGCTGGCTGAAGAGGAGTTTGAGCGCCTGGAGCAGGAGCGCATCCTTGCCGAGATAGAAGCCGATGTTGCAAAGCAGGAGAATGCAGAACGTCTTGCGCGTATAGCGCACAGCGTAGATGATGATGTCAAGGCTGCAAAGGCGGCGGATATTACTCCCGATGCAGCAGGACAGAATGTTACCTCTGTTGAAGAGAAGAAGCCTGAGCCACGAAACATCCTGCAGGAGCAGAGCGAGGACAGCACTGAGTACCTCAAGGTCGTGCAGGATTTCGTGATGCAGCGCAACAAGACTATTCTTGATGCTGCTGAAGCAGAAGAGCGCGATCCGCTTGAGGATACAGACGGCGAGCTTGTACCAATTATGGATGCCATCAACCGCTTCAAGGAGGAGCAGCCTGCACCCGAGCCTGTCAAGAAGATCGTTGACGCTCCCAAGGCGGATATCTCCACTTCAGATGAAGCAGAATTACCCTTTGATATTGATGATGTAGTACCTCAGGCAGCTCCTGTTGCACCTATGACAGGCAGGATACCTCAGATCGATAAGAAGCCCGAGCCTGCAACTGCGCCGCAGACAAAGACGGTTGCTGCTCCTGAGCCTAAACCGACTACTGTTATCAGAAGCAAGGATAACGATCCGCAGGTGAAGCTTAGCGATGTGTATACACTTCCGCCTGTAACATTGCTCAACCCTGTTGAAAAGAAGATAACACAGCAGGATATCGAAAGCGAGATAAAACGCAATTCCGATACACTTGTTGAAACGCTCAAGAGCTTTGGCGTTCAGACAAAGATAGTAGGCGTCAGCCGTGGCCCGTCCGTTACACGCTATGAGCTCCAGCCTGCTCCAGGTGTTAAGATATCCAAGATCACAAATCTTGTGGATGATATCGCTCTTAATCTGGCGGCTGCAGGTGTTCGTATAGAAGCGCCTATTCCTAACAAGGCAGCCGTTGGCATAGAAGTTCCCAACAAGCAGAAAGATACTGTATACTTCCGCGAACTGGTAGATACACCCGATTTCAAAAAGAGCTTTGATAAGAAGCTTGAAACTGTGCTCGGTAAGGATATAAGCGGTGAGACCGTTACCTGTAACGTAGCTAAAATGCCTCATCTGCTTATTGCTGGTACAACAGGTTCAGGTAAATCTGTATGTGTAAATTCCATTATCATGAGTATACTTATGAAGTCCACTCCCGATGAAGTCCGCCTTATAATGGTCGATCCTAAAAAGGTTGAATTCATGATGTACAACGGCATTCCGCACCTGCTCATCCCCGTAGTGACCGATCCCAAAAAGGCAGCAGGCGCTCTCGCATGGGCAGTAAATGAGATGCTCAACAGATATAAGATGTTCTCGGAAAACAATGTGCGTGATTTCAGCGGCTACAACGAGCTTGCCGCCGATCCCGACAGCGGTCTGAAGAAGATGTCTCATATCGTTATCTTTATCGATGAGCTTGCTGACCTTATGATGGCTTCTCCCAAGGATGTAGAAGACAGCATCGTAAGACTTGCTCAGATGGCGCGTGCCGCAGGTATGCACCTTGTTATCGCCACACAGAGACCCACTGTAAACGTAGTTACAGGTCTTATCAAGGCTAATATTCCCAGCCGTATCGCGCTGATGGTGGCTTCCCAGATGGACAGCCGTGTTATCCTCGATGGCGGCGGAGCAGAAAAGCTGCTTGGTAACGGTGATATGCTGTATATGCCTGTCGGTATGCCGAAGCCTGTCCGTGTACAGGGCTGTTACGTTTCCGATAAGGAAGTAGAGCGCACAGTCGAGTTCATCAAGCAGACCTTTGCCGCTGAATACGATGAAAGCATTATCGAAGAGATCGAGCGCCAGACTGAGATGGTCGGTGCAGCTGACGGCAAGGGTAGCTCGTCGGGTAGCAGTGATGGCGATATCGATGACAGTGATGAGAAGCTGGAAGAAGCTATCGACCTTGTTGTTGAAGCAGGAATTGCAAGTACGTCTTCATTGCAGCGTGCCTTAAAGCTCGGCTATGGCAGAGCAGCACGACTGATCGACACTATGGAAAAGATGGGCGTTGTAGGTCCTTTTGAGGGCAGCAAGCCCCGTCAGGTACTCATGACAAAGCAGGAGTGGTACGAGAGAAAGCTCCAGCAGAAGTAATATAAACGAGCTGCTCAACACGGGCAGCTCGGAATAATTTTATCAAAAGAAAGGACTGTATAATATGCCCTTTTTACCTGTATGTAAACAGGATATGATAGACCGTGGGATAGAACAGCTTGATTTTATCGTGTTCACAGGTGATGCGTATATCGATCATCCCACATTCGGTATTGCGATAATCTCAAGACTTATCGAAGCCGCAGGCTTTACAGTAGGCGTTATTGCGCAGCCAATCACAGATGCCGATTATAAAAAACTAGGCAAGCCGAAATATTGCTTTATGGTATCAGGTGGTAACATCGACAGCATGGTATCTAACTACACTGTTGCGCTCAAAAAGCGTAACGATGATGCATATTCAGCAGGCGGCAGGGGAGGAAAGCGCCCTGATCGCGCGCTTACCGTATATTGTCGCAAGCTTAAGCAGCTTTATCCCGATGTGGAGATATCCATCGGCGGTCTTGAAGCATCGCTGCGCCGTTTTGCTCATTATGACTACTGGAGCGACAGCGTAATGCCCTCCGTCCTCGTTGACACGGGCGCAGATCTGCTCATGTACGGCATGGGTGAGGTAACTCTTTCTCAGATGCTCAATAATTTCAAAGCAGGAATGAAGCTCTCTGAAATGCATGATCTCCGCGGAACCTGCTATCTTACAAAGCCTGAGAACACTCCGCTCGGCGCAGTACAGTGCGATTCCTATGAGATAGTATCCACCAACAAGAAAGCCTATGCAAAAGCTTGCCGCAAACAGTATGATGAGCAGGATGAAGTGTATGGCAGAACTATCGTTCAGCGCCACGGCAGCATGATGCTGGTACAGAATCCACCTCAGCGCAGCGTTACTCAATCCGAATTTGATTATACCTATGAGCTGCCTTATATGCGTGCATATCATCCAATGTATGAAAAAGAGGGTGGTGTTCCTGCTATACAGGAGGTCGAGTTCTCAATTACACATAACCGCGGCTGCTTCGGTTTCTGTAACTTCTGCTCAATCGCACTTCATCAGGGCAGAAGAATAGCTACACGCAGCGAGGATTCTGTATATAACGAGGCTGTGATGCTTTCTGAAAAGCCCAATTTCAAAGGATATATCCACGATGTCGGAGGCCCTACCGCAAACTTCCGTCAGCCCTCCTGCGACAAGCAGGATGAGCACGGAATGTGTAAGGGAAGAAAGTGCCTTGCCCCTACACCCTGCAAGAATCTCAAGGCAGACCACAGCGATTATCTGAAGCTGCTTCGCCGTTTGCGTTCCATTAAAAAGGTCAAGAAGATATTCATCCGCTCAGGCATACGATATGATTATATCCTTGCTGATAAGAATACCGAGTTTCTTGATGAGCTTGTAGAGCACCATGTAAGCGGTCAGCTTAAGGTAGCTCCCGAGCACGCAAGCAACAAGGTGCTTGATTACATGGGCAAGCCCCATATCGAGGTCTACGAGGATTTCGAGAAGAAGTTCTATGCCTCCACAAGAAAATGCGGCAAGGAGCAGTATCTTGTGCCGTACCTGATGTCCTCGCATCCGGGATGTACGCTTAACGAAGCTGTGGAGCTTGCTCTGTTCCTCAAAAAACACAACATCCGCCCCGAACAGGTACAGGATTTCTACCCAACACCCGGTACTATTTCCACGGCAATGTTCTATACAGGTTTGGATCCTTATACCATGGAGCCTGTATTTGTTCCGCGTTCTTCTGAGGACAAGGCTATGCAGCGCGCGCTGCTTCAGTATTTCAAGCCCGAAAACAAGCGCCTTGTGGAAAAAGCGCTCATCATGGCAAAGCGCAGAGATCTTATCGGTTACGGCAAGGAATGCCTGATAACACCAACAGATAAACCTCAGAGCAACAGACACAACAGCTCCGAAAGGAACAGAAACAGCAATGTCCAAAAAACGCAGAAAGGCGCGCAAAAGAAGAAAACAGGCAAGAGAGGCCGCTAAAAAAGTACTATATACTCTGATCACTATCGTAATTCTCCTTGCAGCGCTTATAGTCGCAAACGAAAAGTGGCTGCACTGTAAATATATCCCCTCAACCGAAAAGATCATTGACTTTTTAGGTATAGAGAGACATCCCGAGGTCATAGTAGAGCAGGATGAGATCTCCGTTCACTTTATCGATGTAGGGCAGGGTGATTGCATATTTATAGATACACCCGATAAGGATATGCTGATAGACTGCGGCGAGGTCGAATACGCAAGCCGCGTAATTCGTTATCTTCACAGATATGATGTACGCAAGCTGGATTATATTATTGCTTCGCATCCTCATTCAGATCACATGGGCGGTATGAGCAGGATCATGACTGCATTTGATGTGGGCGAGTTCATCATGCCTGACGTCCCCTCGGATATGATACCTACGCTTGATTTTTATACAGATGCAATGAATGTCGTATCAGCAAAGGGAATAGCGTTGAATTACTCTCAGATCGGTCGTTCAATAGAGCTGTGTGAGGGTACACGTCTTGATATCATCGGACCTATCGGTTCAGGCTACAGCGATCTCAACAGCTACTCTGTAATTGCAAAGCTCGTCAGCGGCAACCGTAGCTTCCTGTTTACGGGTGATACAGAAAAGGATGCTGAATATGTGCTGACCGATTCATGGCTCATAGATATCAGCGCAGATGTTATAAAAGTGCCGCATCATGGCAGCTCGTCTTCAAGCTCTGTGGGCTTTGTCAAGCGCGTAGACCCAAAGTATGCGGTCTTCTCCGTAGGCGCTGATAATACTTACGGCCACCCGAATACTGATGTAGTTGCATTCTATCGCGCAATGAACTGTGAGGTACTTATGACCATGCACAGCGGCGATATCGTGTTTATCACGGATGGCAATGATATCAGATATGTTGAAGCTAATTCTAGGGACAACGCAGCTTGAATTTAAACAGGAGTACTATATGGGCAGATTTTTTTCAAATGTACATATCAAAAACAATGTCGGAAGAATGAAGTTTATTAATATGTTCTGCGATGTTATGAAAAAGCGTGGTTTTACTCCTTGTGTAGATACAGAGGCTGCTTTGTCATACGCTTTGGCTTTCAGCGAAAACAGTTGGGTAACACTTGTCAATGAAGATTACATGAACAACCCTAAAAGGGTACAGGATGATTTGAAATACCTTGCTGACGAATTGAAAACAAGTGCATTTTCCGTTGAGGTGGTAGACAGCGATTTTGCTATTTTATCACACAATAGTGGCGATAAGATGATCGTAGGCGATGGATCGGGCTATGGCATTGAAGAAACCTCTCGAGGTAATCGCATTTATTGGGAACCGTTGCTTACAAGCGGTAAAGCCTGGGAACAATTCACTGAAATCGCCCAAAAAGACAGCGCTTTTGTTGAGGATACTTTATCTGAACTTGCTGTTATTTTAGGCATTTCTCCTGAGTTGATTTGTGCTGATTATTCAGAACTAGCGGACACCGAAAAAGTAGTTCAGCTGTATTTCAAAAAAGCTGAAGCTAAAGAAATAGTTATGACCTTAAATACGGCATTCAAACAGGTATTCAGAGAAGCTCTCGAACCGCTTGGATTTAAGCTGATCAAGAGTAAATATCCTTATTTTGTAAGGGTTGTCGGAAATGAGATCATTCATGTCATATCGGTACAAAAATCGTTTTCATATTTACATGCAATCGATCGTGAGGGTTTTTCCATTTTAAGTGGAGCAGCAACAGTATATAGACCTAAAATAGATTTATCAAAAGCTCCAAAGCATAATACTCGATGGCTTTCAGATATTATGTCAACATATATAGGCATGGATCGTTTCGGTTTTGATTCCAAATCAGCAGACAGTTTTTCTAAATTATCTTATATTGAAAACAGTTTTGAATCACAATCCGAAGTCATGAAACTTGCTTTAAAGCAAACGCTGGATATTGTTATCCCAGCACTAAACCAGATCGTTGATTTTGATTCATTTGCACGCTTTCGTTGTATGATGCAAGATGAGCTTTATCCCGAACGACATTTTGGTGTAATTAATGGGGGAGACCTTAATCCCAATGATGTTGATGACGATGGTCTTGTACTTTTTAAAGTAGACGCATATTCGAGTTATGTCGATTGGAGCATGGAGTACCGCAAAAACATTTACAGCCAACGTGTAGAATATAGTTTTGATAAATACTCCAAAGAGGATTTTGAGGAGTTTTGTGCTAAAATTAATGACTACAAACAGCAAAGCATTACCAATATGCAAAACCTCAAAAATGATAGCAAATTCTACAATCTTGTTGAACTCGAACTTGAAAAAAGAAAACGCTTGAACATTGAAGTATTACATTCCTATGGGATTGGCATATAACAAAAACATCCTAAAGATCAGTTTCTTTAGGATGTTTTTATATATGTAGAGAACGATTCTTATCTGTTTACTTCCATCTCAATGATACGCCATTGCTCACCGAATAGCTCACAGAACATTTCTTCTCCTGTTTCGGTAAAGCCTGCCGCCTTGTAGCAAATATATGCAGGCTTGTTGTTGTCAAATACTCCAAGCGTTACCTTTTCCGCTCCGAATATATCAAACGCATATCTGAGTGCAAGTGTGAGCATTTGTTTGCCGTAGCCCTTACCGCGTTTTGCATCATCAACTATTACAAAACCAAAACGGATTACTTTCTTTTCAGCATCGGTGTATCGCAGTATCAGATGACCTACAACTCCGCTTTCGTCAAACGCTGTCAGCGGATAAAAGTTATCTGCTTCTGTGCAGTCGCCGTTGTGTTCAAGGTACTTGTCATTGATGTCAGAGCCTGTAATGGGATAATCGCCAAACCTGTCAGAGCTCCATTTACGCAGAGCCTCTTCGTCCTTTATCCAACCGATGATAATATCAGCATCACACGGCTTGTATTGTCTTAATCTCAATCCCATAGTTTTTGCCTCCTGTATGTAAACTTATTTTGTTAGCTTCCTGTAGTGCCTGAAAAAAAGCACATTTGATATCACCGAGGATATAAACCAGCCTATCGGCCATGAGAGCCATATACCCGTAGCACCGTAAACAGGGCAGAGGACGAAAGCAATGAGAACACGCAATATCAGATCAGAAAACGTTGTTATCATAAAAGCTGTTACGTTGCCGCAGCCACGCAGAACGCCATCACTGTTGAGCTTGAGTCCGACAGCAAGGAAAAATGGCGATACAATTGTAAGGAAGTGCATTCCTGCTTCGGCAGCGGCAATATTATTTGCATCCGCGCTGTCCATGAATATGTAGATAAGCTGCTCGGAAAAAATAACATAACAGAGTGAGAACAGCACTGCAATAGCGGCAGCAAGCATCGCACCGACCTTATAGCCCTTTTTAACTCTCTCATACTGCATTGCGCCTACATTCTGTGCCGAGAAGCTGGAAACGCTGTTTCCGACTGTTGAAAAGCACGTCACTGCAAATGTGTTCAGCTTTATCGCAGAGGAATAGCCTGCCATGACGTCAATACCACAGGAGTTTACAAGTCCCTGTATGAACAGATTTCCTACAGAAACAAAGCTCTGCTGCAGTATACTCGGTATAGATAAGCGTGATATCCTGCCAAGCATGCTCCATTCAAAAAAGCGGAACTTCTCGCATTCAATTGCAGAGATACGCTTCATAAGCACGATAAACGCAAGTACGGCGCATATAGCCTGACATATAAACGTTGCCCATGCAGTGCCCGGAACACCCATCTGAAATACCACTACAAACAGAATATCAAGCAGTATATTGCCGATTGAAGAACCGATGAGAAAATACAGCGGAGTTCTGGAATCACCAAGCGAAGTGAATATACCTGTGCAGATATTGTACATCAGCATAAAGATAAGTCCCAGAACATATATATTCAGATATGCTTTTGCATCATCGAAAACCAACTGCTCTGTTTTGAGGAGCTCCAGTAGCAGTCCGCTGGTCAGAAGTCCGAATATAGTTAGCGCAACTGACATAACAAGAGTGGATATCAGCGAAGTGAACACCGCAGTTTTCATATTGCGGTTATCCTTTGCACCAAAAAAAGTGGATATCACTACCGAACAGCCTATATTCATGCCTGTACCGATAGCAAGATAAATCATCGTGATCGGATACGAAGCACCGATAGCGGCAAGAGCGTCCTTATTAATAAAATTGCCTGCGATAACACTGTCCGCAATGCTGTAAAGCTGCTGAAATATAACGCTTATCAGCAGCGGCACAGAGAATTTGAGCAGCAGGGGAGTAACCGCTCCTTTTGTCAGATCCTTGACCATTATTCACCTCAATAATAAGCCGTACCCATAAGGTACGGCTTTTGTTGTATCAGGATTTCTTTGCCTTAGCCTCAGCCTTAAGACGAAGATCACGCTCAAGGATCACCTTGCGGATACGGATGCTCTTGGGAGTAACCTCAACAAGCTCATCATCCTGAATAAATTCAAGGCTCTCCTCAAGGCTCATTACCTTGGGAGGAATAAGGTGCAGCGCGTCATCAGAACCGCTGGCTCTTGTATTGGTAAGATGCTTCTTCTTGCAGACATTTACCACGATATCTCCTGCCTTGGGAGATACACCTACGATCATACCCTCGTATACAGGAACACCCGCACCGATAAACAGTGTACCGCGTTCCTGTGCATTAAAGAGACCGTATGTGATAGCATTACCGTTCTCCCACGCAACAAGAGAGCCGACTGTACGTCTGGGAATATCACCGAAATATGGCTGGTAGCTGTCGAATACAGAGTTCATGATACCCTCGCCCTTGGTATCTGTCATGAACTCACTTCTGTAACCGAAAAGTCCACGGGAGGGGATAAGGAATTCAAGACGTGTACGGCTGCCTACAGGCTGCATATCAAGCATTTCGCCCTTACGCTGACCTATCTTTTCCATAACAGAACCTACACATGCCTCAGGAACATCGATAACAAGGCGCTCAACAGGCTCGCACTTAACGCCATCTATCTCCTTATAAAGAACTCTGGGGGTGCTTACAGAAAGCTCATAGCCCTCGCGTCGCATATTCTCGATAAGAATGGACAGATGCATCTCACCGCGACCTGCAACATTAAATGCGTCAAGAGTATCGCTGTCTGTAACACGCAGAGAAACATCCTTTAAAAGCTCACGCTGTAAACGCTCTCTGATCTGACGTGATGTAACGAACTTACCCTCGCGTCCTGCGAATGGGCTTGTATTTACAGAGAAAGTCATCTCAACAGTAGGCTCGGATATCTTAACAAAGGGAAGAGGCTCAGGGCAGGACAGGGAAGTAATGGTCTGACCGATAGTAACTCCCTCGATACCTGAGAAGCATACGATGTCGCCAACCTTTGCTTCAGTAACAGGCACACGATTAAGTCCCTCGAACTGGTACAGGGAAACGATCTTTGCCTTGAAAGGTTCTGTTCTGCCAAGGTAATCGCACACCATGACCTCCTGATTCTGCTTCATCACGCCGCGCTCGATACGTCCGATAGCGATACGGCCTACATACTCATTGTAGTCAATAGAGGAAACGAGTACCTGAAGCTCACCCTCAGCGTCACCCTCAGGCGGATCTATATGCTCAACTATCTTATCAAACAGAGGCTTGAAATCAGTGCCCATGTGATCGGGGGAGAAAGAAGCAACACCCATTCTTCCCGAACAGAATACAACAGGGCTGTCGATCTGCTCTTCGGTAGCATCGAGATCAAGCAGAAGCTCAAGCACCTCGTCAACAACTTCCTTATTACGAGCATCGGGACGATCTGTTTTATTGACTACAACAATGATCTTATGACCGAGCTCCAGCGCCTTCTGAAGTACAAAGCGTGTCTGTGGCATAGTACCCTCAAAGGAGTCAACAAGCAGCAGAACACCGTTTACCATCTTAAGGATACGCTCTACCTCACCGCCGAAATCAGCATGTCCGGGAGTATCAACTATATTGATCTTTACGCCGTTATACATACAGGCAGTATTCTTTGCAAGAATTGTGATACCGCGCTCACGCTCGATATCATTGCTGTCCATTACGCGGTCATTCACGACCTGATTATCGCGGAATGCGCCGCCCTGCTTAAGCATTTCATCAACCAGTGTAGTCTTACCGTGGTCAACGTGGGCGATGATCGCTATGTTTCTTAGATCCTCTCTTACCATGTTCAACATCTCTTTTCTGAATTTATTTTTTACCACATGATATTATACAACTTTTTCGGCAAGTCTACAAGAGCGGTAACAAAAAAACGTGGTTTTAATCGGTTTAATGCATAGTACGGAAAAGGTTTTGTGCAGTTTGACTAAAACTGCTGCGGAGTATATTTTTCCCTGATATTTTTGCAATAAAAAAACCGCCCAATGGACGGTTTGAATTGATATGGTACGCCTGATGCGATTCGAACGCACGACACATAGCGTCGGAGGCTATTGCTCTATCCAGCTGAGCTACAGGCGCATCTGTAATACCTATATATTTTATCACATCCGCACCCAAATTGCAACCGCTTTTTAGAAAAATTCATCTACATCAGGGGTGAAAAAATCCGTATAACCGACCAGAAGATCCTTTTAAATATATTTCGCTCGTAAGTGTCATCTATGCTTATCTCCTTGCATTGCTCCAGTGTGAGAATAAAATCCTCACGGATATCACTGACGCAGCTTGTATCATACATCCACACACCGCATTCATAGTGAAGATACAGACTTCTGAAATCAAGATTTACTGTGCCTACTACAGCGATCTTATCATCACACACGAAATTTTTGGCATGGATGAATCCGGGAAGAAACTCATATACCCTGACGCCGCTCATAAGCAGTATACGGTAATTGGCTCTCGTAACAGCGTGCACAGCGCGTTTATCGGGAATATGAGGTGTGATTATCCTTACATCTATCCCATTCTTAGCGGCAAGAATAAGCGCCTCCTGCATCTCACTGTCTAATATAAGATATGGCGTTGTGATATAGACGTATCTCGATGAACTGTTAAGGATATTGATATATACATTTTCCGCAAGCACGCCATCCTCGGAGGGATATCCTGCATACGGTATTACATATCCGCTGCCGCTTACTTCACAATGAGGAAAGAAAGCCTCTTCATGAACATCAACTGACGTTTCATTCAGATATTTCCACATTCCAAGGAATATAGCAGTGAACCCTTTAACAGCTTCACCCTTCAGCATAACAGCAGAATCCTTCCAGTAGCCGTGCTTTTCAAACCTGTTGATATATTCATCCGCCAGATTGATACCGCCTGTAAACGCTGTATTTCCGTCTATAACGATGATCTTACGGTGATCACGGTTATTCAGCTTACTTGACCAGTACGGTCTTAAACGGCTGAATACAGCGCATTTTAAGCCTTTTCTGCGAAGCGTGGCATCATAATTGCGGGGGAGAGTCATAAGACATCCGAAATCATCATATATGATACGCACATCCACGCCACTTCTGGTCTTACGCTCCAGTATTTCAATGATACTATCCCACATATAGCCTTTATCAATTATAAAGAATTCAAGGAAAATAGAGCGTTCTGCTTTTTCAAGCTCTTCAAGAAGTATCGGGAAAAAGGTCTCACCATTGCGGAAGTATTTCGTATCGGTATCTGAATAGATCCGCAGATCTCCGTTGCGCCTGATATAGTGAGCCTGCTTTGCTGCGTGCTCATCTTCTTTGAGTATATTGTCAGCAATACCGTCATCATCATACAGAAACTCATTATATGCACTGTGCAATATCGTGTTTCTGTACAGACCATGCTTTCCGTAAAACCAATAGAATACACAGCCGAAAACAGGGAAGGAGAGCACGACAAATACCCATATCAGCTTATACCCGGGACTTATATCTCTGTTGATGATATACAGTGCAACCAGAAGACCGATAACTAAAAAAACAAAATAGGAATACGAAAACATTGTACCAAGCATCCAGAACAGCGCCAGTAAATATAACAGCTGCATAATAATGCCGACAGCGCAAAAAGAAATACGGCTGAATATGATCTTTTGTATAGTAGAAAAGAGTTTCATAGATTGTTCCTTTTTTACTATATTATATCCGCCGTAAATATAAAATATTAAAACAAAAGGACGCTTTTGCGTCCTTTAAATATTCATATCAATCACCTGATGGAACGATATAATAAACACGCTCATCGGGATTTGCATAATTGAGCTTATCACGAGCCATAGCCTCGATATACTCATCCATATCAGCACCATCAACCAGATAGCGCTCTATAGAAGCATTTTCTTCCTCAACAGCTTCTGTCTGCTGGAGAAGCTCTTCATATTTCTGCTTGTCCTCATTTATCTGCATATTGGTAGTAATAATAGAGAACACAATAAAACCGACAAGAATAGAGCCGGCAATATAAACCAGAGTTCTTATAAAACCATGATTACTCTTTTCATGGACTTCGCCTGACCTTAGCTTGAATGACATATTTTCCCCCAATATCTTCCCCGGATTGTATTATATTTCTTTTTACATTATACACTCTTTTGGTGTCAAAATGCAATAGGGAAACAGAAGTTTTCTTCTTTCTTTTTAAAAAATCGTTGAAACGAACAAAAGCGGCTGATACATTATGTGCAAATACTCCAACAGACTTCTTAAAAACTCCGCCGATAGCTGTGAACACCTTACCGAAAACAGCCTTTAAACCGCGGATAAGAACGATTATAATACCGCCAAGAAGCCGTCCAACTGTCTGTATATAAGCAAACAGACCTGCACCAAACCCAAGCAAGGTATACAAGCGTATATAATTCCCAAGATACATTGAAAGCTGAAAAACAAAAAATCCTGCGGCGATAAAAAAGCTGACGTCGCATATGAATATAATTATCCTATGGTCAAACAGCCTGCGCACAGACCTGAGCAGTTCATATACAAGACCAAAGGCCAAACCGCATACGAAAGCTATCATAAAACAATCAAAGATACCAAATTCCATATCGCTCACCTGAACAATCTGCGGAAAATATTAGCATTGGTAGCAAAGCCGCTGTATATCAGAGAGCTTACAGTGCCGGTCAATGAAAAATCGCCTGTTTCAGTCTCAAGCATAATGATATGCAGATCCCCGCCCTTGATAACAAGCTCGCCAAGCGAAGTATTGAGCACGACCTTGGTTTCGGAAAAACTGTCAATATCCTTTACTCCCGTGATACGCAGCTTCTTTCGTTCCTCAAGAATAATATTCTGTGGCAGTGTACTGATCGGCTTATTCATAAAAAATGCCCTCCTGTCAAATTATGTTTGTACATAATATTCACAGAAAAGGGCAGTTATTACTGTATTTCAGACTACCTCATACAAAGCAGCAGCATCCTCTTTTTTAGTATATTCCTTGACTTCAAGTACGCGGACTTTAAGCGGTTTTGCGCCTATATTTATCTCAATGATATCTCCAAGCTTCACATCATAGGAAGCACGTGCTACCTTTCCGTTTACAGTGACCTTTTCCGCGTCACAGGCTTCATTTGCAACCGTTCTTCTCTTTATCAGACGGGAGACCTTAAGATATTTATCCAATCTCATATTAACCTCCTAAAATCAAAAGCGGCGGGCACAATGCCTGCCGCTATTAATGCTAAATCAGTACGAATTACTCGCCAACAGCATCCTTGAGAGCTCTGCCAGCCTTGAATGCGGGAACCTTAGTAGCAGCGATCTCGATCTTCTCCTTTGTGCGGGGATTGATACCTGTTCTAGCTGCACGCTCACGAACCTCAAATGTACCAAAGCCAACGAGCTGGATGGACTCACCCTTAGCAAGTGTCTCTGTGATAGTATCGATCATACCTGCAATTGCCTTCTCAGTGTCCTTCTTGGAAAGACCAGACTTGGATGCTACCATTGTAACTAATTCTGCCTTTGTCATAATTTTAAACCTCCAAAAATATCTATCTAACGGTCAAAGACCGCTGAAAACTAAATCATATCCGTTTCAAGAGGGAACGGAAATCCTCATCGGAAAGATCTTCAAGTGACTTTCCATCAGAGAGAGCCTGTTGTTCAAGCGCCCTAAACATCATTATAAACTGATTTGTAGAATATGTCAAGGCTTTTTCACCATCTATTTTCAAAATTCTGTTTAAATTGCAAATTGTTAACAAAATTTTTCCCATAATATGGTTATTTTGCGAATTACTTTCCTCGTTTTCAGTGATATCAAGCTGCTTAACAAGTTCATTTAGCTCATCAAGACAGATCTCAGCATCATTCACAGCAAGTCCTGCTCTGGAAGTTCTCTTACATATCTTCTCCGCTCTCAGCAGGGCAGGGAAGTTCTTAGGAACACTTTCCAAAGTATCTGTATAGGTTTCCTGATGCTTGGATTCCTTTTTCAGCTGATCCCAGTTTCTGAGCACATCGTCGCTTCCGTTGACCTTGACCTCTCCGAAAACGTGTGGGTGACGGTAAACCAACTTCTGGCATATATCATTACATACATCCTCAAAAGTAAAATTACCGCTCTCGCGCTCGATCTGCGAGTGAAAGACTATCTGCAGCAACAGATCGCCAAGCTCTTCGCGAAGCATTTCGGGGCTGTTGTTATCAATGCCCTCACATACCTCATAAGCCTCTTCGATAAGATCTGTGCGGATACTTTCATGCGTCTGCACTTTATCCCAAGGACAGCCGTTCTCGGAACGCAGCAGCGCCATAATTTCCAGAAGATCATCAATATTATATTTTTCTTTAAACTCAAACATCTTTCTGAACTCCTGAGAATGATATCACGCAATACAACGAGCCGCTTTGTAATACGGCTCGCTTTAATATCTTACCCTATTTTTGCAGATTTTTCAAGCCCTTTTCGGTATTTTTTTTGGTTTTCTGATTTAATTATTGGACTTGTACGAAAAACGCCCATCGTTATTAGTAATATTACATAAACTAAACCGCCTGTAAATACCGAAACAACTGTAACAAACGGCTGTATCAACCGACCTGACAGTATGCTATAAACCATTCCCGCTGCAAAAGCACAAGCGGTTCCACATATAACTATATGAAACGTCGAGCGCAGCAAGCTGATATGAATTTTATTTTTTTTCAGCAATACCATACCTGCAGCACTTGCAAATATGTAACCTGCAACTGTAGCAAGCGCTGCACCTGAGATATTAAGCTGCGGGATCGATATCAGCAACGGATTAAGTACGGCTTTAATAACTACTGCGCCGCCCATCAGCCATAAAGGTATATCAGCCCTGCCGATCGCCTGAAATATTCCTGATAATGCAGATGCAAATACCATGAACAGACCACCTGCACACAATATCATAAAGCTTTCTGAGCACACCGAGATCTCAGCGGCTCTGTCAGCATACAGCATCGATAATATGGGCTCTGCCAATACCGCTGCTCCGAAGCAGGCAGGACAGCCTATCAGTGCAGCTGCCTTAAAAAGCGTGTTTATCCTTTCCGATATCAGTTGTGAGTTCTTTTTTTCCCACGCAGATGCTATCTCCGGTATAGATGTCTTTTCTGTCATACCTGCAAATGATGGTATTATCATGAACAGCGACATAGCTATACCTGTATAGCTTCCGTAAGCAAAATTAGCAAATTCATCTCTGCTTATCCCCGATGCAAACACATCTCTGAAAGCTCTGTCATAAAACGCCTGGTCTTCTGCAAGAGAGAGCTCCAGAGTTCTTGTAACAGTGATCAGATCGATAAAGGAAAAACAGTTCATTACCAGCGCAAATACTGCTATTGGCAATATATCGCGCATGAGCGATGAAATTATATCACGCGTGCGGTCAACAGTGTTGTCAGAGCCGAGATCAGACGTTTTTTTACAGCTTCTCTTATCATGTATAAGAAGAGCTATCAATCCACATACCTCGCTCAACGTTACCGCTAATATCGCTCCTGCTGCGGCTATAGGTAGTGCTGCCTCATATACTTCGTTGTAAGTATTATATTCAGTGCCGAGAAATGCCAAGCCGTTGTTATAGCAGTACTTTGCATACATCAGTATTCCGTATGACAGTGCAAGCCCGATCACAGCTCTTGATACTGCTTCAGTAACGTTTGCCATCGCTGTCGGAATAACATTCAGATTACCTTCGTAATACCCACGGTACACTGACGCTATACAACAAAAAAGTACAGCAGGAGCAATGAATATTATCGCGGTATGGCTCTGCGGAGAGCACGCTATATTATCGGCAAAAAAGCCTGATAATAACCATATTATCAGCATTCCCGCTGTTCCTATCAAGGAAAAGATCAACAAAGCTGTATGCTTTGTTTTTTCGGCATTCCTGCACCGTCCTGTAGCGATATTCTGTGCTGTCCTTCTCATTAATACTGTCGGTATGCCTGCAGCAGTTACAGCAAAAACTGGCGAATACAGACCATAGGCAGCTGAAAAATATCCCATTCCTGTGCCGCCCAATACATTTGCCAATGGTATTTTAAATATTGCTCCAACGATTTTTGTAACTGCCATTGCCGCAAACAAAACAGCGGTATTTCGTATATATGTCTTGTTGTTCATCTTGTGTACCTGTCCTTTCACTCTAATATTATTAATCGTGAAAGGTATATATGATAATGTAACCAAAAACTGTCGCTCACATATAATAAAGTGAGCCTCAGGCATTACTTCACATAAGACGAAAGGAGCTACAGATGGAATACGAATCCAAAATGCATCCTGTAATGAGAGAGGGCTATGCGTATGTTCCTGTCCAGAAGATGGATAAGGTATATTCACCCAACAATGCTCTTAAAGCAGGCACTATCTTTCCTGAACTGAATATAACTATAGATGAATATGAAAGGGGTCTGTACAATGGTAAATAACACTAATTATCGCCGCCAACAGGCTCACCAGAAAGTCAACACACCGAGCTCTGCAAACAGCACAGAGCTTATGAAAGCAATAATGGAAGCAGATTTCTTTGCTCAGGATCTAAAGCTGTATCTGGATACTCATCCTGATGATAAGCGGGCTATCGAAATGTATCGCGAAGCCTGCAAGCAATACAAGGCTTGTAAAGCCGCATTTGAAGATTGCTTCTGGCCTCTGACAGCTTGCAGTGCGGGTATGGATGACGATTGCTGGGACTGGACGGATGGCGTATGGCCTCCAAAGAGTCTGTAACAACGGAGGTGTAGTATGTTTATATTTGAAAAGAGAACGCAGATCCCTGTGAATATCAGGAACAAGAATCCAAAGCTTGCAGGTATCATTCTTAGCCAGTACGGCGGCCCCGACGGTGAGCTTGCAGCATCGCTCCGATATCTCTCCCAGCGCTTTACAATGCCCGACAACATGGGCAAGGCGCTACTTACAGATATCGGCACCGAGGAGCTGGCGCATCTTGAAATAATCGGCAGCGTAGTAGGACAGCTGACTGACGGCGAGGGCGCAAAGAGCTTTGACCGATATGGTAAGGCTGATTATTATGTAGATCACGCTAACGCTGTTTATCCTGCAAATGCTTCGGGAGTACCTTTTACTGCTGCGTATATCCAATCAAAAGCCGATCCCATTGCCGATCTGATGGAAAATCTCGCAGCTGAGCAGAAAGCTCGCGCTACCTATGATAACATTCTTCGCCTTTCAGATGACCCTGACGTAAACGAGGTAATGAAATTTCTCCGCGAGCGTGAGATAGTACACTTCCAGCGCTTCGGCGAGCTGCTTGATTGCTACCAGAAAAAGATCAGATGCTGATGATCAAACAGGGAAGACCTGTAATATAACAATAACGGTATCGTAGATTATCTGCGATACCGTTATGATTTATTCTTTTTTATTATTTGTGACATTGCTGAGAGGATTATTACGCATTGCATCCTGCATCTGAGCATTGGAAACATGAGTATAAATCTGTGTGGTATTTAAATTCTCATGACCTAATACGTCTTTCAGAACTCGCACGTCAACGCCATTCTGATACATAAGAGTTGCGGCAGTATGACGAAGCTTATGAACTGATAATCCCATATTATCAAGGCCACAGCTTTTGAAGCAGTCTTCAACGATCTGCTGCACACGCCTGTTCGATATTCTTGTTCCTCGACGGCTCAGAAATAAAGCATCTGTTTTTGCTGTCATACACCTGAGTCCTTTCTGACGGCGCTTTTCCTCATCTGTTTCGCTTGGATCTATGTAATCCATGTAAGCGTTTACACAAGCGTTGTTAAGATATACGATACGTTCTTTGCTGCCTTTACCGAGTACTTTTAACGAATAGATCACATTACCGTCAATATCATGAGTGAATCTGATATCACTGATATTAATTCCTACCAATTCACTTAATCGCATGCCACAGTTTAGGAAAAACACCACGATACAATAATCGCGCTTCTGATCAGGAGTATCTATATGCGTAAGCATTTCCAGAGATTGCTCCAGCGTAAGATACTTTGGCAATGCAGGCTTTGGCGACGGTAATTCCAGATTAGTCATCGGATTGACATCAAAAAGGCCTTTATTATTTGTAAGGAACTTAAAAAACTGTCTCAAAGCAACAGCCTTACGATACCTCGCTTTATGATCATTTGCTTTTTCAGTCTTAGTAAATATAAGGAATTCCTGTACCAGCATGAGATCAACAGCTTTCAGCTCAGCTTCGGTAATATCACTGATATCTATTTTTGTGAACTCGTCAGGATCATCCGAAGCTCTTCCTAATTTGATCTTATAATAACGCAGGAACGTTCTAAGATCGGTATAATAATTCAATACAGTCAGTTCTGAACGATTCTTTACCAGCTGCAAATATACGATAAAATCTCTCAATAAAGGCGGCGCATTATCGTAATTAGGTTTTTTAGGCATTTCCGCTCCTCTCTATTTCGTAAAATTTTTATTTTACGAAATTAGTTATTGTACACTTTCTATAATATTATACCATTCCCCATGGCAAAAATCAACTACCTACCGCGAGTTAATGCACGCTCATTGTTAAGCATTAACAAGCACATTGCACAGACCTTTGTACGTGGATCTCCGTCATCCTTATACATACCACAGCTAACGCATTTAAAATACATCATAGTATCACCGCCTTGTAAATATACGCAATACGATACGGCTCAGACCGTAACCAAGACCGCGCCCGAAACCTTTTATAATATCCTTAATCATTTTTACCGCCTT